>JBMTVS010000027.1:0-16907 GCA_049451655.1 Kiritimatiellia bacterium | reverse complement strand
CCCGCGGGCGCTTTCTGCGCATCACCGAGGACGTAGGCGGCCGGCGGGACACCATCATTGTGCCCGCCACAGGTTTGGAGCAGTTCGTCGAGGCGATCAAAAGCGCGATCGATGCCGGTCGCGAAGCGGGTGAACCGGTCGAAGCGCAATAATCCGGATCCGGTTCACATCCGACCATGACCGGGCAAGCCATCAACGCTCACGCCGAAGGACCGGAAGAACCTTCGGACCGGGAATTGGTGGCCCGGGCCCAGGGTGATGACGCCGAAGCCTACAACGAACTGGTGCGTCGTAACCACGGGCGAGTCTATGGGTTGCTCTACAACCTGACCTCTAACAAGGAGGACGCCGAGGATCTAGCCCAGGACGTCTTCTATCGAGCCTACCGGGCCATCAAGCGCTTTAAGGGTGACTCCGCATTCTCCACCTGGATTTACCGCATCGCCATGAACCGCGGTTTCAGCTTTCTGAAATCCCGCAAAAGGCGCTCCATGGTCATGGGTATGAGCCTTGATGACATGGATGGTGGCGTGGAGCGCGACCCCGCTTATGTTGAACTTTCCGCTCAGAGCACACCTTTTCGCGATGCCACCCTGAACGAAGTGCAGGAAAAAATGAACATCGCGCTGCAAAAGCTGTCTGAAAAACACAGGAACGCGGTAATCATGCACGACATTCAGGGCCTACAGCACGATGAGATCGCCGAAATTCTCGGCACCACTAGCGGAACGGTCCGGTCGCGCCTATTTTACGCGCGTAAGCTCCTGCAAAAAGAACTGGCGGAGTACGCACCGTGAATGATGAACAACTAAAAATCTACTGCCGCGAACATGCCGGCGAAGCCCTCACCGCTGAAGCCGAAGCGTTGCTTCAGCGTGATCCTGAGCTGAAGCGCGAGGTCGACCAACTCATCGCTATTCAGAAGTTGATGTCCCTTAAGCGTCACGAGCAACCGGCCATCGGCAGCGCTGAGCGCTGTGCCCGCGCGGTGTCCGAACGCATCGCGCGCGACCGGCAAGCGTCCTTCGCGGAACGTCTACGCGTCTGGTTCACCTACGAATCGCCCGTGCCCGGTTACGTCTATGCGGCCGCCGCAGTGGTGGTGGCCGTGGGTTTGACACTTACGCTTCAGCAGCCAGGCAGCACACCTGCGGTCGCGGTCATGGCCCCGCCCGAACCCGTCATCGAGCAGGTCACGTTTGTTGCGGAAGCGCTTGCGGAAACCAACGAGGCCAGTGTCATGACCGCTTCCACGCCCGCCCCCGAAAAGCCCATTATTATGCTGCGGGTGAATGCCGATGAATTAATCGACACCCCGCGCAGCGGCCTGACCTTCGGCGGCGATTCGTCGGTGCCGGTGAGTTACGAGCGGTAGAGAGGGCTCGGGGTTCGGCGTTCAGGGTTCGGAAGCCGGGGTTCAGGATTCAGGATTCGGAAATTGTAGGGCTGGAACGGTCGTAGACCTTCCAGCCGGGTTCCCATCCTCGAGCATCATTACTCGACGAGACTATCCGGCGGGAAGGCATCGAAGACTCAGCCGTTCCCGCCCTACAAAAACCTCGAGCTCAATTCCAATCCAAAATCCGCAATCAAAAATCCAAAATTCGTCAAGCTTTCCGCACCACCAACGTTCCGTTGGTGCCGCCGAAGCCGAAGCTGTTGGTCATGACCGTTTGCAGGTTCACGTTGTCGCGACGCTCGCGCACGATCGGGAAACCTTCTGCTTCCGGGTCGAGGGTCTCGATATTCGCGGATGCGGCGATGAAACTGTCCTGCATCATGATCAGGCAGTAGATCAACTCGTGCACCCCGGCTGCGCCGAGCGAGTGACCGGATAATCCCTTGGTGGAACTGATAGGCGGCAGCTCGCCCGGAAAAGCCTCGCGAATTGCTTTGAGCTCGGTAATGTCGCCCGCTGGCGTGGAAGTACCGTGCGTGTTGATGTAATCGATGGGTCCTGCAACGCCCTCCATGGCCTGCTTCATGCATCGCGCCGCGCCTTCGCCGGACGGAGCCACCATGTTGTCGCCGTCCGAGGTCGCACCATAACCGATGATTTCGGCGAGGATGGTTGCGCCGCGCTTGACCGCGTGTTCGTACTCTTCAACCACCACTACCCCGCCACCACCGGCAATGGCAAAGCCGTCGCGATTCGCGTCGTAGGGACGCGATGCCTTGTCCGGCGTGTCGTTGTAGCCGCCGGTCAACGCGCCCATGGCGTCGAACATCAGCGCAGAGGTCCAGTCAATCTCCTCACCGCCACCGGCAAAGACGATATCCTGTTTGCCCCACTGAATCAGTTCCGCCGCGTTGCCCACGCAATGAAGGCTGGTGGCGCAGGCAGAGGAAATCGAGTAGTTCACGCCCTTGATCTTGAACGGCGTGGCCAGGCAGGCCGCGACCGTGCTGCACATGCAACGGGTGACGAGATATGGCCCGGCGCGCTTGACGCCGCGATTACGCGAGGTGTCGGCACCCTCGACGACATTCTTCGCCGAAGCCCCGCCCGACCCCACGATGAGGCCCGTGCGCTCGTTCGACACCATCTCCGGGGTCAATCCCGCGTTCGCAATGGCACGATCCATGGCGATGTAGGTGTAAGCGGCGGCATCGCCCATAAAACGCAAATCCTTGCGGTCGATGTGATCCGCCACGTTAATGGCCGGTGTGCCGCCCACATGGCTGCGGAAACCCATTTCCGCAAACTTTGGCTGGGCCACAATACCACTGCGCCCTTCGCGCAAAGAGGCGCTGACTTCTTCCACTGTATTGCCGATGCAGGACACGAGGCCCATACCGGTAATCACTGCTCGCTTCATACCGCTCTCTCCTAGAAACCTTCCGTCGATTCGAATATACCCACCTTCATGCCGGTGGTCTTGTACACTTCCTTGCCATCCACGGACACCGAACCATCCGCCACCGCCAACACCAGCTTCCGGGCCAGCACCCGCTTGACTTCCACCGTGTAGGTGACCAGCTTGCTGGTGGGCAGGATCTGCCCGGAAAACTTCACTTCGCCCACGCCCAGCGCCCGCCCCTTGCCGTTGTGGCCGCTCCAGGTCAGGTAGAACCCGGTGAGCTGCCACAGCGAGTCCAGCCCCAGGCAGCCCGGCATGACCGGGTCGTCCTGAAAATGGCACTGGAAAAACCAGAGGTCGGGCTTGATGTCGAGCTCGGCCTTCACGATGCCCGCGCCCGATTTCTCGTCGGTTTTGTTGATTTCGCTAATCCGGTCGAACATCAACATGTTCGGCAGCGGAAGTCGCGCCGCCTGCGGCCCGAAAAGTTCGCCCCGCCCGCAGGCCAGCAATTCGTCGTAGGTGTAGGAATGTTTAGGCGTCACGATGGCATGAATGATTGACTGCTATGTCCTGGTTCAACATGAGCTTCAAACTCTGAACAATCCGCTGATTATTTCAAGCACATTAAGTGTCTTCCCGGACCCACATGGTTCCCTCGGCCACGCTCCACTGATATTTCCGGGCATGCTCGCGGATGATAAAAGGCATTTGGCGACGACGGCGCAGGCGAAAAGCATCGCCCAGTGCCTCGCCCATCGCTGCGACGTTTTCCATGTCCCCTCGCCCGCCCAGCCACTTCGACTTCGGTGCGCAAGCCTCCATCCAGGTGTAGGGCGAGGCAATGATTACCTGCCCGCCGGGCCGAATGCGTTTAGCTATGTCCCTCAAGCAGGCCGCAGGATCCGGCAGACGATCGATCAGGTTGAGCATGACCACGACGTCGAAGCCTGAAAGCGCGGTCGGAAGCTTCATCGCATCGCCAACCTTGAACGCAACCCGCTCCGGCTTGCAGCCTGACGGTAGACGCAAGGTGGTGGAACCGCGCCGGTTGCCCTCGATTTTGTAGCGGAAAGGGATGGCTCTCTCGCGCTGCATCCGTCGCGCGGCCCGGATGAAGGTGCGGGACAAGTCGATACCGGTCACCGACGCACAATAACGCGACAACGCGAAACTGGTTGCCCCGACCGCGCAACCGAGGTCGAGGGCCTGCGCGTCGCGTTTCGGCAGGAGTTTGCTGTCGAGCAGCTCCTTCACCGCCCTCCGTGGATAATCCAACGCCTCGCGCGGCGAGCCGGAAAACGGCAGGTAATCCTTCGCCGCCCCGTAGTGAAAAAACAGGTACTGCTCCAGCGCCTCGCTCGACTCGTAGAAATCCTTCACGCGGTGGTCAGGAAGCCGCCAGGGCTTCCTCCAGGTAGGCGGTCGGCTTGTAATGCTCGATGACCGGCGTCACCTTTCCGTCGCGGTGCATGCGGACTTGGGGCACATGAATCTTCGGGGTCTTGAAAGGTGCGAAAAGAATATCATCATGGGTGGCATGGCTCTTGTCGGTGAAGCTGCCGGGGACACAATCACCGCCGAGGTGATCGCTTCGTCCGGTGGCGACATGCACGGTGCCGAGAATCTTTTCGTCCTGAATATCGCGCCCGGACACTGGCAAACGCTGCGTGCCCATACCGAGTTCGCCGATGACGCCGGTAGCGGGATCTTCCGCCAGCTTGCGATTGTGGGCCTCGACCAGGGCCGCATCACCTTCGATCAAAGTCGCCTTCACCACATGACCATCCTTCACATCCATGAGTGCGATGGTGTCGGTGTGCTCGTAATACATCGGGAACTGCCCCTCCGCGCTCGCCGGGACATAGTACACCTCACCGGCCGGCAGGTTCGCCACATCGGGCGCCCCCGGCGGGCACAGACCGTGGCTCTTCTGCGCTTCCTGCTGGTTGGTGATGAGCTTCAGGGTGTAGGTCTTGCCGCCGATTTCGTAATCGATTTCAAACGCGTCGGCGCGGGTCATGGCCGAGCGCAACTTCTCCGCCTCCTTGCTCACCTCCAGATAGTTCACGCTTAAGCCGGAGGAGAGGATAATGTCGTTCACGCCGTGCAATGTCGCCCCGCGGAAACCGTATTGCTTCGCGAAGGCGGTCAATGGCGCGGTAGCGGAATAGGTCGAGATGCAGAGGATGATGCCGTGGTCCGGATAAACATCCTTCTCCAGCGAGACCTGGTTGCCTTCCGTATCCCACGCCTCGTCCGGCATATCGAGGTTGCTGCCGCCGGTAACCTTGTAGGCGTAAAAACCGCCCGGCTCCAATCCCAACTTCGCCGCCAATCCATCGCGAAGGGGGACATAGAAGGTTTCCCAGGCGATTTTTTGAATGGTCAGGTCAGGGTTTTTCAAAAACGCGAGGCCACCGGCGTCCTTCGGTTCCGGTAAGTCAATCAGGACGGAGATTTTCTCTCGTTTGTCAGGGCTAAACACGGTGGTCAGAAGACGCGCGAGGTCGAACGCGGGAAAAGTGATTTCGCTCATGATGATGGGTTCCTTTCGTAGTTACGAACGTAAAGCATTACCACGTCATTGCAACCCCCGTGCGAAATTCTAACCAAATATGACGTTCTCGCATAAATCCACATGCCGCCCGGAATCAAGCAGCCAAGCATTGTTGAGGCAGGTCTTTCAGCCGTTCATCGATGCTTGTCGAGCATCATCAACCCATCGAGCGGGCGCTTATAGGCTGGATCGAGCACCAGCGATTGCTCGAAGGCTTCATTGGGTCACGTGAAAGGGATGGCCATTGTACGCTTGTCATCTACCAATCCAGGCAAAAAAAAGCGGCGTTGGTAAGCGCCGCTTTTTTGGTCGAGTCTTTGTGTTCGCCTAGGCTTGCAAGCGACGGCGGGCAGATGCAAGACCGAAAAGGCCAAGACCCATAATCGCTATCACGCTTGGCTCGGGAATGATTGTAATCGTGGTTTGTCCGCCGGAAGGGGCGAAATTCCACTGGTCATCAGTGGTAGCGGAATACTCATAAGAGTGGGTGCTTGACTGCCAGTAGTAAGATCCAACAATAGGAGCGAATGTTCCCAGACCGAAATTGTCATTGGGTGCATCAAAAACACGCACGTAATATGTACCGTTGTTTTCCGATCCACCTGAAACACCCGTCGCTAGAGGAAAAATACCATCTTGCACGAGAAACGCTGCAACGCCCTGACCCGCGTGAGCTGTGCTCACAACGACATCATCGGAAGTAACACCGTTTGACGTTAAATCATGGTCGAAAGCATCAGCAACAGAATTTGTACCGGCGTAAATTAACTGTGCAAAAAAACCAATGGACGAGTCGTTTGATGCTGGCACAGGAGAACCTGTAAAGTCGAGAATAGGAGAGCTGTTTCCCCAAAGTAATGCTGCATTTGACAACTGCGTGCACAAAAGCAATGACAATAACGATAATAGAGTTTTATTCATTTTCTTTCCTATTTTAAAGGTCATATGGCTTATTTTCTACCCACTCAACAACTTCGCTCCCGCGACTCAGGTACCAGAATGAGGATCCCGGGTTAACGACGACATTTGTGGCATAGCCTTGGTTGGACACCCATTTTCTGTCACTGAACAACCAGTATGTGGAAAAGCTCGTGTTGGATGGGTTGTAGATCATTATGTTATCAGAAACAAATGGGCTGGGTCCTGATACACCATTTGTGAGTGCCAAATCGGAAAGCACGACAGGTGAGCTGTACGGGTAAGACAGTATCTGCAATCCAGGAAAGATTGAATTAGTTACCGCAGCATCATCGACTACATCACCTACAAGGGTTATTGTGGTGGATTCAGATGCCCGGCTCAGGTACCAAGCACCTCCGCCAGGTCTGAGCGTTATGTTGGTAGCAAAACCTGCATTGGAAACCCACTTTCTTCCCCCATAAAGCCAATATACGTTGAACCGCTGAATCTCGGGGTCGTATATCAGTACTTGATCCGCCAAAAAGCTACTGTTGTTAGCAACACCATTTGTACCCACTACACTATCCAAGTCGGAAATGACTTGGTCGAATGGCATAGCGATCATAGAGTAGCCGCCACTGGAACTTGAGGTGGTTTGTACTTTCTGCATGCCGATAACATTCACTGAATAAACAGGTTCGGATTGCGCGAAGGTTGTGGTGGCGATGACTGCGGTCAGGGCAGCTATGCTAGCGATTTGTTTTGAAATTTTTGTTCTCATTTTTTTCCTCACACGTGACTATTGAACTCATTCATATTTCACCCGTCAACAGATAAATACCCTGAAATTCATTTTGGTAAAGCGTTATTGCAAATATTTTTTTCCATGCCGGCTCAAAACGCTTAAAAGTTCTTTGTTTTGTTGATATTTGGGCCATATTTTTTGATTTGATTTATGGCTCCAGACTGACTCCGATGCGGTAGAAAATTCCTCCTTGAGGTGCGCCGGCGGTATGGGTGTTGAGCGGCGGGGTGGCGGGAACGTTGGTCCACAGGAAGGGTTCGAGCAGGTTGGTCTTCCAGCCGATGTGGTAGATGCGGTTGGAGGTGCTGGGCCAGCGAAGGATAAAAGCTTCGGGATCCTGCCCCGCCGGAGCCGGCATGGCTTGCGGATCGAGCTTGAGCACACTGCCCGTGTCACCGGGATCCAGTCCGGCCACGTAACTTTCCCACACCGACATCACCCCGTTGGCAGCCAGGTTGGTAACAATGGCCTCGAATTGCCCGGGGGCGGCTTCGGGGAAATTCTCAGCGAGCCAGTCCACCGGCACATCGACCGGGGCATTGGTGATGACCTGAAGTGACCCGGTGACGGCGAATGTGTTGGTGACCGGTGGCGCCGCACCCCAGATGGCGTTGCCAGCTTGCGAAGCGACGACGCGGACCGTGCCCGCGCCATTAAACTGCATTATGTCATCGACTGAAATCGTGGCGGGCCCGGAGGATATCGCGAATTGCACGTCGAGTCCGCTGCTGGCGGCGGCGAACAATTCCACGCTATTGGTGTCGGCCTGATCGCTGATCGCCGGGAATTCGATGGACTGCGCAGCCTTGGCGACAACAAATACATTGGTGACCGCCGGCGCGGGATTCCATTGCGCATCGCCCCCCTGTGACGCGACCACCGTGACCGCGCCAGCGCCCGTGAAGATCACGTTGCGGCTGCCAGAGAGCGACGCCGGACCATCGGCCACGGTGAAGCTGACCGGCAGTCCGCTACCGGCGGATGCGCTCAAAGACAGTGTATTGGTGGTCACCTGGCTGGCGATGGCCGGGAAGGTGATGGTCTGATCCTGCATGAACGTGGTGGTGGTGACTTCCATTTCGAAGACCTTCATGACCGCCATGTGCTGCATATTAAAATCCGCCGCGTCGCCGCTCAACGAAGGCGGCGGGAGCCCGGAGGACCAGGTAATGCGCGAGTCGTAGATTATGCCGTTGTTGAAGGTGTATCCCCACGAGGCAAAGGGCCTCTCACGCGCGCCAAGACCATAACCCGGCAAAACAAGGTCATAAGGCCTGTCGCGACCGCTGTTGGTGTTGCGATTGCCGGCCTGATCCGCGCTCTGGCGGAGGTCGCTAACCACATTGGTGAGAATACGCAAGGCCTCCTCGCTGCGCACCTGTAAATTGAAATCACCTCCGACCACCACAAAGCCGTTGTTGAGCCAGCCGCTTTGCGCAATGTTGTTGGTGACGGTGCGCGCCTGGGCATTGCGCTTGGCGATGTTGTCAGCGCCGCTGCTGGCCTTGAAATGTACGCTCACCGCATGCAAGTCCTGGGTGCCGGGGATGTCGATGGTGGCCCAGGCGAAATCGCGGTCACCCACTTGGATGTCCTCCCACTCGCCCGAAGCGATGATCGGCCAACGGCTGACCACGCCATTGGGAATGCCCTCGTTGGTTTCAACGAAGTAACTGAAACCCGTGCCGAAGGTTTCGTCGACCCAGCCGCGGTAGCTGGCGCCATTGGTCATCTCGAACTCCTGCAGCAAGGCAACATCCGGCAGCAAGGCCTTGAGAATGCGCGTGCCCGCGGCCTCATACTGCTGGTTATTGCCGCTGGTGATGTTGCCGGCGAGAATGGAAACGGAGTCGTTGTCACGAATGTGGAGCACGGCCTGCGTGACCGCCCCGGCGGTGGCGGGCGAGACGGGAATCATCTGCACAATAATCGATTCGGGGCCCTCAACCAGTTCATCATCCACGATGTTAAGCACCAGACTTCCCGAGGAGGAGCCGGCGACCAGTAGCTGGGTCTGGCAGTTGAAGTCGATACCACGCCGAGCCGTGCCGGATGAGGGCCCAACGAAACGGAACTGCACTGCCGCCGTGCCGGCATAAGCGAGCGAGACGGGAATATGCGCGGTGGCAATGCCTTCTTCGGCGATGATGCGGGCAGCTCCCAGCGATACCGCGACCTCATCCGCCTGATCACTCACCGTGACCGTCATGCTGACCGGATCGCTGATCAGGCCGTCGTCGTCGGTGGCGCGGAAGGTAAATTGATTGGTTCCGATCTGTCCTGTGGTGGGCGTGAAGGCAAACGCGCCGGTGTCGGTGTCAAAGGTCCACGTGGCGGAAGCGACGGCGGAGGACACCGAGAACGTAAACGGCGAGCCGTCGGGATCGGTGGCGCTGACGGTGTAATTCAGCGTGGAGCCGACCAGCATCGACTGCGGTGCAATGGCCGCAACGACCGGCGCTTCCGGCGGCGCGTTGGTCACGAGCACGGCCACGACTTGGGTGGCGGAACCAGCGATATTGGCGGCTACAAACGTGAAGGTTCGCGTGCCGAGATCACCGGATGACGGCTGGTAACTCAATCGCCCGGTGTCGGGCGAGAAGGAATATCCGGAAGAAGCGGTGGCGCCCGTCAGCGCGATTTCCGGCTCCGGTGTGCCCGTGGCCTCGACCAACAACGAAAACACGCGGTCGACAAACGCGGTTTGCGGCGCGACCGGCGCAAAAACCGGCGCGACCGGATCACCGGGCATGGTGGTGGCACTGCCGGTGGGCGAGTCGGGGCTAGTGCCAACCGCATTCACGGCACGCACACGGAAAAAGTATTCCGTATTTTCCAACAGGCCGGAAACCGGCTCGCTAGTCGCGGTCACGGCACGGTTGGAGTAGCCGGGGACGAAGGCGGGGGCAGATGAACCCGGCGTGCTCCAAGTTAAATCGTCGAAGGCCACCCGTACGGCGGCTGAGTTTGAAATGGTGATGGTGAAATCACCGGTTATGCCGATATTTTCAATCAGGTTGGTCGTAACCACGTTGGTGCTGGCGATGGGCACCGCTGAAGCGATCCTGGTGTTGTTAACAAGGACATCAAACGTGCCGCCGCTACCGGTAAATTTCTGCTGGCTCAAGATCGAGAGACGATCCATGCCGCCCGTGATCACACTCGAAACAATATACGCGCCGGCTTCGTTACGAAGACAAACCGCCTGGCTTCCGTTGACGGTTTGGTCAATACGCGCCTTGAAAGCAGTCCATACAATGCCGTTGTTGGTCCATGTACGGGTTATGTAGCTGCTGGTAGAACCACCACCGACACCATCGAAATTTTCGCCGCTAACGGAGCCCGAACCTCCCGTTTCCCCCGTAAACGTGGCTGATGATGAAACATCCAGCCGGTAACTCTCCGCGCCGTCAACGGCACCCCACTCCACCAGCATGTCGCTCGCTGTCACATTACCCGCCCAGACCGAGGCAGGCGCAGCGGGAATATCAGGCGAGACGGTGACGGAAACCACCTGCGTGACGACAGCCACGTTGTTACTTGCCGTGAAGGTGAAAGAGCGCGCCCCGACATCGGCAAAGCTCGGGGTGTAGGTCAGGACACCTGTCGCGGGAATGAAGAGATAACTGCCGCTCATATCCGTCGCGGCGAGGGCGAGCACCGGGTCGGGCCGCCCGGAGGCGGAGACGACAAAACTGGTGGCTACACCAGCGGTGGCGCTTTGTGCCGCGACCGGCGCGAAGACCGGCGCTTCGTCGGGAAGCTGCTCAAGCGTGGTGACCGAGGCCACCGGTGAATTGCTGCTGACACCGCTGGCATTGGCAGCGCGGACGCGCATGTAATAGGTCGCGCCTAGGGTCAGGCCGGTAACGGACTGGCTCGTCGCGTTGACCACGCGGTTGGAATAACCGGGCACATACTTGGAACTTAAATCGCCGAGGCCGGTAACTTTCACATCATCGAGATACCAGCTGCTAAAGGACGAGGTGAAACGAAAGCGAACGTTGGTCGCGCTGGAAAGATCGGGCGCGGCATTCAGGGGCTGGGTGATGGTGATGCCGGCAGAGCTGACATTAAACGTGTCGATGACATTCCAGGAACCGCCATCATCAAGACTGAAATAGGTCGTGGTCGACTTGCCGTTGTCATTGCTGTCAGCGTCGACAAAAAAGACCAGTTGGGTGGGAAAATCCACAGGGGGTGAATCGAGGGTGGAGCCGGAGCGCATCCGCCGGGAAGGCTCGGCGGCTCCAAAATTACCGGCGCTGGCAAAGGTATTTACGCTGTTCCAATCAGGTATGTCGGCAAAATCCTCGTCGATGAGAATGAGGCCGCCCTCTTGCCCGTCAAAATTCGGGTGGGTGGCCACATCCAAGCGGTAGTCATCCGCCCCGGATGAAGCCGTCCAGGCGGCGGTGAAGCTGGTGGCGTTCGTCTCGCTCGCCCAAACTGCGGCGGGCGCGCCAGGAATTTCCGGCGGCGGCGGCTCCGGCACGGAGAACGTCGCGGTGAAGGGACCGTTGGTGAGAATGCCGGGCGTGCCGGTGCCGGAAATATCGAAAAGGACGTTCAGGTTGTAGTTGCCCGGGGTGAGACCGTTCAGGACATTGATTTCGTCGCCGAAGGCGGCCCATGTCTGGTTGCTGCCGCCGTCGTTGCTTGTAAAGCCGATCGTGCGCGTGGTGTATGAACCCGGCTCGGCATTGGTGGCGTTCCATATCTTGTAGTTGAAGCTGGCGCCGGTAACGTCGCCACCGTTTTTCCACGTCTTGATCGCCGCACCTTTTATGTAGAAATTCGTGCGCGAGCCGAAGTTTTGTGCGAAAGCCGCGCCCTGTTGCGTGGCATCGACGACGAGACCGTCATGCCAATATGTGATGGTCGGCAAATTCACCCCGCCATCATCGCGCATGCCGTAAGTGGGCGCGGGCGGCGGCTGATTGGTTTCGCCTTCGAGCTCGAGCAGCAGGCTCCAGCCGCTGGCGATATTGCCGTCATCCTGAGCGGCCCGGTCCATGATATAGAGCGACCAGTTGCCGGTGGCCCCGATGCCGGTAAAGCCCGATAACGCGCTAGGATACGGCAATCCCGGCGCGGGTGCGCTCATCGCGGTGTCGACCTCTCCCGAGGGCTTCCAGGTGCCGCTGGTCAAGGTGCCACCCACGGAGGTTGGCGCATCGTCGTCGAAGGCTAGATTGATACCGCTCACATCATTGCCGGCCCCGCTTCCGCCTAGCAATCCGGCCTTGGTGCCATCCGGACCGACCAGGATAACATCCAAGTCAGCCGGGTAGGTGTGGGACAAACCACGCAGGGTTGGAATCACGCGTTTGATGATGCCGGTAGCCGTGACCGAAATCACCGACGGATAGTTTGAGGCGGTGTTGTTGTCTCTAATCGTGATGGGTGTGCTGTTGGTGTAGCCTTTAAAGGCTGATGGGGGCGTAACGCTTATCGCAAGCGAAGACGTTTGCTCGCCATCCTTGTCGCTGGCCCGGAAGTAAACGGTGTAATCGCCAACCGGACCAACATTGGACCACGACAAGGTTCCCGCGCTGCTGCCATTGCCGTTGGTCACGCCGAAAGACGCGCCGGCGGGCAGGTTGGAAGCGGTCAGAGTTACAAAGTCGCCGTCAACCGGATCGGTGGCGCTAATAGCGATGGAAAGGTTGTCGCCCACGACGAGGCTCTGCGCTCCGGGAACCGACAACACCGGCGGTTGGTCGGGGTCGGCTTCGGCAGCGGTGCCGTAAAGGGTGAGTCCGGCGGAGGTCAGGGTTCCCGAAGTTCCCGAGACGCGATCGGACACCCGCAGGGTCCACTCGCCCACAGAGTTCTCGCCCCAATGATGGGTCGACATTAATGGCCAACTGGAAAAACCGGATCCGGAGGTGAGTGAAGCATCGGTGGTGGCCAGCGTGCTGGTCGTCCCCATGGGCGAGATGAGTTCGATCAGCAAATTACGGCGACGACTGTGACTGATGCTCACCGTGGCCACTACATGCTCCAGGCGCATGGATTCGGTCACCGTGAAGGTGCGGGTAATGCCGGAGGCGTTGTTGTCGGGAATGCTGACATTGAGACCAGTTTGATTTTGCGCGCTGATAAGCTGCGGCCCCAGGTTGGTCCACGTTTGAGCGGCGGCCACGGCGGCGCTCGCGTTGATGAGTCCGCCACCATATTTGTGATTCACCCAAATGCCGGCGCCATTCTGCCGCCAACCGGCATCGGTGGGATGATTACGCGTGGCGGTGGTCAACAGGATTTCCTGCACGTCGCGCCAGCCCAGATTGGGATTGGCCTCGAGCATCAGCGCGCCCACACCGGCGGCCAGAGGGCAGGCGGAAGAGGTGCCGCCGAAATCGTTGGCGTAGTCGGTGGTGGAATACCCCGCGCTGCCGGTGCGATCGACGGTGGTGATGCCAGTGTTATTCAAGCTGTTGTTGTAACCTTCCGAAGATGCTCCGACGACATGGTTGGCACCCGGCTCGGCATACCAGGACTGCTGGCCGCGCGGATCGATGGCGGTGATGGAAATGGTATAGATGGAATTCGCGTAGCCGTCATAGTTAGAGTTGTCATTATCCTCCAGTCCGTTTCCACCCGCCCAGAAAAAGAGTGTTCCGCGTCCTCCGCGACCGGTGGCGCAAGCATTTGAAAAGGCCGCCTTGGTCAGCGCTCCAGGACCTTCGAGGGTTACGCCATCGTCATTGGGGCCCCAGCTGTTGCTGCTGATTTCTATGACGCTGTTGCTCCAGGCCATGGCCTCCGCCTCGTCCGCGTCGGAGGTGCCGGCGGAAATAAGCCGAAGACCGACAATCCTGGCTCGCGGCGCCGACCCGCTCACGCCGATGCTGTTATTACCCCGCGCGGCGGCCACCCCGGCGCAAGCAGTGCCGTGATCATCGCCTGCAATATCCGGGCTTGGATCGGCATCGTTGTAATTGATGTCGTAGCTCAAACTGGTCACAACATTGGCGGACAAGTCTGGATGATTCTCCTGCACGCCGTCATCCACGATGGCGATGTGGATGTTGTTACCGAAAATATTCTGGGCCCAAACATTGGTGACGCGGGCATCCATGCCGGAAACACCGCCGGACTGACCAGTATTGCGCAGGTGCCATTGGTCGCCAAAAAGAGGGTCGTTAGGGGTAAATCGCTTGCTCTGCTGGCGGGCCAGCAGGGGCTCGGCGAAGGTGACAGAGGGATCGGCTCGCAAGGCGGCAGCGACCTCCAGGGCGGTTGCCGAATCGGAGGCCTGCGCCCGCCAGTATCCGGAACCGGCATCCTTCACCTGAAGCGCGCCGGCGGCGGTAGCGATTTTGGCCGGATTTACACCCTCCATGACTTTGAATAGCGTTTCGCGGGTCACGACACGTGGCCGTCCGATGCGGCGACCTTCCTCCATCTCGTACAGCACCAGTTCGGTGACCTCGTCTACACCGGCCACACGCTTGCCATGTCGTTCCTGGAGTTCGCGGGCCGTGCGGGCCTTCGGCACCTTGGTGAGCACCCGGCGTTGCCCTGGCCCGCTCACCGCCACTTCGTCGAGCGCCAACTCGAAAGAGCGCGGCATGCCAGCATCCTCAACTACCCATGGCTGCGCCAGGCTGACATTCATCACCAAGAGCAGGCTTAATACCGGCATAAACAGCAAACGCATCATTGTTTTTTAGCTCCCACGTCGAAAACTACCCAGCACAGCGCCCATTTGAAAGCAACTAAACAACACCCGCAACGAAAAAACTAAAGGTCACTATGCATCGCTCCCGCCCTCAACTACGAATTCATCGCTTGCGACCCTCGCAAAAGACCCTTATATTCGCGCCTTTTCCAATCATTGGAACCCGAAAAGTAGATGATTTCCAGGGATTGGAAGTGTTTCAGGAGTAGCTCATGAGTAAATCGTACAATATAGCCGTGATCGCCGGAGACGGCACCGGACCGGAAGTCATTCGCGAAGGGCGTAAGGTCCTGGAAGTGGCGGCAAAGAAATTCGACTTCACGCTTAATTATCAGGATTATGATCTGGGTGGAGAACGCTACCTGCGTACCGGCGAAACCTTGCCGGATGCGGTGCTGGAGGAACTGAAGGGTTTCGATGCGATTTATCTGGGCGCGATTGGTCATGTCGATGTGAAGCCCGGCATCCTCGAGAAGGAAGTGCTGTTGCGCATCCGTTTTGAGCTCGATCAATACATCAACCTTCGCCCGGTAAAACTCTATCCCGGTGTGGAGTGTCCGATCAAAGGCAAGGGTCCGAAGGAAATTGATTACTGCTGCGTTCGCGAAAACAGCGGCGGCCTGTATACCGGCGTGGGCGGCATTTCGCGCAAGGGCACCAAGGACGAGGTAGCTACGCAAAACATGATTTACACCTATGATCAAGTGCAACGCTGCCTGCGGTTCGCCTTCGACTATGCCCGCAAGTTCGGTAAAAAGGCGCGGGGGATCGGCGAACACAACACGCTGGCGCTCATCGGCAAATCCAACGTGCTGACCTACATGTACGAACTATGGAATCGCGTCTTCGCTGAAGTGGGCGCAGAGTATCCGGATGTTAAGCGCGAGTACTATCACGTCGATGCGACCTGTCTTTACATGGTGGCTTGCCCGGAAATGTTCGATGTGATGGTCACCGAGAATATGTTCGGCGATATCGTCACCGACCTGGCCGCGATCACCCAGGGCGGACTTGGCGTTGCCGCGGGCGGCAACATCAATCCCGCGGGCGTTAGCATGTTTGAGCCCATCGGCGGTACGGCGCCCATGTGGACGGGTAAAAACGCCATCAACCCGCTCGCCGCGATTGGCGCTGGCGCGATGATGATCAAGTACCTTGGCGAGGAAGCTGCTGGCAATGCCATTGAAGCCGCCATCGCCGCCACCACGCCTTCCATGAAGAGCCAGTTGGCGAATCAGATGGGATTCACCACGACCGAAGTCGGCGACCTGGTGGCAGGCAGACTATAGACCAAAGGCATTTCCACCCGTTAAGCGTTTCCTCGAACACCGAACGCCGAACCCCAACGTCCTCCATATTACAATCAACATCACCATGAAAACCTACAACATCTGCGTCGTCGGCATCGGCGCAGTCGGCACCGAGATGGTACGGCTGCTCAAGATGCGCAAGTTCCCCATGAAGAGCCTCACCATCCTGGCCCGCAGCGAGCGGGTGGAGGAAATTGATGGTGACCAGATTCAAGTCAAGGTGGCCGAACCGAACGCTTTCGAGGGTATGGACTTTGCGTTCTTCGCCGGAACCGAGGGATCCAAGGGGGCATCGCAGACCCTGGGTTGGGAGGCGGTCAAGCGCGGTTGCGTAGTGATTGATAATGGCGACGATTTTCGCATGGACGAGCGGGTGCCGCTGGTCATTCCGGAAATTAACGCCGATGCCCTCAAGAATCATCCGGGATTCATTGCCAACCCGAACTGCAGCACCATCATTGCCTTGATGCCGCTGGCCCCGCTTCATCGCGTAGCCGGCATCAAGCGGGTGATCGCCAGCACCTATCAAGCGGTTTCCGGCACGGGAGCGCCTGCGGTTCGCGAGCTTGATCAGCAGACCCGCGCCTGGGCGGCGGGTCAGCCCTTTGCCCCGGAAGTCTACCCGCATCAAATAGCTTTCAACGTCCTGCCGGCAGTGGGTTCTTTTAAGGATGACAGCGGGGAAAGCACCGAAGAAATCAAAATGCGCCGCGAAACCCATAAAATTCTCGGCGACGCCTCAATTCGCGTGGCCAACACCTGCGTCCGCGTACCGGTGTTCAACGGGCACAGCATTGCCATCAATGTTGAGTTTGACCGGCCGATCTCGCCCGACGAGGCGCGC
>JBMTVS010000026.1:0-17199 GCA_049451655.1 Kiritimatiellia bacterium | reverse complement strand
CCCTCGTCACCGCTCCCATATGCAAGGAGGGCTTTCATCGCGCCGGCATCAAAACGCCCGGCCATACCGAGATGCTGGCTGCACTCACGGGAACCCGTCACTTCGCCATGATGCTTTTCGGCGGCCCGTTACGCGTCGTCCTCGCGACCCGGCACATCCCGCTGGCGGAAGTTCCCGCCCGCATCAACGTCGCCCTCATCAAAGAGCAAACCAAACTGGCCACCGAAGGCTTGGGCTGGATGGGCTTGCGACGCAAACGGGTGGCGATTTGCGGGTTGAATCCGCATGCCGGCGAAAACGGCGATATCGGCCGCGAGGATGTCGAAATCATCAAGCCCGCGGTCAGCGCATTGCGTCGCGCCAAACTCGACGTGCATGGTCCCTTGCCCGGCGACACGGTCTTCCACGAGGCCGCGGCAGGCGCCTACGATGCCGTGGTGGCCATGTACCATGATCAGGGACTCGCGCCACTCAAGCTGATCGCCTTCGACCGCGGCGTCAACGTCACGCTGGGGTTGCCCATCACGCGCACTTCACCGGATCACGGAACCGCTTTCGCGATTGCCGGAAAAAACAAGGCAAATCCCGCCAGCATGATCGAAGCCATACGCGCGGCGATAAAGCTGGCCCGGCGGCCCAATCCCTGGAAGCGTCATGTCGCAGCTTGAGCCGGTTGAATTGCCGCGCCTCACCCGCCCCTCCGAAGTGCGGACCTGGCTGACCGCGCAAAACTTCCATCCGAGCAAAGTACTCGGACAAAACTTCCTGATCGACGACAACATTCTCCGCATTTTACTCGAAACAGCCGCGCTTGGCCCGGATGACCGGGTGCTCGAAATCGGACCCGGCCTTGGCGTGGTCACCCAGCAACTAGCCTCACAGAGCGGGGCGGTGGTCGCGGTCGAAAAAGACAAGCGGTTGGGCGAGCACATCGCCAACCTCTTTCAAGGCGATGACCGGCTCAAACTGATCCGCGGCGACGCGCTGGACGTGGATTATCGCGAACTGGTCGCCACCCACCACCTCAACAAACTTGTGGCCAATTTGCCCTACGCGGTGGCGAGCCGTCTACTGGTCGAGCTGCTCAAGCTCGAACAAGGCCTGGAGCGGATGGTCTTCACCGTTCAACTGGAAGTCGCGGAACGTATCTGCGCCAAACCGGACACCGCCGATTATGGCCTGCTCGCCATTTGGTCCCAACTGGATTACCGGGCCCGTGTCGCAAAAAAAATATCCCGCACCTGTTTTCTGCCCCGCCCGCAGGTCACCTCTGCGATCGTTCTCATGGAGCGGACCCGGGAGCGCCGGGCCGCCCTCCGGCAGCCCAGACTTTTCGACGCGCTGATCAAGCAGGCCTTCTCCCATCGACGCAAACAGCTCGGCACCAGCCTGGCGAATTTTGAGAACAGCGGCGAGGCGCTGGCCGCCTGTGGCATCGATGCCCGCCGGCGCCCGGAAACGCTCAGCGTGGAGGAGTGGATCGGCCTCGCGGACAACTTGGCGGGATGATGTGCATTTTGAGCCCCGGTTCACGTAAAACTAGAGGTTGCCAAAAAGTTCCAATCATTGGAAATTACTGGCGCTATTTTTTCCAATGATTGGAACTTTTTGATGACACGCATGATATCCATGGGCGGGGTGGCGATTGGCGGTAAACATCCGCTGGCGCTGATCGCCGGCCCCTGTGTAATCGAGAGCCGCAAGGGCTGTCTCGAGTTGGCCAAACGGCTGGTTGAACTGGCCCGCGACGAGGGTATTCCGCTGGTGTTCAAAGCCTCCTATGACAAGGCCAACCGCTCTTCAATTGGCTCGTTTCGCGGACCGGGTCTCGAGGCGGGCCTGGAAGTTCTTGCCGAAATCCGCTCCGCGCTGAAGGTTCCGGTCTTAACCGACGTGCACGCCGCGGAAGATGTCGCACAGGTCGCGGCGGCGGTTGATGTCCTGCAAATTCCCGCATTCCTGTGTCGCCAAACCGACTTGCTGGTGGCCGCCGGGGAGTCGGGTAAGGTGGTGAACGTCAAAAAAGGGCAGTTTCTCGGCCCATGGGACATGAAAAACGTGGTTTCGAAAATCGAAAGCACGGGCAACCGCAAAATCGTGCTCACTGAGCGCGGCAGTTCGTTCGGTTACAACAACCTGGTTGCGGATATGCGCAGCCTGCTGGTCATGGCCGAAACCGGCTATCCGGTGGTTTTCGACGCCACCCACAGCGTGCAGCGACCCGGCGGAGGCGGAAACTATACCGCGGGCGACGGTCAGTGGGCGCCCCATCTGGCCCGCGCCGCGGTGGCGACGGGGTGCGATGGCGTGTTTATCGAGACGCATCTCAACCCCGCGCGGGCACTTTCCGACAAGGAAAACGCGGTGACCTTCAAAAAACTCAAGGGCTTGTGGCGTCAACTGAAAGGGATTGATGAACTGGTCGGCTGAACAACGGGCGGCCCGGGTGCGGGCAATTATTTTCGACGTCGACGGTGTGCTGACCGACGGGCGCCTGATCTACCATGCCGATGGCGAGTCGAAAAATTTTCATGCCCGCGACGGTCATGGCATTGTGCTGGCCCGGCTGGCCGGGTTGCGCACGGCCTTGCTGACCGGACGAAAATCCGAGGTGGTGCGCCGCCGGGCGGCCGAGTTGAAGATTGATGCGTTGCGCGAAGGCGTGATACGTAAGGGTGAAGCCTTGCCGGAACTGTTGGCGACGCTGGACGTGAGCGCGGATGAAGTTTGCTACGTGGGCGACGACCTGGTTGATCTCGCGGTCATGCGGCAGGTAATCTTTCCGGTGGCGGTCGCGGATGCCGTCGAGGAAGTGCGGGCGGCCGCAGCCTGGGTTACCAGCTCCCGGGGCGGACAAGGCGCGGGACGGGAAATCGTCGAATTCGTCCTGAAGAGTGCGGGCTTGTGGGCTGGCATGGTACGGCGGCACGAACAGGAAATGTATTCATGAAAAGTCACAGAACCAAAGCGTTGTTGGTTATGGCCGTGCTTTGCGCCGGCATGCCCTTGCGGGCCAACGATGCGGTGAGCGGCCTTGATTTGGGCAGCGGGGCGAAGATCCAGAACTTCCGGGTGCCCAACTATGACGATCTGGGTATCCTGACCTCGCAGATTTTCGGCGAGGAAGCCAATGTATTACCGAACGGAAACATTGAAATAGACGGCCTTCGCATCGAGTTTTACGTACCGGGCGAGAGCGACGAACGCCCGGTGGAGATGACGGTGACGTCGCCTTCCTGCCTGTTCAACCGGTCGCGCGGAACTATTGTTTCGGACGATGCGATACAGATTCGCCGCAGTGAATTCGTGGTTACGGGAACCGGTTTCAGTTTTAACAACGCGGAACAGTCGCTTAAAATCGAGAGCAATTCCAAGGTGGTGCTTCGCGGCGCCAGCAAATCGCTCATCGCGGGCGACGAACAATCGGAGAAGAGTCAAGATGAGTAAAAACTTTTTAGCTGTTATCGCGGCGGTTCTGGTGACCACCATGGCTCCAGTTTTCGGCAACGAGAGCGAAGAGGAAGTCACCGTGATCACCTCGGAAAAACTCACCTTTGATTACAACCGGCAGTACGCCCTTTTTGAAAACGAGGTGGTGGTGGTCGATCCGCGTTTGACCCTGTATGCCGACAAAATGATCGTTCGTTTCGACGAGGACAATAAGGCCGACCGTATCGTGGCAGAGGGCAATGTCATCATTGTGCAGGACGACAAGAGAGCCCGGGCACGCGAGGCGGAGTACAAGGTGGCCGACGGGGAAATTACCTTGAGCGGCGAGCCCATGGTGATGAGCGGCAAGAATATTTTTACTGCCGAGGTGATGCGCTTTTGGCGCGACGAAAACCGCATGCAGGGCAAGCCGAATTCACGCCTGGTGATTTATCCTGAGGGTCAGGACGCCACGGCCTTGTTCGGGGTACCGGAACGTGGAAGATAACGTCCAACTCATTCGCACCGAAAAGCTGGAGAAGGTTTACAACCAGCGCAAGGTGGTCAAAGGCGTCGATCTGAACGTCAACGCCGGAGAAATCGTCGGATTGCTTGGCCCGAACGGCGCCGGTAAGACCACCAGCTTTTACATGACGATAGGGCTGGTTAAGCCCAGCGCGGGGCGCGTCTTTTTCAAAGGCCATGACGTTACCAGCCTCCCTATGTACCAGCGTGCACGCATGGGCATGGGATACCTGGCGCAGGAACCGTCGATCTTTCGTAGCCTGACCGTAGAGCAGAATGTCATGGCCATTCTGGAAACCCTGCCGCTCAACAAAGCGGAACGGGTGAAGCGGCTGCGCTTTCTGCTCGACGAGTTGAAGATCGGCGCGCTGGCCAAGCAACGCGCCTACACCTTGAGCGGCGGCGAGCGTAGACGCCTGGAAATAACCCGGGCCCTCGTGACGAATCCCTCGCTCATTCTGCTCGACGAGCCGTTCAGCGGCGTCGACCCGTTGGCGGTCAGCGACGTACAACAAATCATCATCGACCTCAAAAAGCGCGGACTCGGCATCTTGATCACCGATCATAATGTGCGTGAAACCCTGGCCGTTGTGGACCGGGCTTACCTGATCTGCGAGGGCAAGGTGTTGCGGGAAGGCAGCAGCGACTTTCTGGTGAATGATGAGGTGAGCCGCGAGTTATATCTAGGGCCGCGGTTTTCCATGTAACACGTCATGCCGCTTACCATTCGCCAGTTTGTTGATGCCGCCAGCGATGTGCTGAAATTAAGCGTGGCTTCGGGTGAAGAGCACCTTGATCACGAGCTCACCGAGTATTCCTTGAACCGGCCCGGACTGGCCATGGCTGGTTACTTTCAATATTTCGCCCGCCGTCGTATCCAGGTTTTCGGTTTGGCCGAGTATCATTACCTGAAAAGCCTTGATGGTGAGAGTCGTCGCGTCCGGCTGGAGCAGATGCTCAAGAAGCGCATTCCCGCGCTGGTGATCACGCGAAACCGCCGTATCACCCCGGACATCAAGGAGTTGGCCTCCCGGTACCGCGTGCCCGTCTTGCGAACCTCGATGATTACCGGGCATTTCATGAACGAGGCCACTTTGTTGATCGAAAGCCTGGCCGCCCCCACCACCCGCTCGCATGGCACCACGGTGGACATCATGGGTGTGGGGGTGATGGTCGAAGGCGAGCCCGGGATCGGAAAAAGCGAGGCCGCGCTGACCTTGATCGAGCGGGGACACAGCCTGGTAGCCGACGATATTACGGTATTGCGGCGCGAGTCCGGAAATGTTTTGATTGCCAGTTCGGTCGAGATCACCCGTTACCACATGGAGATTCGCGGACTGGGCATTATCCACATCCCCAGCCTGTTCGGCGTGGCTTCGATTCGAACCGAAACCCGGTTGGATTTGATTATCCGTTTGCAGCGACCTTCGCCGCAGATTGAACTCGACCGGACCGGTTTGAATCCAACCACGCGCCTCGTGTTGGGCGTGGAAGTTCCGCTTATCACCTTGCCGGTGGACGCGGGGCGCGATCTGGCCAATGTGATTGAAGTGGCCGCGTTGAATCAGCGCTTGAAAAAGCTGGGGCATGACGCGGCCAAGGAACTGGATGAAAAGTTGATCGATATGTTAAGCCGGCGAAGGGTGCGCCGGTAATCGTGCAAAATGAATAGCGCAGAGCGACAATTTCAAATCAGAAACAAGTTCGGGATTCACGCCCGTCCGGCCGCGTTGTTTGTCAAAACGGTTAGCCAGTTTCAAAGTGATGTTCAGGTCGAGAAGGATGGTCATGTCGCTTCCGGCAAAAGTATTATGGGCTTGTTGACCCTCGAAGGGTATTATGAGTCCATGATCAAGGTGACCGCCGTCGGACCCGACGCCGAGGAGGCGCTGGGCGCGGTGGGCGAATTAATCGAAAACAAGTTTTTTGAGGAGTAAGGCATGACCCGTTCCGCCGGCGACGTTGAATCCGCGGCGGGCCTGCTTTTCGAGATCGCGACCCGAAGACATGACTGACTCATCCACCAAGGAAATTCTGCTGCGCGGTATCGGCGTTTCCACCGGTGTAGCCACCGCGCCGGTCTTTCTACTCACCACTGACGATGAACGCGCGGTGGAGCGCGACATTGGCGAGGAAGAGATTGCGCGTGAAATCGCGCGCTTCGAAGACGCCCTGATCAACACGCGTCACCAGATCCGGGAGATTCAAAAGCAGGTCGAGGAGGCGATCGGCCCGGAGAGCGCGAGTATTTTCGATGCGCATTTACTGGTTGTGGATGATCGCTCCCTGGTCGAGGAGGTCATTCGCGGCCTGAAGGCGGAAAAGAAGAATGTCGAAACCGTCCTGCGCATCGTGGCCGACCGTTATGCCTCGGCGCTGATGCGCGTGGAGGATGACTATCTTCGCGAGCGGGCGGTGGACGTGAAGGATGTCACCCGCCGTATCCTGCGCAATTTATCCGGCGCCAGCAGCACCAGCCTGGCCCACCTGACCACCCCGCATATCCTCGTGGCGAATGATCTCGCGCCGTCCGATGCGGCCCTGCTGGACAAATCGAAGATCATCGGTTTCGCTACCGACTTGGGCAGCCCCACCTCGCACACCGCGATCATGGCCCGCGCCCTTGGCATTCCCGCCGTGGTGGGGATGCATGACATCAGTATCCGGGTATCCGCGGGCGAGCCTATTCTGATCGATGGCAACACCGGGGCGGTATTAATTCACCCTACCCGCGAACAGCTCGAGCGCTATGGCAAGGTCGAAGCCTCGCGCAAACAGATTTTGAGCGAGTTGGGCCGGTTGAAGGACGAGGCAGCGGAAACCCTCGACGGCTACTCCGTGGTGCTTTCCTGTAATATCGAGCTGCCGACCGATGTCGAAATGGTCAAGCATCAGGGTGGCAACGGCGTGGGTTTGTTCCGGACCGAGTATCTTTACCTCAACAGCAAGGGGCTACCCACCGAGGACGAGCAGGCGGACATCTACGCCAAGGTAGCGGCTGGATTGGCTCCAGCGCCGGTGGTCATTCGTACCCTGGACCTTGGTGGCGACAAGTTTCTTTCCGCCCTCAAGACGCCGGCCGAAATCAACCCCTTCATGGGCTGGCGGGCGATTCGCTTCTGTCTGGCCCAGCCGGAAATTTTCAAAACGCAGCTGCGGGCCATTTTACGGGCCAGCGCCCACAGCAATGTGAAGATCATGTACCCCATGATCAGTAACCTCGAGGAAGTCCTCAAGGCCAACGAGCTGCTGGAGGTCTGTAAAGGTGAACTTCGCGATGAGGGCGTTTCATTCAACGATCATCTCGATGTCGGCGTCATGATCGAGGTGCCCTCGGCAGCGCTTACGGCTCATTTGATCGCGCCTCACGTCGATTTTTTCAGTATCGGCACCAACGACCTGGTGCAATATACCCTCGCGGTGGACCGCGTGAATGAACGCATCGCCTACCTGTATGAGCCGACCCATCCGGCCATTTTGCGTTTGATAAAGAACACCATCGATGTCGGACACGAGCACGGCATATGGACCGGCATCTGCGGCGAGATGGCTGGCAACCCCAAACTGGTCCCGTTATTGATCGGACTCGGCGCCGATGAGTTGAGCGTGAGTCCCGGGGCGGTGCCACTGGTCAAGGATGTCATCCGGCAAGTTCGCTACTCGCAGGCCGAGGAACTCGCCGAGGCGGCCATGGGGTCCGATTCGGGCGCCGATGTCATGCAGCGCTGCCAGGAATTAGTGCGGGAAATAGCGCCGGAAGTGCTTGAACTGGTCGGATAAATCGCTAGATTTGCGGGTTTCACTACATAAGGAGTATACGTTATGTCCATGAGCAACTTCATCTTCACCTCCGAATCGGTCACCGAAGGCCATCCCGATAAATTGTGCGACGGCGTTTCCGACGCGATTCTCGACGCCTTGCTCGCCCAGGACCCCAAGAGCCGCGTGGCCTGCGAAACGCTCGCCAAGACCGGCATGATCGTGGTGGCGGGTGAAATCACCACCAAGGCCACGGTCAACTACGCGGAAATCGCGCGCAAGAAGGTGGAGAAGATTGGTTACACTGGCTCCGACATGGGCTTCGACGCCAACACCTGCGCCGTGCTGGTGGCGCTGGATCGCCAGTCGCCTGACATCAGCCAGGGCGTGGATGCCAAGAAGGCATCCGGCAAGGCCACCGCCGAGCAAGGTGCCGGCGACCAGGGCATGATGTTCGGTTATGCTTGCAATGAAACGCCTGAATTGATGCCGATGCCCATCCTGCTCGCCCACAAGCTCAGCCTCGGCCTCACCCAGGCCCGCCGCTCCGGCAAGCTTCCGTTTCTGCGCCCCGACGGCAAATCACAAGTCAGCGTGGTCTACGAAAACAACAAGCCGGTGCGCATCGACACGGTGGTCATTTCGTCGCAGCACTCCCCCGAAGTGAGCAACAAAAAGATTTATGACGGCATCATCGCTGAAGTCATCAAGAAGAACATTCCCACCAAGCTGATCGACAAGAAAACCCGTTATCTCATCAATCCCACCGGTCGCTTCGTTACCGGCGGGCCGCAGGGAGATTGCGGACTGACGGGCCGCAAGATTATCGTCGACACCTACGGAGGCATGGGCCGGCACGGTGGCGGCGCTTTCTCCGGCAAGGATCCCACCAAGGTCGACCGCAGCGCCGCCTACATGGCGCGTTACGTGGCCAAGAACATCGTCGCGGCCAAGCTCGCCGATCGTTGCGAAGTGCAGCTGGCCTACGCCATCGGCTTCCCGGAGCCGGTGTCCGTGCTGGTCGATACCTTCGGTACCAGCAAGGTCGCTGAAGTGAAGCTTGCCCGCGCCGTTCGCAAGGTTTTCGGATTGAAGCCCGCGGAAATCGTCAGCCAGCTCAAGCTGCTGCGACCGATTTACGAGCCGACCTCGGCCTACGGTCACTTCGGCCGCAAACCTACCGCCGGTGGCGCGTTCCCCTGGGAGCGGACCGACAAGGCGGAAGCCCTCAAGAGCGCTGTATAAATCAATACGCCGCCCGTTCGACCGATGGTCGAACAACAAGAAGCGAGGTTGTTCCCCCGGACACCTCGCTTTTTTGTGCGCGACAACTCATCAACCATCGCCCATCAACCATTCCCCCGCCCCCCCGAACCCCGGACACCCCTTGTTCGCCGGTTGATTGCCCGGGCGAATCCGGTTATCTTGCCGCGATGATTCAACAAAAGCAGGATAACAAATCACCGCCCGTGGTCTCCCTGGTCAGCCTCGGCTGTGCCAAGAATGAGGTCGATTCCGAACGCATATTGGGCAAGCTGGCGACGGCGGGTTTTCTTATCGCCGAAGATCCGGCGGATGCAGACGTATGCCTGGTCAACACGTGCGGATTTATTACCGACTCGCGCGAGGAGTCAGCGGGCGTGCTGCGCGAGTTGCAGACCATGAAGGAAGAGGGCCGCATCAAGTCGGTGGTGGCGCTGGGCTGTCTGGTTGAGCGGGCGGCGGGGGCGCCGGAAACGAATCACTACCTGGCCGCTGCGGATGCCATGGTCGGCTTCAAGGACTACCCTGAAATAGAAAACATCGTGCGCGAGCTGGCGGAAGGCGCGGTCATGAAGCCCCGCGGTGCCGATGATGGCATTCCTGTGACTATAGGCGACCGGCGCTTCAAAGGACTGGCCGCCAAGGCTGAATCTTTCTCGGCGAGCTACAATGAATTCCTCGCGGCGCCGCGCCTGCGGGTGGGCTTGCCCCACGTTGCCCATTTAAAGATCAGCGAGGGTTGCTCCAATTTTTGCAAATTCTGCTCGATACCCTATATTCGTGGTGTCCAGGTCAGTCGTTCGATCGAGGACATCGTGGCCGAGGCCCGGCAACTGGTGGAGAGCGGTGCCCGCGAATTAAGCTTGATCGCGCAAGACACCACCAGCTACGGCCGCGACATCTATGGCGACTATCGCCTTTCGGAACTGCTCAAGGCCCTGCTCGAGGTGGAGGGAGACGCGTGGATCCGCTTAATGTACGCTTTCCCGCGCTTCTTGACCGATGACATGCTCGCCACCCTCTCGTCCGATCCGCGTATTTGTCCTTACATCGACATGCCGCTGCAGCATATATCCGACAAGATGCTCAGCGATATGGGTCGGGGCATGCTGAAAAAGGAAACGATTGCCCTGCTCGATCGTATCCGCATGTTCATGCCGAACGGGGCCATCCGCACCACCTTTATTGTCGGTTATCCCGGCGAGACGGAGGAACAATTTGAGGAATTGCTGGCCTTTGTCGAGGAGGGCCGATTTTCGCACGTCGGTGTTTTTATGTATTCCCACGAACCGAAAACGCCTTCTGCCAAATTGCCGGACAATGTACCGCTCGCGGAGAAAAAACGCCGGCGCGATGCCATCATGGCCGCCCAGCTCAAGGTCTCGCGTCGACGTCTCAAGGAAAAAGTCGGCGGGGAGATTGATGTCATGATTGACGGCGCGCCACAGGGTGGGATGGCTGTCCCGCGCGGCGTTTATGCCATGGGTCGGAGCCAGCTGGAGGCCACCGAGGTCGACGGGGTGATTTTCCTTAAAGGACGGGCCGCGGCCCGCATCGAACCCGGGACCATTGTGAAAGCCAAGATTGAGCAGGCTCTGGACTACGATCTGATCGCCCGGCCGGAGTTGTAGCATGTCCGCCCGCCATCCGGTTGTTTTGAGGTGGGAGGAGGATCTCAAGAAAGCGTTCGACGAAATTGACCATGCGTTGGAGGCGCGATACGGCGATCAGTATCCGCTCCGTCCGAGTCGTCCAGCGCAAGGAACCACCGCAAACCCGGAGGATGACGGGCTCTTCAACGTGGGTGCGTCCTTCACCCCCGGATACGGCTCCAAGCTTGGGCGCGGTTATGTGATCAATGTGCGCATGTCCACCTGGGCCCGTGTTCCCACCGACCGGCAGGAGCTTATCGAGGAGGAAGTGGCTGCGCTGTTGCGCGAGCGCCTGCCGGCCTTGTTTCCCGGCCGCGACCTGCGGGTCGATCGCGATGGTCACGTGTTCAAAATCACCGGCGATTTGTCGATAACGTCCGCGCAGGCGAAAAAACCATGACCATCAACGTTCGTTCAAACTTTCCCGGCGGCAATGCTGCCGGCGTGCACATTTCCGCGCGCGACGGTATGCCCGAAATTCGTTTTTCCCCGGATCCGTGCGGTGGCGCGGAAGCCCTGTGGTTTTACTTGCGGCTGGAGGAAAAGGATGCGCAAGCCCCCACGGACGGCAAAATTCGCCTGACTTGGACTAATATCGATAACGCTTACGGTGGAACCGCGCCCGCTTTTTGCATACCCGTGACGTCTTCGCCGGGTCACACCTGGATGCGAATGAAGCAGGGCGAAGAATCGCGCAATGAGCATGGCTTGCGCGAATTATCCTGGCTGATTCCGCATCCCGCGCCGGTCACCGATATAGCCCTGTGTTTTCCCTACGGTCCGGATGACTTGAAGGCAAACCTCGATCGCGCTCGCGACTTTTGGCAAACCGCCGCCATTGGCATCACCCAGGGTGGCCGCCTCATGCAACGGGTGTATCACGACGGCGGAGCGGGTTCTCACCTGCCCGGCGTATTCGCATTGGCCCGCCAGCACGCCGGCGAGACGCCCGGATCATGGGCCCTCGATGGTTTCATGCGGCAATGGGCGCAACATAAGAAGGGCGGTTACACGGTGTGGACCATTCCTTTCGCGGATCCCG
This sequence comes from Kiritimatiellia bacterium, assembly GCA_049451655.1. GTDB lineage: Bacteria > Verrucomicrobiota > Kiritimatiellia > CAIVKH01 > CAIVKH01 > CALMUP01. Next base: position 5,529 of record JBMTVS010000026.1, on the reverse strand, counting down.
ACGGCGTGGCATGGGGCTGGTTCGGCCGGGAAAATATACCGCACGATCTCGGGCGCGCGTGGGGCGATTTGCCGTCACGACATGAGGCCGCCATCATCCAGGCCGAGCTCGAGCGTTGGCGGCAAAAGTGCAAACCGCTTTTGGTGCTCGACCTGCAAGCGACCCCGGTCTTCGATAAAGACGGGGTTTACGCCTACGCGGATCTGGAAAACGCTGAAGAGACCAAGTGGTGCAATGTCATTAAGAATGTCCTGAAGACGGATTACGCCGCAGAAGATTTTATGCGCGTGGATCAACGGCCTTCACGCAACGCGGGGCCGACCTTCGTGCAATGGGTGCGTAAGACGATGGGTTTGCCCGCGATCAGCTTGCATATTCCCTACGCCCAAGCCAACGGACAGATCCTCACGCAGAAGAATTACCGGGAAATCGGACAGCGGGTGATGCAGGCGGTGATCCAGCGCAAGGGGTAGATCCGAAGCGGGTTGGGGCGTTCCGGCGGATCATTTTCTTCTTCATGTTTCCAGATCGCCTTACGGCAAACCTACAAGCACATGCTCGTAACGCGCCCGTCAGGGCGTCTTGAGCATGGGCGGAAAAATGAATTAGCTCGCGGCGGGCGGGGTGGCGCTGACTTCGGAGCGGCCCACGTAGGTGACACCCTCCTCGACGACCAGGCGCTTGGCTTTGATGTCGCCGTGGACTTTGGCGGTGGCGAGGAGTTGGATACGGTCGCGGGCAGTAATGTTGCCGTTGGCCGAACCGGCGACCGAGGACGAGTTGCAGGTGAGGTTACCTTTGATAGCGGCCTGACTGCCGATGGTGACGTCACCTTCGCAATCCAGATCACCGGTCAGCTTGCCATGAAGTTGCACCGGGCTTTTGGCTTTAATGTTTCCGGTGATTTCAACATCGGATGCTATAACCGTTTCTGTCGTCGATTTACTTTCCATGAAGCGCTCCCTTTAACCAGTTCATCAGATCTTACAGCCAACGTTTAAGCAAGCCTGATCAGGATTCCGCAGCATCGTCCAGTTCCGGCGCGACCGGCGCGACGGGCTTAACCGGAGCACGCGCGCTGACCGGACGCTGACGAAGACGCGAAGCCATGACTTCATTCTGGTGGCGTAGACGACTTATTTCCTCGTCGGCGAGCTTTTGCTTTTGGGCCAGATTTCGCTCCAGCTTGCGAATAGTGCTTTGAGCTTCCTGGTGAGCTTTCTTCAAGCTCAACAACTCATTCTCGCGCTGGCGGCGTTGCTCGCGCTCGTTCTCGTAAAACTTCTTCTGTTGCTCAAGCCGGAGCCCCATTCCCTTGCTCTCCTGCTCCAACTGCATGGCGCGGTACTGGAGATTTTCCACTTCGAGGATGCGGCGCTCCTGCTCCTCGCGCACCTGTTCGCGATGCTGCTCGATTTCCAGATTGAGCTGGTCGATTGTGCCTTCAAGAGCTTGACGCTCCTCCCGCACCTGCTCTGCCTGTTGAACCAATTCATCCCGTTCAACCGCGTGAGATCTTTCCCGCTCAGCCTGTTCGCTTTGGCGACGTTCAAGTTCGCGGTTAGCTCTTTCCAGGGCCGCTACCGCTTCGCGCTGCTCGACCTGTGCACCCGTCAATTGACGATCAAATTCATCCTGCTGGGCGACCAATTGCTGCCGTGTGGATTCGACGGCGGAGCGGGCAGTGTCGGCCTCTTCTTGCAAGGCCGCAGTGGCTGCCTGCTCATCACGCAAGCGCTCCTCAAGCTCAAGGATGGTGGCGTCCGATACCTGACGGCGGGCCAACTCCTCGCCATACTGTTTATTGGTGCTCGCGAGTTCGGCGTCACGACGCTTGGCCCGTTCCCACTCCTCCTCAAGCAGACCCTTGTACTGCTGCAAATCGCCTTCCGCCTGTTTCATGCGGGCCAGCAAACCGGCTTCGGCCTTCTTGAATTCACTCTCGGCCGCGGCCAACGCGCGATTCTGCTCGTTTAAGGCGGCAATACTTTGCCCGGCTTCCTCGAGTTGATCTTCCAGCGCTTGCGTTTTTTGACGAAGGTCATCCCGCTCCAGCAATAGCGGCTCGCGTTCATCGTTCCAGGCGCCTTCCTTCTGGCCAATCTCCCACTCCAGTTGATCGGCGCGGGCGATAGCCTGACTCAGCTCGTCGCGCAGTTGCTCAAGCGCCGAAGTGGCTTCCAGTTCCTTGGCGCGCGCCTCGCTGACATCATGATCGGCGGCGGCTCGCAACTCATCCAAATCGCGCTGCAAGCGGGCAACCTCTTCGCGCAACTCGCCTTCAGAGCGAATACCATCATCGAGCTTCAACTGCTGGCCGGTTACCTCTTCAGCCAGACGCTTTGCTTCCTCCTCGGCACGTCGCAGTCGTTCCAACAGCGATTGCTCGTTTGTGCGCGCATTTTCTTCAAGCTGGCGAACGCGCTCCTGCTGCTGCTGTATGAAGGATTGTTTCTCATCGACGCTATCTTGCGCAGCGTTGAGTTGACGAGAGAGATTGGCGGCTCGCTCCTCCAGGGATTGTGTACGCGATTCAGCCTCCAGTAATTGAGCGCGCGCATCCTCGACTTCGCCGGAAAGCACCTGCTCGCGGTCGGCTGCCTTGTCCTGCAGGACAGCGTAGAGAGCTTTCTGCTCTTCCAGCTCTTTAATTTTCTGGTTGGCGATAGCCCGGTCGAGTTCCTCTTTCAAGCGCCGCGCTTCAGCCTCGAAATCCTTCTTCAGGCGCTGCATTTCCACCTGCAAGTCACGCCCTTGTTGCTTCTGACGTTCGAGCTGCTGGTCTTTTTCGGAGATGAGTCCGTCGGCAACGTTGAGTTTGCCCTTCAGTTCATCGAGCTGAGCACCCAGTTCTTGGATTCGCCGCGTAGCAGCAGTATCGGATTGTTTGGCGGCGAGATCATCAACCTGCTGCTTGAGCTCGTTTTCCCGTCGACTGCTTTGCTCGCGAATTTGTTGAATTTGCTGCTGCAGTCGTCCCGCCTGATCAGCCGCTTCTTGCGCGGCTTCGAGTTCGCGGCGCAGCATGGCCGCTTCGTTTTGCAGCGTCTTGATGCGGGCATCATCGGCGGACTGGGAGGCTTGAGCACCTTCGGTTTGGCGCTGCTTGAGTTGCTCGATCTCGGCGCGCAAGGTTTCTTCGCGGGCGGCGGCATCGCGGCGCGCTTGCTCGAGCTCGGCTTTCAAACCCGACCCGGCATCATCTTTGGATGCAGGTTTTTCCAAACTCACCGGTATACGTTGCGTTTCAGCGGCGGTCTCGGGGATGGGGGTTGATGACCGGCCCTCCAGAAGCTCTTCCACCGTAATTTTCCGGCCACTTTTGACATTACGGACAGCGGTCTCCGGGCTGGCCGCTTTATTGTTCAAGAATTCGCGCACCGCGTCCTTGCTGATCGGACCAAAGGTTCGGCCGCTGGAGAGTTCCAATACCCACTCCATGCCCAGCTCGGGAATCGACTCGACTTTTTTCCAGTTGGTTTTGTCCGTGGAGATTTTGTTTCCCGGGGCGATTCGACAATTATCGGCCCATTCACGAACCTGATTGATGTCGATAGGCCCGTAGACCTGACCATCATCAGTCTGCAAATACCACGTTGATCCTGATCCCTGGTTTTCCGCGTTGTCTGGCATATTGGTTACCTGTGACTTGGCTTTGCGCGAGTTTTGCCCGGTGCAGCTAGCGCATTCAAATTAGTTGGATGTTTGTAGGTCGAAGCATGGGTGTAGTAAAGGAAAAAAAGGCTTCTTCAGGGCGATGAAGCCCGCAAAAACAAAGGGTATTTTCATGGTTGGGAAGCGTGCACACGGAACCTGGTTTCCATCCGTGCGGTTTCGCCGCTAATCTGGTCGGTAACGCGCACCAGTAAGGTGTAATCACCCGGTCCCACCCGCCGGTTCACCTGAAGCGGCTGGGCGGCATGAAAATCCTCGCGCGGACTGGTTCCATTGACCACCAGCGAAACCGCTTTGTCGATTAGGGGCTCCGCAAAAGGATCACCGGAGGGATAAAGGCGCATGGCCACGGTCATGTAGTAAACGAAGCGATCGTCATCGCGTGATTCTGGCCTGGGATTCGCGATTTCAATATAGGCCTGAATCTGTGGAACATGATGAGGGCGCAGGGGGTCATCGGGAATGAGATCATAATCGCCGAAACCCTTGACCTCCCTGCACAAGGCCAGTTTTGAGATAGCCAAGGGCAAGATCACCGCGGGCGGCGGCTCAGCTTCGACCATAACGCGTTGATCCAGCTCTGTCGCGGCGGATTCCTGTGGTTTAACGGGCGCGGGTATAACCTCGGGCTTCCGGGGCAACTCCTCCACCTTCGCTTCGGGTGCCTCATCCGTCACTGGTGAGGTATCAGCCACCTCAGAGCTTGGTCGGCCTTTTAAAACCGAAACCATCATGATGATTAAAACGATATTCACTGCTATCGCGGCCAGGAGCACCGTAATCAGCAGCCTGCTTTTGCGTAACTTTCCCCTGCCGGCGATTCGTGCCATGATCGGTTCGGACTTGTCCGGAACGCCGGGTGAATTGCGGGTTGCGCCGTAAGGCAAGGAACCTTCCCGCTCCATTTCACGGAGCAGTTTATCCAGGAATTTGGGAGGTTCGGGCATCAGCGGGGGGCTGCCTCCTGATCCCTGATCCGGTTCTTCGATGTTCATCACGCGATAAGTTCCTTGCGTCGAAAAGCCATTAAATTCCGGGAAAATGATGGCGATTGCAACAGCAAAACGCCGTTTTCGCGGGAGTTCACGGATTGATAATGCAATTAAGCGGGTTTAGGCTTGGTAGATGAAACGCATGACAAAAAGCGAGCGAGCCGGAATCGCCGGGCGTATGCTGGAGGACTATTTCCCCGAAGTCTCCGTGCCCTTGGATCACCGGGATCCCTACACTTTGTTGATCGCGGTTTTACTCTCCGCCCAATGCACTGATGCGCGGGTCAACCAGATCACCCCGATCCTGTTCGCTCGCGCCGACAACCCTGCCGCCATGGCGCGGGTGCCGGTAAAGGAGATCGAGGACATTATCCGGCCTTGCGGACTTTCGCCGGCCAAGTCCAAGGCGATCAGCGGCCTCTCATCGATCCTGATCGAAAAGCATGACGGAGAGGTGCCCTGCAGCTTCGAGGATTTGGAGGCCTTGCCCGGCGTCGGCCACAAAACCGCCTCGGTGGTCATGGCGCAAGCGTTTGGCGTGCCGGCATTTCCGGTCGACACACACATTCACCGCCTCGCCAAACGCTGGAAGCTCAGCAGCGGGCGCAACGTTGTGCAAACCGAGCGCGACCTCAAAAAGCTTTTCCCGCGCGAGCGCTGGAACAAGCTGCACATCCAGATCATCCTCTACGGCCGCGCCTACTGCACCGCCCGCGGCTGCGACGGCACGATCTGCCCGATTTGCCAGGCGGTGCGCGGGAAACGCTGACCGAGCTCCGGACCGGCGGGTGGTGAAAAATTGTGTTTCCCTGCACGGGCTGCCTTTGGCGTGCGGCGACAAGCGGAGCGCGGCGCCGCTTTT
>JBMTVS010000025.1:0-17244 GCA_049451655.1 Kiritimatiellia bacterium | reverse complement strand
GAGTCGTGGGGATCCATCCACGATTGCCGCCAACAAAGCGAGAGCGGAAAAGGAGTTTCGCTGGGGCAAAATTCTCGAGGAGGCCGGCGAGTTGGAAGGCGCGCTGGAGCGCTACGAAACCTCGCTTTCGATGAACTCACAGGACCCGCTGATACTTTCTCAAGTGGCGCGTATCTACATACGCCAGAGCCGTCATGCCGAAGCCATTCCCTTACTGGTCAAGGCGCGCGATTTGATTCCGGACAACCCGGATATCGTTAATGACCTGGGCGTCGCGCTAACCTTTAATGGGCAGGCTTCTGATGCCGTTATTCTTTACGAGAAGCTCGCCTCCTCGCACCCCGAATACGCGCCCGCCGGCTTTAATCATGGCTACGCGCTGGTTCAATTGAGTGATTACGAAAAGGCTCGACCGTTGTTGGAGGCCTTTTTGGAATACGAGCCAGAAAACGCCATGGCGATCGGCGTCCTGGCCATGCTGGAGCTGGCTGATGATCAAGCCGAAAAGGCCCTGGAACTGCTGGACCGGGCCATCGAGGTGGCGCCCCAATGGGCTACGCCCTATCTGGACGCCAGCGGCATTTGCGCGGCCCGCGGCGAGCATGAGAATGCCCTGGCTTATCTTGAGAAGGCTCTGGTGGTGACATCACCTTCCGTAGTCTATCAGCAATATCAATCTCCAGCGTTCCGGGCCATCAGGGCCACTGATGAGGGCCTTGCCTTTGAAAAGAAGATCGCCGAGCAAGCCCGCTCCGCCATGGCCCCTTGATACGCTTCGCGCGCGCTTTTCCAATCCGACTAAGGGTTTGACACCACGTGATCGGCGACCATAATCGCAAATGGTGAGATTATATTCCTAGAAATCAGGAGAATGTTATGGCGAAGGCCCTGACCCCCGTGGTCATCATATTGTTGTTATTGAGCATTGGTTCCCTTTTTCTTGGCTACCAGTTGTTCGGAAAGCGTGAAATCCTGAAAGGACGCGTTCAGCAAACCGAGCAAACGCTTGGTCGTATCGCCTCGAACATTGGTTACGAGGGTTTCCGGGTGGGCGCGCTCGCCGCCGATGATCCGGAGGGTTTGACACGCATGACCGCCCCGCTTAACCAACTCGCCGCCGCCACTCTGGTTCAATACACCGAACTGCAAGATGCGCGTCAGGATCTCGAAACGGTCCGGCAAGACCTTAACAGCCTGCGCGATGAGCATGACCGGGCTCTCGCCGATCTAGACAAAGCACGCAATGAATCGGAATCCTTCCGCAATCAAGCCGAACAAGCGCGCAGCCAACTTGCCAGCAAAGACGCGGAAATCAGCCGCCTGCAAGAGAAAGACACCCGGCTCAACATTCAAATCCAGGATCTAAACAACGAAATGGCCCAGACCGAAGACGAACTGCGCGATGCGCAAGATAAGATCATCACGCTGGAAGAGACGGTCAAGCTGATGGAAGTCGAACTGGGCGGCGCCGGCGGAATCGTGAGAGAGGGACTGACCGGTCGCGTGCTTCACGTGAATCGCGACTGGAATTTCGTGGTTATCGATTTAGGCACTAAAAATGGACTCGCCCCGAAAACCGAAATGCTTATTCACCGCGGCGAAAACCTGGTCGGTAAAGTCATCGTCAGCAACTTGAGTCAGGATATGGCTATCGCCGAGTTGCAAAATGACTGGTCACAAACCAGCGTCATGGAGGGCGACTACGTTGTCTTCTAAATTGCTCGCGATTCTGACCATCATCTCCTGCCTATGCATGGTGGGCGTGTTGGTCTTGCAAGGTTTGGAGCTGGCCCACTACGGTGCCGAGCCTTCTTTATGGCCTTAAGCGCCGAACCCGGCTGACTTTTTCACCCATAATCGCCATGAAGAAACTCTCTCTACGCCTGTTTGCATCTCTTGCCCTGATCGCCATTTTGAGCGCGGGCTGCGCTTCGTTACGACCGGATTATGAGTCGGAAATGCCCTGGAATACCCCGCAAACCTGGGAAGGTTCGCCGATGATTCCCGGCCTGAACAACTGACGAATCAACCCGGGACCTAACGGGCTAAATCACGTATAGAACGGATTGGTGCCCGCCTCGTGGTCGGTCGCATCGATGATATTGCGAACCTGAGGAGCCACTTTGCGTATCGCTCCCTCCACCCCGTAGCGCATGGTCGCCCGGGCTGAAGCGCAGCCCTGACACCCACCACCCATTTCCACATACACATCGCGATCTTCGATTTTCACCAGCTTGACGAATCCGCCGTGCGAGGCGAGAGCAGGATTAATCTGCTGTTCAAATAGATCTTCGATCGCCTTGTAGGCCTCGTCCATCGGCATGTTTTGCAAATGCTCGATCACCGCTGCCGCGATCGGCTCGGCCTCGCCCGAACAGCCACCGCGAATCGCCCGGGCAATATCCGCCGCCAAATGCGGCCAAGGGGTATCCACCGACTTGGTCACTGTTACCGTGGAACCGGCGACCGTAACCATGCTGACGCCTTCCACCGCGAACAACGCGTCGACCAGGGGCGAACCGCGCGAATCCTCCGGCTTTTGAAATACCACCGTCCAGTCATCCAGAATCGGACGGTCACAATGAAACTTGCAGATCATCGGATCGTTGGTGAGTTCGCCGGATATCTTGAAGGTGGGGGCTGTTGTTGTCATGGGTTCATCATAAGTTATGGGGATCAATTATCAATCCCCGCTTTCAAGTCCTGACGATGACCATCATGCTGAAGCGGTGGTATCAGATTTTCCACCAGGCCAGAAATTCCACGTTCCCGGCCGGGCCCTTGATGGCGGACTCGCAACAACCCTGCCAGGCGAGACCAAGCTTTTCCTCGCCGAACTGGCGGATCCGGTCGATGACTTGCTGGTGCACGGCGGGATCGCGCACGACGCCGTTTTTGCCGACCTGTTCCCGTCCAGCCTCGAACTGCGGCTTGATCAGGGTGACAAGCTCGGCGGGCCGCGCCATGGCCTCGACCAGCGGCGGCAAAATCAAGGTGAGCGAAATAAAGGAAACATCGACGACCGCGAAGGATGGTTTTTCATCAAATAGCGTGGCCTCGAGAAAACGCGCGTTTATACCTTCCCGCACCACCACCCGCGGATCATTGCGGAGCTTCCAATGTAATTGCCCTTGCCCGACATCGACCGCGTAGACCTTGCGCGCGCCGTGCTGAAGCAGGCAGTCGGTGAACCCGCCGGTGGAGGCGCCGATGTCGGCGGCGATGGCATCCGTCACATTGAGCGAAAAGGCGCGAAAGGCGGTTTCGAGTTTTTCGCCGCCGCGGCTGACGAAACGTTCCGCCTGCTCGACCTCGAGCTCGCAATCGGCGGGAAAGAGATGTCCGGGCTTGGTTTGCGGATGACCACCCACCCGTGCCTGCCCGGCGCGAATGATGCGCTGCGCTTTTTCGCGGCTCTCGGCGAGGCCGCGCTCAACCAGCAACTGGTCGAGTCGGATGCGCCGGATCGTGGACATAAAAAAAGTTCCAATCATTGGAAAAAAGCGGAGGCGCTTCTTCCAATGATTGGAACGTGAAGAGGTGACTTACTCGGCGGCTTTGACTTCGTCCCACATGCGGGTGTAGAGGGCGAGGGCGTCGCCGACGGGGGGGATGATTTACGCCTTGGCCTGCACGGCCGGGTCGAGGAACACCACCGGGTCTTCCTTGATTTCGTCGCTCAGCAGTTCGTAAGCGCCGGTGTTCGGGCAGAGGTAGTAGACGTACTCGATGTTGGCGGCGGCCACGTCGGGGCGATGGAAGAAGTTGATGAAGGCGTGGGCGAGCTCGACATTGTCGGCGGAGGCCGGAATGGCGAAATCGTCGCAGAAGATGGAGGTTCCTTCGGCAGGCACGGCGAAGACGATGTCTTCATTGTCTTCCATAATTTGCGCGATATCGCCGCTGTAGCCCTGAACGAGGAGGAATTCCTCGGAGGCGAGGCCGGGCTTGTATTGCTCGTTCTCGAACTTGGCGATGTTCTTCTTCCAGCGGATGAGAACGTCGCGCGCCTCGGCGAGTTCGGATTCACTGGTGGTGTTCAGGCTGTAGCCGAGGAATTTGAGGGCGGCACCCATGGTTTCACGCATGTCGTTCAGCAAGGTCGTGCGGCCGGTGAGTTCGGGTCGGTCGAACATGGCCCAGCTGGGTTCAAAATTTTCCACGCGGCTGCCGAGGTAACCGATACCGGTGCTGCCGGTCATGTAGGGAACGCTGAAGGCCATTTCCTTGTCCATGGCAATCTTGAGGTGCTCGGGGTCGATGTTCGACAGGTTGGGGATGAGCTCCTTGTTGATGGCGGCAAGCATGTCCTGCTCCATCATGGTCTTGACCATGTAGCTGCTAGGCACCAGCAGGTCGTAGCCGGTAGCACCGGCCTTGAGCTTGGCGTACATCGCTTCGTTGGAGTCGAAGGTGTCGACGACCACCTTGCAATCATTCTCCTGCTCAAATTTTTCGATTTCGTCCGGGCTGAAATAGTCCGCCCAGGTATAGAGGTTGAGGACGTTTTGCGCGAAGGCCGGGGTAATGGCGAGCGCGGCGGCGAACAGGACGGATACCCATTTCTTGGTCATGTTTTTTGCTCCTTTGTTAGTCGTTGACTGCTCCAGACGGCGAGAAAAGTAATCACAAGCAACAGGGTGGACAAGGCATTAATGATGGGCAGGTTGCGGCTGCGCTTGATCATGCCGTAGATATGCACCGGTAAGGTGGTGGAACCGGGGCCGGAGACGAAGAAGGTGATAACGAAATCGTCGATGGAGAGGGTGAAGGCGAGCAGCCCGCCCGCGATGATACCGGGGGCGAGCATGGGCACGAGAACGCGCCAGGTGGTTTGCCACCAGTTGGCTCCAAGATCCTGCGAAGCCTCGATGACCGAGAAATCGAAATCCTGCAAACGCGCCAACACGACCATGGCCACATAGCTGACGCAGAAGGTCACATGGGCGAGATAGATGGTCATGAGGCTGAGCTGGAAACCGATGGCCACAAAGAATAGTAGCAGGCTGATACCCATGAGAATGTCCGGCACCACCAGCGGTGTATAGATAAGCGTGTAGTGAATGCGCTGGAGGCGGCTCCGGTAGCGATGTAGGGCAAGCGCGGAAATCGTTCCCAGCACCATCGCGGTGAGGGTCGAACCGAGCGCGATAATCATGGTGTTGGTGAGGGCCGACCAGATGGCGCGGTCTTCGAAGAGGCGGACGTACCATTTAAAGGTGAAGCCGTTCCAACTGGTGCTGAAACGCGAGGTATTGAAGGAGTTGATGACCAGCAAGAGGATAGGCAGGTAGAAAAAGACCAGCAGCAGAATGGTCGTGAAGAGCGGCAGGCGGCTACGGTTCATGTGGCGCCCTCCGGTTTACGGCCGGGCGAAGAACGGTTGCCCTGCACGATGAGCGCGGCGACGAGTGGCCCCAGTACGGTGAAGGTGAGGAGGGCGGCGAGGGCACTGGCTTGCGGGAGGTTGCGGTCGGAGAAGGTACGCTGGGCGATCTTGTTGCCGATCATCTCGCTGGTGGGTCCGCCCATGATGTCGGGGATGACGTAGGAGCCCATGGCCGGAATCAACACCATCAACAGCGCGGTCATCAACCCGCGCCGGATGCCGGGTACGAAGATGCTCCAGAACGCCCGCAACGCGCCGGCCCCGAGATCGCGGGCGGCTTCCATGAGGCGAAAGTCGAATTTTTCCGCGGCGGCATAGATGGGCAGAATGGCGAAGGGCAGGTGGGTGTAGATGAGCACCACAAGGATGGAGTAGTCGTTGTAGAGCAACTGGGTGTTCGGCTCGACCAGGCCGAGAAAGAGCAGGGTCCGCTTGATGATGCCGTCGGGATGCATGATCGACTTCCAGGCGAAAACGCGAATCAGGAAATTCGTCCAGAAGGGAATGATGATCAACATCAGCAAGGTCTGGCGAAGTGGCGCGCGCAAGCGTGCGATGTAATACGCGCAAGGCAGCGAGAGCAGGATGCACACCGCGGTGGTGGTGAAACTCAGCCAGACGGTGCGCCAGATGATGGCGGGGTAGTTCGGGTTGGAGAGACTTTGCCAGGCCTCGAGGGTCCAGCCTTCGCCGAAACCACCGGCGAGATTCGCGGGGCGAAAGGCCATGGCGAAAATGATGAAGGTGGGGATGACGAAAAAGATCGTCAGCCAGACGAAAGAAGGCAGGGTGACCAGGTACTCGGTGACGGACTTGCGGGAAGAGGCGGCGCTCATGGCTGCGCGGCGGGCTGGACGGTGACGTCGGGCAGAGTCATCAAGTGTTCGTCGCGCTCACTGTACTGTTCAAGCATGAAGCCGTCATCGGCGTGCCACCAGATGTGAACCTGGTCTTTCCAGGTGATGGGTTTTTGGTCGAGCAGGTAGCGTCCGTGTTGCTGGTTCACGGAAATGCGGTAGTCGCCGCTACGCACCCAGTAGCGGGTATGGGAGCCGAGGTAGACGATATCCTCGACCACGCCGGTGAGAACATTGAAACGACCATCACTTTCCGGCTCGTCGCGCGAGATGCGGAACTTCTCCGGCCGCACACTGAGGTGAATGGGCGCGTTGAGCTGGATTTTCTTGTCGTTGAAACAGACCACCTCGCCGAGGCCCTCCACGCGGGCACGGCTATAGTCCTTGTCGATTTCGGCGGAGACCACGCCCTCGAAGAAATTGGTGTCGCCGATGAAGGCGGCGACAAAACTCGAGCGCGGGGCCTCGTAAATCTCGCCGGCCGTGCCTATTTGCTCGATGCGCCCGCCGTTCATCACCGCGATGCGATCGCTCAAGCTCATCGCCTCGCTCTGGTCGTGGGTGACGTAGATGAAAGTGATGCCGACCTCGTCGTGAATGCTGTCGAGTTCGAGCAGCATGCGCTGGCGAAGCTTGAGATCGAGGGCGGCCAGCGGCTCGTCGAGGAGCAGGACTTGCGGCTTGTTCACGAGGGCGCGGGCGATGGCAACGCGCTGTTTCTGCCCGCCGCTGATCTGGTCGGGCTTCTTGTAGGCGTGATCCTGCATCTGGATGAGGTCGAGCATCTTCTCGACCTCGTGGTTGATTTCGCTTTTCGCGCGGCGGGCGATTTTGAGGCCGTAGGCAATGTTGTCCCACAGGGTCATGTGGGGGAAGAGCGCGTAGCTCTGGAAGATGGTATTGACCTTGCGCTCGTTGGGGGCAAGGCGGGTGATGTCTTCACCGTTGAGTAGCAGGCGGCCCTCTTCAGGTTGTTCGAAGCCGGCGATCATCCGGAGCAGCGTGGTCTTGCCGCAACCGCTGGGGCCGAGCAGCGAGAAAAACTCGCCGCGACGAATGCTGAGGGAAACATTATCGACTGCGGTGAAGTTGCCGAACCGCTTGGTGACGCCCTCGATGACTACACTGTTTTCCTTGCTGGTACTGCTCATTTCCTTGGCAGGAAAACGTGAGGTTTTTTGCTCAAGAAATCAATCATGCATCCGGGATTATTTTCACGGCTCCGCGCGGGCCGCCCGCATGGCTCGCAAGCGCTCGCGCAGGCGTTTTTCAAGTCCGCCTTCAAGCGCTGGTCTGGCGGGCTCCGGCGCTGGATAAGCTGGTGCCAAAGGCGCGGCGACGGGTTCGGCGTCCGGCAGTCCCTCCCAGATGAATGCGGGCGCGCTTCCATTCGTGTGTTGCGCCACCAGCCAGCGTGACAACAGTTCCAGCCCAACGACGTCCGCTGCGCAATAGCGAACCAGCCGCTGCACCAGCTTTTCGTTGCCGGTATGTTTCCAGCGACGCCACAACCAGTCTGCCTCGGCGCCGTCCATGCCAATCAAATCGGGCGGACGGGTCAACCCGATGGCGCGTTCGATTTCCTTGAGCCCGCCGCGAAGCTGCGCGTGATAGCAGACCCAGCGCAGATCAACGTGAGCGATGTCGCGCATGGGGATGTGAAAATGATTTTCGAGTTGGGGCACGTCGAAGGAAGCGCCGTTGAAGGTGACCCAGAAGGTGATGTCGTCGAGGAGGTGCAGGAAGTCGTCGAGGTTGCGTTCCGCGGTGAAGATGTGGAGGCGACCCGCGTGCTTGGCGATAATGGTGGTGATTTCCGGGCGCAATTCGTCGCCCGACGTTTCGATATCTAGAAACGTCGCGCGATCGAAAAAGTCGGCGAGGATACGCCAGTGATCGGCGCGGTGGAGGGTTTCGGTGAAGTGCCGGATGTCGCCGCGCGTCAACGCGGCTTCGCCTGCTTCGAGCGTCTCGACGAGGCGGGCGTGTTTGCCCGGCAAACCGAGTCCGCGGTATTCGCGCAACAGATCGCCCCAGTCATGCAGCCCGCGACGCAGAAAGTCATCCATCCGGCTTGGTCCTACACCGGGCAAATGGCGCATGGCGCGGCGGATGTGAAACACGTCCGCCATAATCAGCGCTGGCGTTTGGCCACCCAGGCGGTGGTGCGCCCGCCCACCGTGCCAAAGGTGATGGGATGGCCATGGCCGTCGACCGCGTTGCGGGTTTTGCCCCAGCGGTAGTGGAACAGCCAGGTGGCGGGAAATTTTGAGTCGTCCGCGCCGACCTTCACCGCGTGGCGAATGATGTCGCGGAGCTTGAGGCGGAGGCGGTCAACTTCGGGCGCGGAAAGTTCGTGGGCGCGACGGCGAGGGTCGATACCGCTTTGGTAAAGGACCTCGTCGGCAATCCAGTTGCCGACACCGGCGCTAAAGGACTGGTCAAGAAGCACGGCTTTTACCGGCGCCTTGCGGCGGAGCATTTCCGCGCGGAATACGGAGGGCGCCGGCAGGTGATGAAGCGGATCAAAGCCCAACTCGCTCACCGGCGGCTCGGTACGTGGATCATCGCGCAGGCGGATACGGCCGAAACGACGCGGATCGCGGTAGGCGACGCGGGTGCCGTTGTCGAGGAGGAGTTCGAGCTTCCAGAAGCGCGGGCGCTCCGCTTCGGTTTTGTAAACGTGCAGCCATCCAGTCATGCCGAAGTGGACCAGGAGGGCGGGGCCGCGATCAAGTTCCACCCAAAGTTGTTTGCCGTGGCGATGCATGTCCGCGAAGGTGCGGCGGGCGAGGGCTTTCGCCACCTGCGCCGGGGTCACGCCGTCGTAGACAATCGAATCATCGACGGTCAGCACCTTGCGGATCACCCGCCCCCGGGCCGCTTTCACCACCGCGCGTCGTGCGGTCTCGACTTCGGGTAGTTCAGGCATGTCAGAAGGAAAGTCCCACCAGACCCATGATACTGCTCATTTCGAGGCTGATATCCTTGTCGAACTTCTCGCGCAATTCGCGGATTTCCTCTTCGGTCTTGGCGGAGGCGCGCGATTCCGCTTCAGCAGTCCATGACTGCAGCTCAACGCCCAGCAGGAGGTTCATGCGGTCGTTCAGGGCGATCTCCAGTAACAAGCGTCCGCTGACGGTCACGTAATCGAGTTCAAGGTCTTTTTCGTTACGCGAGCTAATACCGAAGTCGCTCGTGTTGCCGTCGAAATTGAGGAAAGCAATGTTGCCGCCCAAGTGAAGCGTGGCGCCATCGGTAAGGAAAAAGCGGAACTCACCGCCGAGACCGAGTTCCGGCACCACCAGGCCGGAGGTTCCGGTAGCCCGTCCTCCGACCACATAATCGCGGGGTGGATTCTCGTACTGAACCACGCCGGAAGCGCGGCCGGCATCAATGACGTAATCGCCAAGAAAACCAAACAGGCCAACATGGATCCACGGCACAAATTCGACGAAATAATCATCATTACCAATAGAAAAAGGAGTAATGCGCATGTTCAGATTTAAGGCATAAATATCGAGCTCACCCGAGTAGCTGGTACCGCGAGGAATCTTTAGATAATCGTATTCTCGACCGTTGAAGTTCACTCCGCCAACGCCAATGTAGTAGTCGCGATCCGCGGTTCCGCTGAGTTCGGGCACACCGTGAAACAAGCGGGTCTGCAGCGTGATATAGCGCCACATCTTTTCCATGAAGAACCCGTAAGCGACAAACGAGTCATCGAAGCCAAGTTCGTCCCAACTGTAATTCTCGGGTGGCGCGCCCCGGCCTTGCAGCTCGTAAAAGGGCCGCGTGGTCTCGCGCACTTCGCCATCGAGCCCGAAAATACTGCCGGCAGTGAGGCCAATACGAAAGGTTTCGCGGTCCTCTACGACGCGGCCGCCCTGAAATTGGGCTTTGGCCTGCGACGGAATGATTACAACCGCAAGAACAAGGGCGAGTAGGCAATCGATGTTTTTCATGGCGAAGTATTATGGGGTGTATTCATCTCGTCATGGAGTTCAGGAAGCTTCTGATTCTTCATCGAATGGCTCGGTCGTTTCGGCATCCTGCAGGCTAACCAGTTTTTCAATCTTCTTTTCGACTTCGGCGAGACGGGTGGAGCATTGTTTGACCAGCTTGCTGCCCTCTTCGAAGTGGTTGATCATGTCATCGAGGCTCAGTTCGCCTGATTCCATGCGGTCGACGATTTCCTCGAGTCGCTCGAGTGATTTTTCAAAGCCGTTGTTTTCCGTTTTCCTCGTATTCATGTTGGTAGCTCCTGGGATCGTGTAACCGTCGACTCAATTTGTCCATCGCGCAAGAGGGTGATCAACTTATCGTCTTGCTTGATGTCCGCCACGCCGGATATCACCCGGCCATCGGCCTGGCGGGTAATGCTGTAGCCACGCTCGAGCACCTTGCGCGGGTCAAGCGCACGGAGTTGCAGACGCAATCGCTCCAGCACCAGGGTCTTCTCGCGCGTATCGGCTCGCATGCGGGCAAGCATGGCGACCTGCGCATCGTCAATCCGCTGTTGACGCTCAACGTACTCGGTCCGCAAGGCCGCAATCATCCTCTGGCGGGCATTGGCCATGGTTTGGCGATGCCGGGTCAGCGCATGTCGCGGCTCATGAAAAACGTAGCTGCGCGAGGCCCGGATCAACCGACCTTTTAGTTGCAAGGCGCGATGTTGAAGAGCTTGCCCGAGACGAAGTCGCAAGGCGCGGATTTCTGCCTCCAGATCCGCGCGCGGCCGTACCACCAGTTCCGCCGCGGCGGAAGGCGTGGGCGCTCGCAGATCCGCCACAAAATCGCTGATGGTGAAATCAATTTCATGCCCTACCGCGGAGATCACCGGCAGCCGGGAGCGCGCGATAGCCCGCGCGACCACTTCCTCGTTGAATGCCCACAAATCCTCCAAACTCCCGCCACCGCGTCCCACAATCAAGACGTCGAGATCAGCACGCTGGTTGAGGATATCGATCGCGGCCGCGATTTCCGCCGCGGCGCCATCGCCCTGCACCTTGACCGGGGCAATAACCACGTGCAGGTTGGGAAAACGTCGACCCAGCACATTCAACATATCGCGAATCGCCGCGCCGGTCGGCGAAGTTACAATCCCGATATGACGCGGAAGAAACGGAAGGGCGCGCTTTCGTTCCACTTCAAACAATCCCTCGATCCGGAGCTTTTCCTTCAAGGCTTCAAACGCGCGTTGCAAATCGCCCAAACCAGCAGCTTCAACCACCCGCGCGATAAGTTGATGCTGACCGCGCTCAAGGTAGAGCGTGACTTCCGCGAAGATGCGAACGCGCAAACCATTCTCGAGCGTGCATTTCAATCCGCGCCGCTGACCGCGGAAAAGCGCGACGGGAATCTGGGAACCTTCGTCCTTGAGCGTAAAGTAAATATGGCCGGAGGCAGCCGGGCGGTAGTTGGAAATCTCGCCCTCGACCCAGAGCTCGCCACATTGCTGCTCGATGAGACGTTTGATGCGACGGTTCAGCTCGGTGACACTTATCGGCTCCGTGGCCGGCTGATCACCATCCCGCCGGGGACTGAAAAGATCGTCCTGATGCATGGCATGCATCTAGCCGTGATTTAAAGCGCGTGTCAATTAGGACATGCGCGGTTTGATCAGTTTACGGCTCGTGCACGATGAGGTACGCTGTAGGTCTGATTGATTGTCATGAAAGTGCCAAATAACAGGCGGGAAATTGCTTTAGTCACTGCGGTGGTGCTGGTTGTCGCCACCGTTTTCGCCTACCTGGTGGCTTCCGCGCTTAAAGCGCCTCGCCGTGCCGGGGAAAATTTGCCGGGCGTTCAGCCAGCGGCCGACGAGCAGCAACGTACGCTTGAGGAACGTCAGATTTATGGACGCCGCCTGGCTGTGCATAAACCGGGCGAATCGTCATCCTCCACATCAAAAAACGAGCGGGCGGCCAATTACGGGGTTTTCGTGCCGGATAACGATTTAATCGATAATTCCAGCTCCATATCCGCCTTCAATAATTTCCAGTCTCCCCTTCCCGGGGCCATGTCTTCCCCGCAGCGGCGAAACTCTCGCGAAAGGGATGATGAGCAAGATGAGGACGGTCAGGATTTTTCGGGTTGGGGCTGGTTGTTTGACGACATGGAATCCAGCCGGAACCATGGCGATTCACGGCAACCATCCCGGGACGATCAGGCCAAGCTTGACGAAGAGAACGAAGTTGCGCGACGGGCTTTAACCCGGCAATCCGCCATGGGCAGCGATGATGTGTTTTTTTTACCGGATGGTGGTTTGCGCGAGGCTGGAGGCGTGGAAGTCATGCGGCCGGTGTTCGCGGATGAAGCAATGACCTCACAACGTTCGGGCAAAGACGGCGAAATCCAGCGGAATGATGCCGTTTCCAGAGAGATGAATGCCGCCAGCGGAATGGCGGAATTGGACGATGAAGCCACGCGAGTCACGACGCCTTTGGAGCTGCGTGATCCCTTCGCGTCATCCGGCCTCGATCGCGCATCCGACAACGTGGCGCTGCTTCGTCCCTCGCGGGCGGAAGATGTTTTTTTCCGCGGACGCGAAAGCCTGCCCATTCCTTCGCGTGAGTCCTACAGCCGCAATTCAGGGATCAACCCGGCCGTGCGCGAAGCTTCCGCGCTTAATTTTTCCGCATCACCCGCTGCCGATCGCCAGGATTGGTCGATCTCCGCCTCCTCGGACCGGGCCTTCAGTACGCCCGGAGGATACGGCGCAATAGGTTCCAGTGTCGCTACGCCGCCCGCTGGATCTTTCGCGATGCCCTCCGCCTTTGGGGGAAGTTCATCTTTTTCGGCACCCGCGGGCGGCGGATCCATGCCCGGAGGATTCTCGAGCGGAATTTCGACGCCCTCAACGGACCCTTCAGGATTCGGAAATAGTCTGGAACGCGCGGGACCCGGCGCCTTGCCCTGGTAAGCAGCATTTTTTCAATTTTACGGGTCTTTTTTCTTGCCTGACCCCGGTCGCATCCCTATTGTGCGGGCCAGTTTCGACGTTCGAAACGGAAGCGAGTGTCCGGCTGCCTCTAGTTTGGACCAAAGCGGATTGTGAACGCCCGTAAGGGTATTAACCAATAACTGAGGAAAGAAAATGGAAACATCCACCGGTGAACTCACCGTTAAAGTAACTGTCCAGGACCTGCTCGACGCCGGCCTGCATTTCGGGCACCAGACCAAGCGCTGGAACCCGAAGATGAAAAAATACATCTTCGACGCCCGTAACGGGATCTACATCATTGATCTCGACCAAACCCACGACCTGCTGATTAAGGCTCAGCACTTTATTCACAACATGGTCTCGCTTGGCCGCAGCGTGCTGTTCGTCGGCACCAAGAAGCAGGCCATGCTGCCGATCAAGGCTCTCGCCGAAAAATATAACCAGCCCTACATCGTCAACCGCTGGCTGGGCGGCACCCTCACCAACAACGCCACCATCCGCAAGAGTATCGCCCGCATGCGCGAACTCGAGGCGCTGGAGCAGGACGGCAACTGGGGCAACCTGAACAAGAAGGAAGTCTCCCGCATGCGCCGCGAACTGGAGAAACTCCATTTCAACTTGAGCGGCATCGCGAACATGGACCGCCTTCCCGGCGCCCTGTTCATCATCGATACCAACCGCGAAAGCATCGCCATCCAGGAAGCCAAGAAGCTCGGCATCCCGATCATCGCGGTGGTCGATACCAACTCCGACCCGGAGCAAATCGACTACCCGATCCCCGGTAACGATGACTCCATCCGCGGCCTGCAACTGATTCTCGACATCACCGGCGAGACCATGGAGAAGGCCGTCGCCGAATACTCCCGCGTCGCTGCCGAGGAAGCTCGCAAACGCGCCGCCGAGGAAGCCGCCGCCGAAGCGAAAGCCAAGGCCGCTGCCGCCGCCCGCGCCGAAGCCGCCGCCAAGGCCCTCGCCGCCGTGAAGGAAAAGAAAGCCCGCGCCAAGGCCCAGAAAGCCGCCGAAGCAAAAGAGGCTAAAGAGAAGGAAGCCAAGGAAGGCGCTGAAGCCGCCGCTGAAGCCACACCTGAAGCTACGCCAGCTCCTACACCCGAAGCTGCCCCCGAAGCCGCCCCGGCCGCTGAGCCCGTTGCCGAATCTACCGCTGAGGAAAAACCCGCCGCCAGCTAAGGCCGCGACAACCGTAAAGGAATTCAACCATGGAAATCACCGCATCACTCGTAAAAGAGCTGAGGGACGCCACCAACCTCGGCATGATGGAATGCAAACGCGCCCTGCAGGAAGCTGGCGGCGACAAGGAAGCCGCTATCCGCCTCCTGCGCGAGCGCGGACTGGCCATCGCCGGCAAGAAAGCCGAGCGCGTAGCCAAGGAAGGTCGTGTGGCCTCCGAGATTTATGACAACGGAAAATCCGGCGTCATGATCGAAGTCGATTGCGAAACCGACTTCGTGGCCAAGAACGAAAACTTCCAGGCCTTCGTCGAGGAACTCGTGCAGACCGCCAAGGGCATCGACGGCGAACTCGCCGAAGCCGCCAAGGACACCGTCGTGGCCAAGATCGCCGAGATCGGCGAGAACATCATCGTCCGCCGCAATGTGAAATACACCGTCGAAGGCAGCGGCGCGATCGCCGGCTACATCCACCTCGGCGGCAAGGTCGGCGTGTTGCTCGAAGTTGGTTGCGACAAGCAGGAAACCACCTCCGCCGATGCCTTCAAGGAAGCGGTCAAGGACGTCACCCTGCACATCGCCGCCGCCAACCCGCAGTTCCTGAACCGCACCGATGTCGCCGCCGACGTGATCGCCGCCGAACGCGAGATCTACGCCAAGCAGGTCGAAGGCAAGCCCGCCAACATCATCGACAAGATCGTCGACGGCAAGCTGGAGAAATTCTACAGCACCATCGTGCTGGTCGAGCAGGGTTTCATCAAGGACCCCGACCAGACCGTGGCCGACATGCTGGCCGCCCGTAGCAAGGAGCTCGGCGACAACCTCGTCATCCGCCGCTTCACCCGTTATCAAGTCGGGGTGTAACATGGGCAGCATCTTCAAGGCCTACGACATCCGCGGCATCTACGGCAAGGACCTCACCGAGGACCTCGCCGGCAAGATCGGCCGCGCCTTCGCCACCTTCCTGAATTGCAAGAAAGTGGTGATCGGGCACGATATGCGTCCGCATTCCGTGCCGCTGTTCAAGGCCTTGGCAGATGGCCTGATGAAGCAAGGCGCCGAGGTCATCAACCTCGGCCTTTGCTCCACCCCCATGTCCTACTACGCGAACGGCAAGCTCGGCGCCGACGCCAGCATCATCCTCACCGCATCGCACAACCCCGGCGAATGGAACGGCTTCAAGCTCTGCCGCGAGCAAGCCATTCCGATCAGCGGGGTCACCGGCATCAAGGACATTGAAAAAATCGTGCTGGAGGAATCCTTCGCCCCGGCCAGCGGCGGTGGCAGCATCACCGACTACGACATCCTCCCCGAATACATCGACCACATCCGGCAATTCGCCGACCTCAAGCGCCCGCTGCGGGTCGCGGTGGATTACGCCAACGCCATGGGCATCGTCGAAAACAAAACCATCGACAGCCTGATCAACTTCGACCCGCTCTTTGACACCCTCGATGGCACTTTCCCGAACCACGAGGCGAACCCCCTGCTCGAGGAAACCTACGAGGCCCTTACCCACAAGGTGCAGGGCGGCAACTATGACTTCGGCATCGCCTACGACGGCGACGCCGACCGCTGTGGTTTTGTCGACGAGAAGGGCGCCATCATTCCGATGGACATGATCACCGCGCTCATCGCCGAGATGGTGTTGAAGCGCGAAAAAGGCGCCGCCATTTACTACGACCTGCGCAGTAGCTGGGCGGTGAAGGAGCTCATCGAATCCTGCGGCGGACGCCCCATGATGTCGCGCGTCGGCCACGCCTTCATCAAGCAGCAGATGCGCGAGAGCAACGCGGTCTTCGCCGGCGAGCTCTCGGGACACTACTACTTCAAGGAAAACTACTTCGCGGAAAGCTCTTCGCTGGCCGCGCTGTACGTCGCCAATCTCGTCAGCAGCGCCGACGCGCCGCTGTCCGAGCTGATCAAGCCCATTCGCAAGTACTTCGCCAGCGGCGAGATTAATTCCGAGGTGGAGAATCCGCCTTCGGTGTTCACGCGCCTGAAGGAAACCTATGCAGCCGGACGCCAATTCGAGCTCGATGGCTTGAGCGTCGAGTTCGACGACTGGTGGTTCAACGTCCGCGCCTCCAACACCGAGCCGCTCATCCGCCTCAATCTCGAAGCCAAGTCGGCTGACCAGATGGCGGAAAAGCGCGATGAAGTGCTGGCCATCATTCGCGGGTAATGACCTCCGTCCGCTTCGGCGTGATTAACATCTCCGACCGCGCCGCGGCCGGGGAATACGAAGATATCCCGGGCAAGGAGGCGGTGGCCTGGCTCAAGGAGTCCGTCGCAACGCCTCACGAGATCAGCTACGCAGTCGTTCCGGACGACGAAGAGAAAATCGCCTCCACCCTCCGCGCCATGGCGGACGAGGAGCATTGCCTGCTCATCCTCACCACCGGCGGCACCGGACCCGCCCCGCGCGATGTTACGCCGGAAGCCACCATGAAGGTATGCGAGCGCATCCTGCCCGGGTTCGGCGAGGCGATGCGGGCTGAGTCGCTGAAGAAAGTGCCGACCGCCATCCTCTCGCGCCAGCTAGCCGGCACGCGCGGTCGCAGCCTCATCATCAACCTGCCCGGCAAACCCGCCGCCATTCGCGAATGCCTCGAAGCTGTCGCGGGCGCGATTCCCTACGGTATTTACCTGACCAGCGGCGATCGTATCGAATATGCTGCCGGACGCCCGCCCGCGTTCATGCCGAAGGGTAGCTGATTCGACGCCGTCGCAAGCCGTTCCGTCCATTCATTTTCACTTCCATGCTCCGCGGACACGACGGAGCGTGTCCCTCCAGGGTGGAGGGCGAGGCTTCCCAGGGTCCGCCTCCGGAGTGGGTTCGAGCTGTGAGCATGAGCAGGAAAA
>JBMTVS010000024.1:0-17274 GCA_049451655.1 Kiritimatiellia bacterium | reverse complement strand
ATTGGAGAGGAGCACATCATCCTGGTTAATGAATTCTGGCCCCATGCTGAGCCAGGTGGGTAGGCGCTCCGCCTGACCATTGCCAAACGTGATCTGCGTGGCGGCGCTGATATCGCCGACCACTTGCTCCGCAAGCATGGTCGCTCCCCATGCCGAGGTCAGTTGATTCAAGTCCGAACCGAAGCCCATAAACATGGCCATCCCGGTGGCGTCGGCGGTGTTGCGCTCGACCATGGCCATGGGGTCCTGAAAAACCAACAGCCGCCCGCCACGCATGACGAACTGATCGATCGCATACAGTGTCGCTTCGCCGATTGATTTCGGATGGATGACCATCAACGTGGTGATGTCTTCCGGGATGCGCGTTGACTCTGCCTGCACCGAAGTGACCTCGAAGTGACGCCTCAGCTCACGCACCACCAGCCAGCTTGAATCCTGCCCCGGCCCGCGCATGGAGGGCGGCCGCGGCGCGCCCACGACCGGCAAGTTGCTCATGATACCGATCTTCGGCTTGGTAGTGCGCGACACCTCGTGGATAAGACGGGTGATGTTGTACTCAAGCTGATTTTCCGCATTTGGAGGCAGAAAGGGAATCGCCGACTCGCGCTGACCGGACACGCCTACCAGACCAATGTAGATGGCATCCCCGCCCATCGGATTTATCGGCTGACCGATGAGGCCATATCGCTGCGCCAACTCCTCCTCGTCTGAATCAGGCTGCGGATCGTATAACTCGAGCACCAGTTTGCCGCCCGAGGCCCGTTCCATCTCACGCAAAAGATCGACCGTGCGCTGGGTGTATTGCTTTAGCGGCGCCGGCATTTGATTGCCACGCGAGTAATAGAACTTCAGGGTAACCGGAACCTGCATATCGCCCAAAAAAGCTTCCGCTCCAGATGAAAGGGTGAATTGTTTTTCTTCGGTGAGATCGACTTTCACCCGCAAAGACTTCGCCACCACACTGATCGCAATGATGACGCCCAACAGAACGGCCACGCCGATCCAGGGGTTAACACGTGTTGTCGTCGTTGTTTTTTCGCTCATGATAAATCTCCTTGCGGTTATACGCGGCTCAAACGCTGGGTCAGGGCAGCATGTGTCGCCACCAGCATGAACACAATGACCCCGCCGAAATAAGCCAGGTCATCCAGTCCGATCAGGCCGCGTTGCAACATGTCATAGTGATGCATGAAGCTGAATCCGGCCACGCCATCCACCAGCCATACCGGCGCCCAGCGGGTCAGCATTTCCGTCACCGGCGGAAATCCGGCCAGCAACAGAAACAACCCAACGAACACGCCGATAATAAAGGCGATGACCTGGTTGCGGGTCACCGCGGAGGCAAACTGACCGACGGCAACATACGCCCCCGCCAGCAGAAAACTGCCAAGGTAACCGCTCACCATCACGCCGGCATCGGGCTCGCCAAGGTAATAGGCGGTGAGCACCATTGGAAAGGTCAGCAACAAGGCCAGGCCCATAAACAACCAGGCTGCGAAAAATTTCGCAAGAATGGCTTGTCCGGGTTTAACGGACAGCGTGAGCAGCAATTCAATGGTGCCCGAACGTTGTTCCTCGGCCCACAAGCGCATGGTCACCGCTGGAACCAGAATCAGGTAGAGCCAGGGATGCCAGAAAAAGAACGGGCGGAGATCCGCTTGTCCATTCTCGTAAAAACGCGACACGGCAAAGGTAAAGAATCCAGCCAGGACCAGAAAAATTACCAAAAACACATACGCAATCGGCGAGTTGAAGTAGGCCGACCACTCGCGGGCCATAATGGTTTTGACCGGTTTGTAAACACGACTCATGACGCACCTCCCGTATGGGTGGTAAGACGGCCGGTATCCTCGGTGGTGGTGATTCGCCGGAAAACATCTTCCAGTTTCTGTCCTCCCCGGGTGAGCTCGGCGGGCGGATTGTCCGCCACCACGCGTCCACCGCTGATGATGATTACGCGGGAACAAATCGCTTCGACCTCTTCCAGCACATGGGTGGAGATCATGATGACCTTGCGCTTGCCCATCTCGACAATCATGTCACGCACGACCTTCTTCTGGTTCGGGTCCAAACCCTCGGTCGGTTCATCGAGTAAAAGCACTGAGGGGTCATGGATGATGGATTGAGCCAAACAGGTGCGCTGACGATAACCCTTGGACAAGGTTTCAATGACTTGATGGCGCACGGGCTCGAGAATGCAGGCTTTTAAGGCCTCATCAACCTTGTTCTCGCGCTCGCGACCCTGATAACCCCGTAATTCAGCAGCAAAACGGAGAAAATCCTCAACCGTCATCTCTTCATAAAGCGGCGTTCGCTCCGGCATATAGCCGACGTGACGTTGAGCCTCGATGGGATTCTCGAGGATATTGACGCCGTTGACCGTAATGTCACCGGCCGTGGGCCTTAAAAATCCGGCGATCATGCGGATGGTGGTGGTTTTTCCCGCGCCGTTTGGGCCGAGAAAACCCAGCACCGTGCCCGGTTCGACGGAGAAGGATACCCCGTCCACCGCCCGCCTCGCACCGAATTCCTTCACGAGGTTCTGGACTTTGATCATGTAGACTCCTTTGTTTTTGGAAAACTAAAGAGTCCAATGACTTCCGGCGATATTTTTTGTTCAAAACAAATTTACCAGGAACAAGCACCACCCCGGCTTGCGCTTACCCAAACCTTATCCTGAATGGTGTCATAATAGCCGGGCTCCCAGACTTTTCGGGGGCGACCGCAACCGGTGTCCTCGTAGACCCAGCGACCGGGCACCCAGACGCGGCGGGTTTGCACTTCGTAGTATCCGCGCGGAGGGGGACGGTGCCGAACGACATGGCGCGGAGGTGGTTCGTGAATCACCACTTGTGGCGGAGTGTGCACGACCACCGGGGCGGGCTGATAGTAGGTGGTATGCGTGTAACGCGTACTGGTGTGTCCCTGGCTTGCGTTGGCCACCAGCAGGCCCCCAACGAAGCCGGCTACCGCCGCCCACTCTTCATTGATCGCTTGAGCGGGCGTTGCCTGTCCCAAAGCCATCGCAGATGCCAAACCCAATGTAAACAAGGTCTTTTTCATCGTCATGCCTCCTGGTTTTCTTCTTTGTTGAGTGAGTATGACGCACAGAAAACCCATTCATTCAAATGTTGGGAAATTTTTTATGTGTTTTTCCTGCGTCGTGATAACGTTCCATGCAAGGCACCAATGATGAAAAGCATAGAGCATAAAAAATTCGAGCCCCGCGCTCATGGCCAACCAGGGTTCCAACCCCTTCGTGCGCAAGCTTTTGGCCACATCAAGCCTGCGTCTTTGGTTGCTCGCGTTCTTGCGATTGCCATCACCGGATTGTTTCTGGTCAAGCTGAACACATGGGCCATCGCGTCTAAAGCCGAACCAGGTACAGGCATCATAGAAATGCCGGACATCTCGGACGAATTCATGGATGCCATTCCGGTGGCGATTGACTTCGAGGATAACGAAGCAACACAAGACGTGCTTCTGGATTTTGGTTCCATGCCGAGCGGTCGGTTATTCAAGCAGCGAGACCAAAGCGAGAAAGACGGCGCACCTCGCGCGAGTGACCGCATGATCATCGTCACCCCGGCCCTGATGGCGTTCCGGGACTACGCGATTCCCGAGCTGGAGCGTTACCTCATTACCATGACAAATGACGTTCATGCCCGCACCGTGCTTGGTGTAAGACTTTTCCAGGAGAACCGCCTGGATGAGAGCCTGAACGCCTTGCGATCGGCCTTGACTATCAACCCCCTCGAAACGCGCACCGCTGAACTGCATTCGGGTATTTTGATGCAGCAAAATTTGGATCCCTTGCCAGCCGCCATACCGGAAGAAATACACCGCTTGCTGGATGCCCACCCTGGCAACAATGTCATCCGGTTTAATCTGGCTTGCGCACTGGCAAGATCAGGTCAGGCCGAGTCCGCCCTCGGACAGCTCGACGTACTGGCCCGTTCGGGCTGGCAGGAGCTGGTGTATCATATCACCGACCGCGACTTTTCCGGCTTGCGCGATCGAGCTGATTTCGCCGCGTTTCAAGATGCTCTTTTAAGCGAGTATCGCGAAAACCTTATTCGTTACCTGTTAGGTTCTATCCGACCGGAAACCCTGGCTCCTTGACCAATTCGCAAGTCACCGGTCTTGATTAAACCTATGGCTATGCTATTTTTTTAATTACCCAATCAGGAAAGGAAAGAAATGAGAAATCTGTTCACTGCGCTGACCATCACCGCAACGGTCATGACCGTTAATCTTGAGGCTGTTGCCGCCACCTATAACATCGACGCCTCTCACACCACCATTGGCTTTGCCGTCAAGCACATGGTGGTTGCCAACGTTAAAGGAAGTTTTGGTGAATTCAGCGGAACCATCGACTACGATGCGGATGCCCCCGAAGGCATGTCAGCTTCCGCAGTGATACAGGTTGCCAGCATCGACACCAAAAACGCCGATCGCGATGCCCACCTCCGGAATGAGGATTTTTTTGATGCCGGGCAATTTCCGGAAATCACCTTTCAAACCACCAGCGTCTCCGGCACCGCGCCCGACATCACCCTGACCGGTGATCTCACCATGAAAGGCGTAACCAAGGAGATTAGCTTGCCGGTTGAGCTAAGCGGCCCGATCACCGATCCCTGGGGCAACGAGCGCATCGGTCTCTCCGGCGAAACCACCATCAACCGCAAAGATTTCAACATCAACTGGAGCAAGACGCTCGACAACGGCGGACTGGTCGTCGCCGACAACGTCAAACTCATCATCGAAATCGAAGGTATCAAGCAGTAATACCGCTCCAGAAGATCCATCGAAAAGCCGGGCTACGCGCCCGGCTTTTTTGTTTCCAGCGCCGCTCGTTGCGCGCCCATCAGGGCGTCTTGATCATAAAACAACGTGAACGGAGCGTGTCCCTCCAGATGAGCGGCCCCGCGCGGGGACATAGATACTATGCGTCGGCCAACGCGCTCGTCACGATCTCCGCCACACGCGTCGCGGCACCGCCGTCACCGAGCGAGGCTTTGACCTTGCGCAGGCCTTCGACCATCGCTGCGCGTTCCGGGGTGTCATCGATCAACGGATCTATCATCTTCACCAGACGATCCGGCGTCACGGCATGCTGGATGACTTCGGGACAAAGCTCTCGCCCGGCCAGCAGATTAACCATCCCGAGATGCGGCACCCGAATGACCCGGCGCCCCACCTCGTAGGTCAGCGCGGCGGTCTTGTACACCACCACCATCGGACATTCCATTAGCGCGGTCTCCAGCGTAGCCGTCCCCGAAGCCACCCAAGCGGCCCTTGCCTGCCGCAGGACATGACGAGTCTGCCCCTCAACCACCGTTAGCTTCACCGGCTTTTCCGGTTCGCTATCGATGATCCTCTGCGCAAGGTCCTTGATCTCGGGTGAAGCCGCCGCCAATACAAAACCGGCATCCGGGCGTTCCCTCTCCAAAAGTGCCCCGGCACGCAACATCGCGGGCAACAAACGCTCAAGCTCCTGCCGCCGGCTGCCCGGCAGTAACGCAATATGCTGTGTTCCCGGCCAAGGCACCACGACCGGTGGCCCGGCGAACACTTTGGCCGCCTCCTCCACCAATGGATGCCCCACGAAATCGACCTGTAAACCCGTGCCAGCAAACACCTCCACCTCGAACGGAAAAATCACCAGCAGGTGGTCGATGATCTTCGCCATTTTCGGAATCCGTGACCGGTGCCAGGCCCAGACTTGGGGACATACATAATAAATGACCTTCACGCCGCGCTTCTTGAGTTCAGCGGCGAGACGCAGGTTGAATCCGGGATAATCAATCAGCAAGGCTGCCCGCGGCCGGCGACGATCCACCTCGCGCAGAATCTCCGCGAAGACCCGCCGGAAAAAACCATAGCGCTTAAGCACCTCGACCAGTCCCAGTACCGACATATCGCGGACGTGATGCAAAATCTCCGCGCCTTGCGCCTGCAAGCGGTCGCCCCCGATGCCCCAGACCTCCACCGCGCCACCGCCGCCGCTCTTCCTAAACGCCTCAATCACCGCGCCGGCGTGCATATCGCCGGAGATTTCTCCCGCCACCACCAGCAGGTTTTCGTGCCCTTCGCTCATCAGCGCTTTTGACGGGCTCGCATGAGTTGCGTGATGCGCGCGGCCAGTTTCAGCGCCTCGGCGGCATGCTCGCCGCTGACCTTGGGCGTGCCGTGGTTGGTCGCGCACTCGACGAATGAACGCAACTCATTGGCCAGCGGCTCGCCTTTCTGAATCGGCACATCCTCGCTCACGATCCCGCTGTCCGTCTTGCGCGCTACCTCGCCACTTTGCTTCTGGTAGTCCAGCGAGATGTAGGCATCCTCCACAAACACCCGGATCTTACGCATGCGCTCGGGGCTGATGCGGCTGGCGGTGATGTTGGCCACGCAGCCATTTTCGAATTCCAAGCGGACGTTCGCAATATCCTCGCTCCCGCTCAACACCGGCACCCCGACGGCCCTAACCTCCTTCACTGGCGAATGCACAAGGTGAAGAATTACCTCAAGGTCGTGAATCATCAAATCAAGCACGACGTTTACTTCGGTACCGCGCGGATGCATGCCCTCACGCGCGGGCGGAAAAGGTGCGAGCCGATGAGCCTCGATAAAGCGCGGATGACGGGCGGCCGACTCGAGGTATTCCATGACCGGATTAAAGCGCTCGATGTGACCGACCTGCAGCACCACCCCGTTCTCCTCGGCGAGCCGCACCAGTTCCTCCGCCTCCGAGGTGGTCGAGGTGATGGGCTTTTCCACCAGCAGATGCTTTCCCGCCCGGATCATTTGCGAGGCGACGTCGAAATGAAGATGGGTTGGCACCACGATGCTCGCCGCATCGACAAGTTCGGTGAGCTCGTCAAGCGACGTGCATACCACGGCATGATATTTTTCGGCCACCTCCGCCGCGCGAGCTGGATCGGTGTCGTATATCGCGGCGAGCTGGCATTCCTCCAACTCATGATAAATACGGGCATGATTAATGCCGAGGCTGCCGACGCCCACCACCCCGACTTTAAGCTGACTTGTCATCGCTTGCTCCTTCATTGAAATCAACCGCCAGAAAAGCCACTCCGCCGCGATCGGCTAGGGCAACCAGTTTTTCGCGCTCCAAAAGAATAGCACGACCCGCCTCGACCGCGAGCACGGAGGCACCGCTTTTCTTGATGCTTTTAAAGGTGCGCTCGCCGATCACTGGTATATCGAAACGCATGTCGTGCCCGCGCTTGGCCACCTTTACGATGACCGCACCCGGACCGGACAGCTCCCCTGCCCGCAAAATGGTTTGATCGGTACCCTCAAAGGCCTCCACCGCCAACACAGTGCCCTCCTTCACCACCACGGTCTGACCGATATCGAGACCGCTGGTCGCCTTGGCCACGCGCAGGCCAAGGCGGATGTCCTCCCATTGCGCGGGGGTCGGGGGTAGATGGCCGATTGGCCCGGCCGGCGGCATGGATGCCTCCATAAAAGTGCTGGCCTGCAGCAGCTCAATCCCGATCGCTTGCAACTCCTCGCCGATGGCGCCAAAAATGGTCTCGGCATTGCGCTCCTTCAAACGGGCAAGCAGATCAAACAGTTTCTTGTCGGGACGCAGGTTGAATAGATGGGTCGGCTTGATTTGTCCCGCCATCACCGCGTGCGGGATCGCGAAGGCCTGCATCGCATCCAGCATCGCCTGCAGTTGCCCGATGGCCACCCAGGTGACCTCATCCGCCACCTTTTCGATCACCCGGTCGGTCTCGCGCTTGAAAGCTATGGCAGCGATGCGCTTCACGCCTTGCTGGCGCGCATTTTCCGCCAGAACCCGCGGATAAGCTCCCCGGCCGGCAATGATGATCAAGCTTTCCGCGTTCTTTACGGACATAATGGGAATAGGGAACCCCAGACCGAGGTCCGAGGTCAAGCAACTCCTGTAAGCATGCCCGAATTCGGCTGAGGAACAATCCGGCGCGATCAACCGGACCAATGAGAACCTCGACGCACGTCAACCGTCATGCTAGTTTTTGAGCTCAATAAATATTGAGCGTTATGGCTTCGCGTGAGGTCTCATTTCCTCAATACAGGAGAATAAGTCGTGAAAACTTGGATCATCATCACAGCTATCGCGGCGGGTATCAGCAGCTTGGTATTCGCGCAGGAAAACGGAGACAACCCCGATAAAGGCCCAAGGATCGCCTGCGATGAGCCGGTGTTTGATTTCGGCTCTGCCGACAACACCGGGAGCATAAGCCACACCTTTGTTCTTAAAAACACCGGCGATACCACATTGGAAATCTCAAACATACGCGCCGCCTGCGGATGCACCGTCGCCAATATTAGCACCCGGAGCATTCCGCCGGGGGGAACGTCAGAGCTCACCGCGAACTTGAACCTGCGCGGGCGCAACGGGAAACAATCCAAGGGCATCACCATCACGTCGAATGATCCCCAAAACCCCAGCTTCGTGGTCACACTGGTTGGCACGGCTACTACGGCCATCACCTTGTCCACGGAGCGCATTATGTTTGGTGAACTCAATGCAGGGCAGGAAACCAGCATGCCGCTGGAAATCCGCACCGTAGACAACGTATCGATGAACATCACCGGCATCGAAACCGGGAACGACGCGATTAGTGTACAACAGCAGACCGGCGAGGATGGCGTGACCCGGCTTAACATCGCCATGAAAACCCCGGCGCAGCCAGGCGCTTTTCAAAGCAACATTAAAGTTATGACCGATCATCCCGCCCGCCCGGTGATCGACATACCAGTTTTCGCCAATATCCTTGGCCAGATCATTTATGCACCACAGGAAATTGCCTTGCCTGCCGATGCGGGAGGGGTATCGCTAACCCGCTATATCGTCTTGCGGCCCGGTAGCGCCGGTGCCTTCGAGGTCAGTAACGTGGAACTGCCAGCACCGGGCATGACCCACCAAATTCTACCCTTTGGCAGTCAGGGCTATCGCATTCAGATTGATAATATTGTGCCGGATGCGTCGCTCAACGATGCCATGATACGTATCACCACTACAGCCTCGGCCAGTCCGGTGATCGAAATCCCTTTGCGCGTAACGAACTGATTTCGTTTCATGCCGTCGCCGC
Source organism: Kiritimatiellia bacterium (assembly GCA_049451655.1). Lineage (GTDB taxonomy): Bacteria > Verrucomicrobiota > Kiritimatiellia > CAIVKH01 > CAIVKH01 > CALMUP01. Next base: position 8,170 of record JBMTVS010000024.1, on the reverse strand, counting down.
GTCCATCCGGTATGCCCGTCTTTAAACAGATGGCGATTCTACTTGCCGGCTCAAGTCTGGCCGCTTTTGCGTTGTGGTGGCAACAGGGCGAGAACAGGTTGGCCTTGGATTATACATGGGGCGACCATGTCGAGCAAAGCGCGCGCGAGAAGGGGATGATCACGGCATCACTCGATGAGGCCAAAATCATCGTGGATTCTTTTTCGCACATCGTGCTCGACGCACGAAAAACAGTGGATTTCGAAGCCGGGCATTTGCCAGGTGCCATGTCCCTGCCCCTCCTGGAGTTCGATGCCGCGTTTGGCGGGATTGCTCCTCTTCTCACACCCGATCAACCGGTCATGGTGTACTGCTCGGGAAAAGAGTGCGACGAGTCGATCAAGCTGGGTGAAATCTTGATCGAGGCCGGCTACACCAACGTCACTCTCTTTGCCGGCGGCATGATCGCCTGGCAGGAGGCGGGCTTCGAGGTGCAGCGCTAATGAAAAAGTGGTGGTCCATCCTCTGGCCGCATGCCGCTCACCTCATCGTGGGCGTTGTATTCATCTACGCGGGTTGGATCAAAATCATCGACACGCCCGGATTTGCCAAAAACATCTACCAGTACCAGTTGATCCAAGACATCTGGGTGAACCTGAGCGCCATCATCCTGCCCTGGCTGGAGCTCGTCACGGGAATCGTTCTGATTTTTATACGCCCGCTACGACGCGGCGCCGCAGCGTGGATCGGTTTGATGCTGGTCGTGTTCACCACCGCCGTTATCATCAGCATCTTGCGGGGTTTGGATATTTCCTGCGGATGCATGTCCACCAGCCCCGACGCCGCCAAAATCGGATGGCGAAAGGTCGCGGAAAACACCGGGTTATTTCTACTGACGATCTTGTCATACCTGCGTGCCGGCAGAGAAAATTAATACAGCACGGGCTAATCCGTTTTGAAGCGATGACTCGACGCCTCACCGCGAGGGTATTTTCACTGGTTATTGGAGTGTTCCTGTCTATAGTTGGCACGGTCAGTTGCCTTTAGAATCAACAGATAGATCATCACTATGAGCCCACGCCCCATCAAAAAACTCCTCGTCGCCAACCGATCCGAAATAGCTATCCGCATTTTGCGCAGCGCCTCCGAGTTGGGTATCCGCACCGTAGCCATCTACTCGCATGAAGACCGTTACGCGCTGCACCGTTTCAAAGCCGACGAAGCCTACCAGCTGGGCAAGCCGGGTGAGCCGATTCGCACCTACCTCGATATCGAATCCATCGTCGGCCTTGCGCGCGAAGTCGGCGTAGACGCCATTCACCCCGGCTACGGTTTTCTTTCCGAGCGCGCCGCTTTCGCCGAGGCTTGCGAAGCCGCCGGCATCAAGTTCGTCGGTCCCTCGGTGGCCGCCCTGAAGGCGCTCGGCGACAAGACCGCCGCCCGCGCCATCGCGATTCAATGCAAGGTACCCATCCTCGGCGGCACCGAAGGCGCCGTGCATGAACTTGAAGAAGCCCAGGCCAAAGCCGAGGCGGTCGGGTTCCCCGTCATCATCAAGGCGGCCATGGGCGGCGGCGGACGCGGCATGCGCGTGGTCAACGAACCCGCCGAATTTGCCAACGCCTTTGAGACCGCCCGGCGCGAAGCACAAACCGCCTTCGGGTGCGCCGATGTTTTTATCGAGAAATTCATCCAGCGCGCCAAGCACATCGAAGTGCAATTGCTCGGCGACGAACACGGCAACCTGCTGCATCTCTTCGAGCGCGATTGCAGCGTGCAGCGCCGCCACCAGAAAGTGGTGGAAATCGCCCCCGCCCCCAACCTCGCACCCGCGCTGCGCGATCAAATTCTCGAGGCCGCGCTGAAAATCGGCCGCGAGGCAAACTACTCCTGCGCTGGCACGGTGGAGTTTCTCGTCGACGTCGACGCGCAACAATACTTCTTTATCGAGGTCAATCCGCGCATCCAGGTCGAACACACCGTCACCGAGGAAGTCACCAACATCGACATCGTCAAGGCGCAGATCCTCATCGCCGCCGGCCACCGCCTCGACAGCGCAGAGATCAGCCTGCCCTCGCAAGACACGATTCAGCTCAATGGCTTCGCCATCCAGAGCCGCGTCACCACCGAGGACCCCGCCAATAAGTTCATGCCTGACTACGGACGGGTCACCCACTTCCGCTCCGCAGGCGGCATGGGTGTGCGCCTCGACGCGGGCAGCGCCTTCTCCGGCGCGGTGGTAAATCCGTTCTATGATTCCCTGCTCACCAAGGTCACCACCCGCGGACGTCACTACGAGGACGCCATCGACCGCATGGAGCGCGTGCTGCGCGAGTTCCGTATCCGCGGCGTGAAAACCAACATCCCCTTTCTGCTCAAGGTGCTCGGCCACGCACAATTCACCAGCGGCAACTGCACCACCCGCTTCATCGACGAGAGTCCCGAACTCTTTCAGTTTGAGTCGCGCAAGAACCGCGCCACCCGTCTGCTCACCTTCCTCGCCGAGAACGTGGTGAACGGCAATCCGCTGGTCAAGGGTCGGCCCGAGGCCATTCGACGCACCCCCGCGCCCACGCCGGAGATTCCTCACGGTACGCCCATCCCCGACGGCTTCCGCCAGCAACTGCTCAAGCTCGGACCGGAAAAATTCGCCGCGTCGATCCGCGCTGAGAAACGCCTGCTCCTCACCGACACCACCTTCCGTGATGCCCACCAGTCGCTCTTTGCCACCCGCATGCGCACCGATGACCTGCTCAACATCGCCGATGCCTACGCCCGCCAGTGTTCCGGGCTCTTCAGTATCGAGATGTGGGGCGGCGCCACCTTCGACACCTCCATGCGCTTCCTGAAGGAGTGCCCGTGGGATCGCCTCATCCGCATGCGCGAACGCATCCCGAATATATTATTTCAGATGCTGCTGCGTGCCTCCAGCGTGGTCGGCTACAAGAATTATCCCGACAACGTGGTCACCGCCTTCGTCAAGCAATCCGCCGAGTGCGGTATCGATGTGTTCCGCGTGTTCGACGCGCTGAACGTGACCTCGAACATGAAGGTCGCCATGGATGCGGTCATCGAGAGCGGGGCGATTTGTGAGGCGGTGATCTGCTACACCGGCGACCTCACCAATCCCGGCCGCACCAAGTATAACCTCAATTACTACGTCAAGATGGCGAAAGAACTCGAGGCCATGGGCGCGCACATCATCGCGATCAAGGACATGGCCGGCCTGTGCAAACCTGCCGCTGCACGTATGCTGATCAAGGCGTTGCGCGAGGAGGTCGGACTGCCCATTCACTTCCACACCCACGACACCGCAGGTATTCAGGCGGCGTCGATTTTACAGGGCGCGGAGGTCGGACTCGACATCGCCGACGCCGCCATGGCCCCGATGTCCGGCGGCACCTCCCAGCCCAACCTCAACACAGTGGCCGAGATGCTGCGCTTCGGCGATCGCGACACCGGTCTCGACTGCGCCAGGCTTGACGTCATCGCCGAGTACTGGCGGGTCACCCGCGAGTTCTACACGCCGTTTGAAAGTCCGGTACTGCCCGCCACCGGCGACCTCTACCACCATGAAATGCCGGGCGGGCAATACACCAACCTCTTCGAACAGGCCCGCTCGATGGGACTCGCCGACCAGTGGATGCGCATTTGTCGCGTCTACGCCGAGGTCAACCAGCTTTTCGGCGACATCGTCAAAGTCACCCCAACCAGCAAATCGGTCGGCGACATGGCGCTGTTCATGGTTGCCAACGACTTGAGCGCGGAGGACGTGCTGGATGCGGAGCGCAAGGTCGCCTATCCAGCCAGCGTCATCGATCTAATCGGCGGCGGCATGGGGCTCCCTCCCGATGGCTTTCCCCAGGCAGTTTCCGACGCTATTCTGCAGGGAAAGAAGCCTTTCAGCGGTCGCCCCGGCGAATCGTTAATGCCGGTGGATTTCGACGCCGCGCGCAAGAAAGTCGCGGACATCATCAGGCGTGACCCCCCCGAGCGTGAAGTCATCTCCTGGGTGCTCTACGAAAAGGTCTACGAGGAATTCGCACGCCATCGCGAGAAGTACGGCGATGTCAGCATTCTTCCCACCCCGCATTTCTTCTACGGCCTCGAAGAGGGCGAAGAAATTGCGGTCGACATCGAGCCGGGCAAGACTCTCATCATTAAGTACCTAACCACCGGCACCGCCAACGCCGAAGGCAACCGCACGGTCTTCTTCGAGCTCAACGGCCAGCCCCGCGAAATCACCATCAAGGATGCCTCGGTCGAGACCAAGGGCGTGGTGCGCGAGAAGGCCGACACCGCCATCCCCGGCCACGTCGGCAGCGTGATGCCCGGCATGGTGGTCAATGTCGCGGTGAAGACCGGCGACGTCGTCGAGAAAGGTCAGAAGCTGCTATCGCTCGAAGCCATGAAAATGGAGACCATGATTAACGCAGAGATCAGCGGCAAAATCGGCAAGATCCTTGTCGAACCGGGCAGCCAGGTCGAAACCGGGGATTTACTCATGGCCATCGAACCCAAGGTTGACTGATGCACAGGCTTTTACTTGATTTTTGTAGATTTTGCATACCGTCTATCTGCTAACCACGATCAATCACGATTCTTGCACAAACCTTGACGCACGAGGCGCGGTATCCGATAAAGGCGCAGCACAAGGAAGATTAAACTATGGCGGCAAAACATATCGGTCTAGGCAGAGGATTAGGCGCGCTTATCAAGGACGGAACCACTGGCGAAACTCCACTGGCGGCGCCGGAAAAAACGAACAAAATTCCGACCTCAAAAATTAGCGCCAGCCCCTGGCAGCCGAGGCGGGCTTTCATGCCGGAACCGCTTGCCGATCTCGTTCAATCGGTCAAGGAGCGCGGAGTTTTGCAGCCGCTTTTAGTGCGCAAAATCGGCGACACATACGAATTGATCGCCGGCGAGCGCCGCCTGCGCGCAGCCCGCGAGGCCAACCTGGCCGAAGTCCCGGCGGTCATCATGAATGTGGGCGATCAGGAGGCGCTGGAAATTGCGCTGGTGGAAAACCTGCAACGCTCCGATCTGAACCTGGTCGAAGAGGCCGAAGGCTATCGCGCCCTGGCTGAAAAATTCAACCTGACCCAGGAGGAAATTGCCGAACGCGTTGGCAAGGCGCGCCCTACCATTACCAACGCCCTGCGTCTACTCGATCTACCCGACACGGTGAAACAGTTGCTCGCCGAACGGCGCATCACCCCGGGGCATGCCAAAGCATTGTTGGGCCTGGAAATAACCCGAGAACAGGAATTACTCGCCGAACGGGTGATTGCCGAGGACATGTCTGTCCGAACACTGGAACGCGTTGTGTCGCGTCAACGCCGGGCTCCTCGCAAGCACCGGGCGGAAAAGCAAGATGTTCCGACTGCCCATCTACACGGTATTACCGATCAGTTGAGACAACATTTCGGAACCCAGGTAAGGCTTACCTCATGTAAAACCCTGTCCAATGGGAAGAAGGTACCCGGTCGCCTGGAGATCGATTTCTACTCCAGCGAAGAACTCGACCGGATTATCCAGACGCTGGGCCTGGGCGATACGCTGTAGACGTGAAGTCTACTCCGCCTTGATTTTCTTCGGATGCCGCAACAAGGTACGCATTTCCTGCGCGGTCATTTTGTTTACTTTTGCTTCCGGTAACCCCGCAGCTACCAAACGGCGGCGATGCACTTTTTGGCGGGCGCGCTTGGCGGACTCGCTTTTTTTGGGCCGGTTGCTTGGGGCATGTCGATCTGCTTTGGTCGTCATAGCTGGTTCCTGTTCGTTAAAGGGGGTCAGTATGTAGGATGAAAACGTAAAAATGACAACCTTTTTCGTTTGCCCTCAGACCAAAATCGCAGGATTTCTGTTTGCCGCCCCGCGCTCGACCCGTTACTTTTTTACCCATGAATGAACAAACATCCCGGCCTGGACTGGCGAGCACTGCTTTGCTAGCCCTTGCCTTTACGGTCGTGTTCTTTTTCGGATTGCGCACCATGAGCGCGCCCGAGAGTTGGTTTCACTTTGCCGCTGGCAAGCATTTGGCCGAAAACGGTGTTGCTTATGAGGATCCATTTTCCTTCAGCCTGCCCGAGGCGACCACTTGGCGACAAACGTCCTGGCTTTACGACTGGTTGATTTCCCTGATTTGGCGAGCGGGGGGGGCTCCACTGGTGACGCTGGCGCATGCGCTTATGGTAACCGGTGCTTTTATGTTGATTTCCGCTTCGGTAAAGAACGGCGCCAGCGCGGGACAGCGGGCGGGCGCGGTTTTGCTTGGTGCCTGGATCCTCGCCCCTGTTTACTCAATAGGACCGAGACTCTTGTCGCTCGTGCTGATTGCGCTCTACCTTAATCGTCTGCAAGCAGGAAAACCGGGCCTCGCCACGTTCATTTTATTAACCTTTGCGCAAGTAATCTGGACTAATGCGCATGTCTCCTTCGTGCTGGGCCCATTTTTTGCCCTGTTGAGCGCCGTAGAAGCATGGCAAGTTCACAGAAAATCGGGTGAGGCGAGGGATGCGCTCGGGCGTTCCTTGCTGCTCTTCGTGGTATTGACCGTCGCTACGCTGCTCAATCCATTCGGACCGCGCGCCTGGACGGAATCGATCGGCTTGCTGATGAATCCGGCCGATGCTATCCGGATGGAATGGATCTCGCCGTTTGTGAGCGACTTCCTGCCTATGCGCATGGAGTTTTTGATTTGGCCGGCTCTTGCCTTAATAGCCGTCACTTTTGTACTGCGGCGCGCAAAGCTTCCGTTTCTGGCCACCTGTTCCGCCATATTGAGCGCCTTCATCATGGTCAGGTCAACTGCCGCCCTGGATTATGGGGCTATTTTCTGCATGCCTTTCGTCGCCTTGGGTTTTAACACCCTGGCCGCTCAATCACGGAGTATGTCTGCGTTGATCGACAAGACTGCTCTGGGTGCTTTAACGGTTGCCGTGGTGTTAAGTTTCTTTGCGATCGTGACCAACCGATACTACATTTATAGCGGAAGCGCAGCTTCGTTCGGTCTAAAGGCCGATACCAGCGCGACCCCCGCTGCGCTGCTCGAAGCCGCGGCTGAGCACGGGATTGATCTACCCTCAATGATGAACGTGGCTCAGGATGGAGGCTATCTACTTTGGGCACGTCCAAACCAGAAGGTTTATGTCGATCCTCGCGTAAGGTTGTATGGCGGCGCTTTTTTAGCCGAACTTTATCGCCCGTTAACCGGCCAAGCAGCCCCCGGGGAAGATGCGCCGCCCGAACCCGCGTACGACGCCATCCTGCTCAACGCCACCTGGAGCGGGGCGCGTGCAACCTTGTTAAACTTCATTACCAATGAAGATTGGGGCATTGCCTACTTCGACGGATCTTCCATCCTGTTGCTTCGCAAAACCGAGGCCAATATGCCCGCGCTCGAAAATAGTGCATTTTCCAGGGCCGGTCTAACCCTGATACAGCAGGATTACAATCGTTTCCGAAAAGCCCTCGAGAATAGCGTGATGCGCCCTTCCAACCCCATCCGGTTAATTGGAGCGTCGTCTATTTATCAGGTGCTCGGTCGGTATGAAGAATCTCTGGCTATTCTAAACCTGTTAACCGAGGGTGCCCCGCGTAATGTCAGCGCCTTGATCAACCGCGGCATTGCGGAATTGTCGCAAGGTCAATCCGAATCGGCCAGAGCGAGTCTGATGGCGGCAACCAGGTTGGTTCCTGAAAACGCGCTGGCCTGGCTATGGCTGGAACGGGCGTGTCTCGCCACGGGCAATAAACAAGAAGCAATGGAAGCCGAAGCCAGAGGACGGTCAATCAATCCGGAACTCGCAGACCGGTTTGCCGATGAAGTCAAAAAGTGAGGCTTTTAGTATTGGAGCCAGCAGTCGGACTCGAACCGACGACCGCCTGATTACAAATCACCCCCGCGTTCGCAGCCTAAAATAATCCCTGATGCGATTGTACCGGGCTGAATCGGATACTTGAGGCCCTTGAACAACACCGCCGGAACTACTGCTCGAGGCAGGGTCACGATGATTGTGGTAATAGCCTGTCTTCCTGTCGTAATGCCCTCCGCTTTTGTCCAGACCACCGGGGTGGGCATGAAGGTTAAGGTTCAGCGCGAAGAGGCACAGAGCAAGTAATAGCAGTTTTTTTGTCATCGCTTAAGCTGGCGTGAGATCAAATCCGCGAAAGGGTAAAAGAGCTA
>JBMTVS010000023.1:0-18022 GCA_049451655.1 Kiritimatiellia bacterium | reverse complement strand
TTTATGTCCAAAGATGTTATTTTGATCGAAGACGTTCCCGGACTGGGAGAACAGGGAAAACGCGTCAAGGTTTCCGATGGTTACGCCCGGAACTACCTGCTGCCTAAAAAGTATGCCACCGTGGCCAACCCGGCCACGCTTCGTCAGCTTGAAAAGCGCAAAGCGGAATACGAAGCGCGCCGCGTGCGACTTCGCGAGGAAGCGGAGACACTTGCTGCACAACTGAAGGCGCTGGAAGTTACCATCAAGGCCAAGGCCGGCAATGAAGGCAAAATCTTTGGTTCCGTGACTGCGCCGCAGGTGCTCGAGGCGCTGGAAAAGCGCAATGTCAAGCTGGCCAAGCATCAGCTGGTGCTGGAAAGCCCGATTAAGGAGCTTGGAACGTATCAGATTGCGATCAAGCTGACCTCGGAAGTTCACACCAGCCTGACCCTGCATATCGAAGCGGAGTAATCGCGATGGCCGACCGGCCCGACCCGGCGGGAACTCCTCGCACGGACCGCATCCCGCCCCACAGCGAGGAGGCTGAACGTGGTGTGCTTGGAGCTATCCTGGTTGAGGCCGACCGCGTAATCGACCTCGCGGTAGAGCAGCAAATTACCGCCGCGAGCTTTTATCATCCACGTCACCAATTGCTCTTCGAGCATATGTTGGCGTTGCATGACCAGAACCGGCCGATCGATATGATCACCCTGTCCGACCGGCTCGAGTCACTCAAGCTACTCGATCAGGTCGGTGGCCGAATGGCCATTCAGCAGATTATCGAGGCAACGCCCACGGCTGCGCACGCCGAGTATTATATCGAGATCGTGCGTGATAAGTACTTGCTGCGCACTGTAATCACCCGGGCTCGCGAAGCGATTGACGAGTGCTATCAGCAGGAGAAGGATGCCGACCTGCTACTCGATCAGGTTGAGCAGACTTTTTATGACATATCCCACGACCGCCGTCAGCAGGTCGTTCCTTGGGATAGGATGATCAAGGAAAGCATGCGCAAGATTGATCTCGCGATTCAGGAGAAGCGCGAGATCACAGGCGTGCCAACCGGTTTTGTGGATATCGACAAAATCACCTCAGGCTTTCAGCCCGGCGACATGATCATTATTGCCGCCCGACCATCCATGGGTAAAACCTCGCTGGCCATGAACATCGCCGAGCATGCCGCTACCGGCAACAATGCCTTGCGCATGAAAGTGCCCGTTGCCGTTTTCAGCCTGGAAATGTCCACCGAAGCGCTGGTTAAGCGCATGCTATGCTCGCGCGCCGGCATTTCCATGAAGAATCTCTCCGAGGGTTATGTCAGTCGCGAAAAACATAATCATTTGGTGAAAGCTGCAGACGAACTGAGTAGCGCGCAAATTTTTGTCGATGATACACCCGGTCTGGAACCGATTGAGTTGCGGGCGAGGGCCAGGCGTCTGAAGAAAAAGTATGATATCGGCCTCATCGTCATCGATTACCTGCAGATGATGAATTTCAGCAAGTTCGCGCGCGAGGGGCGTCAGCGCGAAGTGGCAGGTATCTCCGGGGCCATGAAAGCCATGGCCAAGGAATTGAACGTGCCGGTGCTGGTGTTGAGCCAATTGAGTCGGGCCCCGGAAAGTCGCGATGGACGCCCCAAGCTCTCCGATTTGCGCGACTCAGGTTCAATCGAGCAGGATGCCGACGTGGTGGGATTGTTGCGTCGACCCATTCGCGCCGGAGGCAACGAGGACGATAACGAGGATCCCACGCTGGCCATTCTTGAGTTCGCCAAACAACGTAATGGACCAACCGGCGAGGTAAAACTAACCTTCGTAGCCGAAGTCACCCGCTTTGAAAACCGCGCTCCGATGGCGCATGGACATCATGATGACTAATTTTAATTCACCAATTCGCTCATCATTTCACATGTCGATGCTCAGCGTCATTATGGCGGTTTACCTTCTGCTTGCCGGATCGCTAGCCGCTCAGGAGGTCGCGGAAATCCGGGTGGTTTCCCGGGACCGAACCGCCATCAATGATCAAGTGGTGCGCGCGTTTATCAGCATCGAAGCAGGCGAGGAACTGTCCCGCGATGCTTTGGCTCGTGATATCCGGTCGATTCAACAGTCGGGCCGGTTTTCATATGCGGCAGCTGATGTTCAGCCCGGCGCAGATGGTTGGATTGTGACCTATATCGTCGAGATCAAGCCACGCGTTAACCGGCTATCTATTGATGGTGCTACCTATATCTCCAACCGGAAAATTCGCGAATTGCTGGAATTGGGCCCCGGCGATCAGGTGGATGACGCCATTCTCTCCGTCAAGTCGCGCGCCGTGCGCGAATATTACCGGAAAAAGCTTTACCCGTTCACCGAGCTAAGCTGGACCATCGATATCGATCCGGGGACGGGCGCGGCTGATGTGTTTATTCAGGTCGATGAAGGCATCAGGGCCAGGGTGAAGCAGGTATCGTTTACCGGGAATGAGCATGTCAACGCTGGTGACCTGCGTGCGGTAATGCGGCAGAAAAAACGCGGCCTTTTTTCCTGGATGACCGGGAGCGGCGCTTATGATCCTGATGTGCTTTCCGCCGACGTGGTTTTACTAAGACGCGCCTATGCTGCCCGCGGCTATCTCGATGTGGTGATCGGCGAGCCGGAGCTAAAGCCGCTCGAGGGCGGTAAGGTGGAGATCGTTGTCCCGGTCAGCGAGGGTGACCAGTATCTACTCGGTGATATCTCTCTGGAGGGTGTGACTATTTTCTCGCCGGATGTGTTGCTGGATTTGATTGGTATTCGCCGGGGTGATGTTGCCTCCAGCGCCACGATCCTTCAAATCACGCAGCTGGTTCGGGATTACTACGGCAGTCGCGGGTATATCGATACGTCGGTTTCCCACCGTCTCAACCCGGATCTTGCCGCCTCGGGTAGGGCGGGGCAACCGGTTGTGGATGTGTTGTTGCAGGTGCGCGAGGGTCATTTGGCCTACATTCGTAACGTGCAATTTCGCGGAAATACCAAGAGTCGTGACAAAGTCATGCGTCGAGAGGTGGGTGTATTCCCCGGTGAAATCGTGAACGAGGTTAAAATTCGATCCAGTGAACGCCGTTTGCTGAATCTCAACTATTATTCCGCTGTGCAGGCGAGCAATGAAGCAACGCCTGAACCAAACGAATACGATGTGGTCTTCGATTTAACCGAAAAAAATACCGGCTCATTTGTAATGGGCGCCGGTTTTTCGAGCATTGATAACTTGATCGGCTTCGTGGAGTTGCAGCAGGGTAATTTCGATATCCGGAACTGGCCGCCGGAAGGAGGCGGGCAACGCTTGCGCCTGCGGGCTACCGCCGGTACCAGCCGTACCGACTACGAGCTGTCGCTGACCGAGCCGTGGTTTCTTGACCGCAAGTTGTCGCTCGGCGGCAGTGTTTATCGACGCGACGCTTCCTATTTCAGCGACGAGTATAAGCGAAAAACTACGGGCGGGCGTTTGACCTTGGGGGTTCCGGTCGCCACGCATACCCGCTTGAACCTCATTTACGGATTAGAGCGAATCGAGATTTATGACGTGGATGAAAACGCCTCCGATATCATCAAGGAAGAGGCTGGGGATCGTTTGAAGAGCTCGTTTACCACTGAGCTGGTCTATGACAGCCGGGATAATTTCTTTGTGGCCACCCGTGGTACCAGAGCCATTCTATCCGCCATGATCGCGGGCGGGCCATTGCAAGGCGATACCGATATCTATTCGCTGGAGGCCAGCGTTAGCCGGTTTTTTCCGCTCTGGTTTGATCATGTGCTGATCCTGAAAGGAATGATTGCGGGCACGGATTATTATGATGACAGTGACCGAGTGCCGATTTTCGACCGCCTGTTTCTCGGTGGTCCGCGCAACATGCGAGGATTTGAATTTCAGGAAGTAGGCCCCAAGGATGAGGATGGTGAACCCATCGGTGGTTATTCCATGTGGTATGCCATGGCCGAATATACGGTCCCCGTATCACCCATAATTCGTCTGGCCGCCTTCTATGATATTGGTATGGTTTACAATGAGCCGTTCGATTATGAATTCAGCGACTATAATGCAGATGTGGGCGTGGGTGTCCGTTTTGACATTACCGGGTTTCCGCTCCGCTTTGATTATGCTTGGCCCATCGAGGCGGATGAATTCAACGATCGCAGTTCAGGTCTGTTTCAATTCTCTATCGGTTATTCATTCTAATCCCCAGCAAAAAGGAGCAAACAAATGCGTTTATCCAAGATGACTTTAGCGATGTGCATACTCGGTCTTTCGATTGGCGCGAGCGAAACCCATGCGCAGGAGCGACAGGGTGAAATCATGTTCATCAACCTGGATTCGGTCTTTACGAATTACTACAAGACCAAAGACGCCGAGGCGGAGTTGAAGGTGCAGGCGGATGAGTTCAAGGAAGAACGCCAGCAAAAAATCAGTGAACTGGAGACTTTGCAGGGTGATTATGAGGCGTTACGCGGTCAGGCCCAAAGCGCGGCCTTGAACGAGGAAGCCCGGGGCGCAAAGCGCGCTGAAGCGGAAGACAAGTTGCTGGAAATGCGTAGCCTGGAAAATGACATCCGGCAACGTGAACAGGCCGCGCAACGTCGAATGGATGAGCAATCCCGCCGGGTGCGTACCCGTTTGATTGGTGAGATCAACGAGATCATTCAAAATCATGCGCTTACCCGCGGCTATCACGCCATCATCGACTATTCGGGAAATTCGCTCAATGGTGTGCCCACCGTGGTGTTCTATAATCCGAAATACGATATCACCGCGGAAATTATCGGCATGTTAAACGCGCGTCGCCGTTAAAACGATATGTTATCGTTAACCGTCCAGGAGATTGCCGGCCGCCTTCAGGCCAAATTTGATGGCGATGGCGATGCTGCGATCACCGGGGTTGCTGGCATTCGCTATGCCGACCGCGGCGATATATCCTTCGTTTCGCAAGAGCGATATGCTGCGGACGTGGCGAAGACAAAAGCCAGCGCGGTAATCGTAAGCAATGATTGGAGTAAACCATCGGAGCAGACGCTCATTCGCGTGGCGCAACCTGAAAAGGCGTTTGTTGAAGTAGCAAAATGGTTCGCGCCACCAGCGGTAAGCTATGCGCCCGGCATTCACGCGACCGCGGTGATTTCACCCGGGGCAAAGCTTGGCACGGATGTACATATCGGGCCCTACTGCGTTATTGAGGATGGCGTAATCGTCGGTGATCGCACGGTGTTGATGGGCCACAACTTCATCGCCCAAGGCGCCAGTATCGATGAGGACGGCCTGGTCTATCCTCTGGCCAGCCTGCGTGAATATGTGAGGGTGGGCAAGCGGGCGATTCTTCATAATGGCGTGGTGATCGGCAGCGATGGTTTCGGCTATGACGCGGATAAGAACGGCGTGCGAACCAAAGTGCCACAAATTGGTATTGTGGAAGTGGGCGATGATGTTGAGATCGGCGCCAATTCAACCATAGACCGCGCCCGTTTTGGTAAGACGACCATTGGTAACGGGGTGAAAATAGATAACCTCGTCATGGTGGCTCATAATTGTTTTATTGGCGATCACAGCGTGTTGGTCGCTCAGACTGGAATCGCTGGCAGCACCATTGTTGGTCATCACACCATATTTGCCGGTCAGAGCGGATCGGTGGGACATTTGGAGATTGGCCCCGGTTCACTGGTTTTGACGCGTGCTGGTGTTACGAGAAGTTTTCCGGCGAAATCCATGCTGAGTGGTTATCCTGCCATTCCTCACAAGGAGTTCGGCGAGCAGGTTGCCAATATTAGCCGCCTTCCCAAGCTCAAAGAGCGCATTGCCGAGCTGGAGAAGAAAATCGCCGAGCTGGAAAGCCGGTTATAGAGTTTTCGGCTCTACCGCCGGATACAATCGCTCCTGAACAGGAGCCCGCCTCGCTTACTGAACCGATAGAGCGCTTACCATTTCCCGGCCCAGCAGCTCGATCTCATCATCGCTGATCGTTAAGGGTGGCATCGCGTAGAGCACGTTGCCCAGAGGGCGTAGCAGGATGCCGCGCTCTTTAAGGCGCAGGCGAATGCGGTGCGGCAGCGTGATACCGGACCGGCCCTCTGTTTCCGGATGCAACTCCAGCGCGGTCATCAAGCCCAGCGAACGCATCTCCTTCACGCGCTCATGCACGCGCGCGGGACCCAGTGCCTCCGCGAGCAGGCGGCCCTTACGGGGTACTTCCGCGATGACTCCACTGCGATAAATCGTAAGGGCGGCGAGTGCGGCGGCGGCGGCGATGGGATTGCCGCAAAACGTATGTCCGTGTTGGAGGGTGTGATCCACGGGCGTATCAGAAAAGGTCTCGAATATCTGGTCACGCACGATGGTTGCGCTGATTGGCAGATAGCCGGCCGCGAGTCCCTTGCCGACGCACACGATATCCGGATCAATGCCCGCGCGACGAAAAGCAAACCAATCGCCAGTACGTCCGAAACCGGTGGCAATTTCGTCCAAAATCAGCAGCACGCTATTTTCTCGGCACCAATTCGATAGCGAACGAAGCCATGCCTCACCGTGAATATTCATCCCGCCAGCACCTTGAAGCAGGGGTTCTACAATCACAGCCGTCAGGGTATCGGCATGAGTATCCAATAGAGCTTTTGCCTCCGCGAAGCAGGTGGCCGCACATCCCGGGCCATTCTTAGCGCAACGACAGGAGGGAAAAGGAAGACGCAAGGCGGGAAAGAGATGTTTTTCGTAAGGCTTATGGAAGTGCTCCAGGTAACCCAGTGCCATCGCGCCAAGGGTATCGCCATGATAAGCGCCTTCCAGGCAGGCAATCTGCTGACGCTCGTTTTGTCCGGTGTTAGCTCGATATTGAATGGCGATCTTGACGGCTTGTTCGATCGCACTGGATCCATCAGATGCAAAAAGCACGTGACGGTCTGGTGTGGGCATGAGTGCTGCCAATTGGTCCGCCAATTCGATGGCTAGCGGATGGGTAAGGTTGCCGAGGATACTGTGCTGAAGCCGCGCAGCCTGTTGCTGGATGGCTTCGATGATCTCCCGGCGCCCATGGCCAAGATTAACGCACCACCAGGATGCAATGGCATCCAGGTAGCGGTTACCATCCGCCGCGTGGAGAAAGCTACCTTCGCCACCAGTGATGACCGGCATATGCTCGCCGGAGAGGGTGGAAAAGCGTGTATAGGGGTGCCAGACGCGAGGCACGACGGACACCTTTAGATTATCAGGCCGCCTTTGCCGCCACCGGGCGCGGGTCCGGCACCGCCGGGCATGCCACCCAGACCGACGCCGCCCATTTCCCCGGGAGTCACGATCCGGGATGCCTGCTCGCGCTGGAAGTCTTGCACGCGTTTGATCATGTCGTCGACCGCCTGCTTCACCGCCGCCGGGAATTTATCCAAGGCTTCGCTGAGGTTCGCGGCTTCGATTGGAGCGGATACGGGAATCATTCCGGCATTCGACATCAATTCCGTTTGGCAAACAAACATGGTTTGCCGCGCGTGATCCGGACTGCCGTCAGGCAGGATTGGATTCAATACCTTGATGGTTCCCGTCTTCAAATCTGTAATGGTTTCCTCCCGGAATAAGTTTCCGGTGTCCATTTGAATATCGTCCATGGATTGTTTTGTTGTCATGCGAATCTTCTACACCATTGAGGACGCAAACGCCAGCCTTGAACTATATTTGCGACGATTCGGGCAGAAACGCGACCGACGTCTCATCCCCGCAACTTCCAATGCTTGAAAATAACGTCCTCATGCATTTCCAATCGTTGGAACTCCGGGATTTATACTGATGATTTCGTCCATGTCCCCGCTTATAGGGGGTAAAAAAGTGGCGGCGACCCGCGGGCATTGCACCCGTGGATCGCCGCCTGTGTGGGGTGAGAATGTTTACGCCTTACGAACAACCCATCGAGTTGCCGCAGTTGAAGCAGCGGTAGCAGGCGCCATTGCGGACGGTGATTGAACCGCAGTTGTCGCAGACCGGAGCATCTTCCATGAAGTGCTCGAACTGTTCATCAATGCGGGTCTTCACACCCTCCGCCACCGGCTTTCCCGGCGACGGAGGGGTCTCCTGGACGGCCGTCGCCGGGACCGGTGAAGCTGAAGCGGGGGCGGTAGTATCGGCTTGCAAGGAACGGTTTCCACCACTCGGATCGCGGTAGCCATCCATGAAGGTTTGACCAAACCAGCGGAAGATGTAGTCCGGTAGAGACTTGGCGATCGGAATGTCCGGGTTCTTGGTGAAGCCGCTGGGTTCGAACCGGGTATGAGCGAACTTTTCGACCAGCGATTTAACCGGCACGCCGTATTGCAAGCACATGGAGATGGCGGTTCCGAAGGCGTCCATGAGTCCGCCGACCGTGCTACCTTCCTTGGCCATGGTGATGAACAACTCACCGGGGGTGCTGTCGTCGTACAAGCCGACGGTGAGGTAACCTTCGTGCCCGGCGATGTCGAACTTGTGGGTGACCGACTGGCGGGTGCTGGGCATGCGACGACGGAGCGGGCGGGCCTTGGAGCCATTGCCGGAGGCGTGATGCTCTTCCGTTGCCTTGGCTTCGACTTTCTTTTCCTTGTCGTCGGACTTGCCCGTGTTAACCGGTTGGCTGCGTTTGCAACCGTCGCGGTAGATGGCCAGGGCTTTCAAGCCCTGACGCCAGCCTTCGAGGTAGGTCTGGGCGATTTCCTCGGGGGTCGCCTCGTTCGGCATATTCACGGTTTTGCTGATCGCGCCGGAGAGGAAAGGCTGCACCGCAGCCATCATGCGAACGTGGGCGGTGTAGGGGATGTAACGCACGCCATTACGCGCCTTGAAGGCACAATCAAAGACTTCGAGGTGCTCGTCCTTGAGGTCGGGAGCACCCTCGATGGTGTCGTGCTCATCGATGTAGGCGATGATGCGAGTGATCTGGTCCTTGTTGTAGCCGAGGTGCTCGAGGGCGGGATGCACGGTGCGGTTGACGATTTTCAGCATGCCGCCGCCAGCGAGTAGCTTGTACTTCACAAGGGCGATGTCGGGCTCAACGCCTGTGGTATCGCAATCCATCATGAAGCCGATGGTCCCGGTGGGGGCCAGTACGGTCACTTGCGCATTGCGGTAGCCGAAACGCTCGCCCAGCTCCAGGGCTTCATCGGCGCACTTTTTGGCGGCGTCACGAAGATAGGCGGGGCAGGAGGGATCAATTTCGCGGGTGGCGTCGCGATGCATGCCGATGACCTCGAGCATGGAGTCGCGGTTACGCTCGTAATCTTCGAAAGCGCCCATGTTGCCGGCGATGGTGGCCGACTGGCTGTAGGCGTGGCAATGCATGATCGCAGTGATGGCGGCGGCAATGGACCGGCCTTCGTCGCTGTCATACGGCAGGCCGAGCGACATCAACAGTCCGCCGAGATTCGCGTAGCCGAGGCCGAGGGTACGGTAGATGTGGCTGTTGCGGGCGATCTGTTCGGTGGGGTAGCTGGCGTTGTCGACGACGATTTCCTGGGCGGTGATGTAAACGCGCACGGCGGATTTGAAGAGTTCGACATCAAACTGGCCATCCTTCTTCATGAACTTCATGAGGTTCAGGGAGGCGAGGTTGCAGGCGGTGTCGTCCAGGAACATGTATTCGCTGCAAGGATTGCTGGAGTTGATGGGGGCGGTGGTCTTGCAGGTATGCCAGCGCTGAATGGTGTCTTCGTATTGAAGTCCGGGGTCGCCGCAGAGCCAAGTGCCGTCAGCGATCCACTTCATGATATCGCGCGCTTTGTACGTCGGGCCGGCTTTGGCGGGATTGGTGACCCAGCGGGTCTGCCAGTCCTTATCGTCGACAACTGCCTGCAGAAACTTATCGGTTACGCGCACGCTGAGGTTTTCGTTCTGGAAGCATACCGAGCCGTAAGCCTCGCCATTGAAGTTGCCATCATAACCTTGCTCAATGAGCGCCCAGGCCTTCTTCTCTTCCATCGGCTTGGCCTCGATGAACTCCTTGATGTCAGGGTGCCAATCCTTGAGGGTGTTCATCTTGGCGGCGCGGCGGGTTTTGCCGCCGGACTTCACAACGCTGGCAATAGAGTCATAAACGCGGAGGAAGGAAAGCGGTCCGCTGGGGCGACCGCCGCCGCTCATGACTTCGCGGCAGCTGCGGAGGGTCGACAGGTCGGACCCGGTTCCACTGCCAAACTTAAAGAGCATGGCTTCGCTGCGGGCGAGTTCCATGATGCTTTCCATGTTGTCATCGACGGACTGGATGAAGCACGCGGAGCATTGCGGGTACTCGTACTGCGTGGTGGCTATTTTTACGGAGCGGGTTTCGGGATCCCAGTAGTAGTTTCCGGCGCCGCTTTCTTTGCCGACACCGTACTCATGGTAGAGGCCGCAGTTAAACCAAACCGGGGAATTGAATGCGCCGTACTGGTTCAGGCAGAGCCAAGTGAGTTCGTTGTAGAATGTTTCCGCGTCGGCGGCGGAGGCAAAGTAGCCGTCCTTGATGCCCCAGTCGGTGATGGTGCGGGAGACGCGATGTACGAGTTGGCGGATGGAGTACTCCCGCTCACTCTTCTTATTGGGATCGCCATAGAAATATTTCGACGCAACAACATTGGTGGCGAGCATGGACCAACTCTTGGGTATTTCGATGTTTTCCTGCTCAAAAATCACCTTGCCCTTGTCGTCGGTGATGGAGGCTTTGCGCTTGTCCCATTCGACGCCATCAAATGGGCTTTGGCCGGGGGTGCTGAAAACGGGGCGGAAGGTCAATCCTTTGGCCTTTCCGGCCGGCTTTTTGGTGACTTTCTTGTTTGCTGCGCGAGGATTTATGGTTTTGCTTGATGAACCCCTTTTTCCGGTTGTGGTTTGGTCGCTGATTCGGGTCTCAATCATAGTCAAATCCTCCGTTTTACTGGTTTATTTTATCAGTTTTAAGCATTTCCCGTCACGAAAAACCACAACAACAGGTAGATGATTTTTAACAGGGATTAAACAAATACCCCTACATGTGGTGGTACCTCAAGTAAAAATTTGTAAAAAATTTTACTTAAATCGTAAGTGCTTGAGCGGGGGCGATTTCCGGCTAACGGCGGGTCCGCCGGGTGGCGGATTTTGACCCGCGCGGGGGGCGTTTCCGGGTCGATTTTTCATCCAACTCAGGGTCTCCGTGGCTGGATTTGAAGGCGAGTATGATGGGTGCGCCTTCCAGCCCATAAGCGGCACGGATTTGATTGAGCAAATAGAGTCGGTAGGCAGGCGGTAAAACGCGCGGATCGTTCGCGAAAATATTGATACGTACGGGACGTTTTCCGACCTGCGTAGCGTAGTACATTTTGAATCGTTTTTTGCCGGCGGCGGGCGCGGAGACGCGTTGGGTGGCGCGTTGCAGAACGCGGTTCAGCATGCCGGTGGTGATGTTGGTGTCTATAGCCGCGGCAACCTTATCGATGGTTCGCAGGCATTTCTTTACGTTTAGTCCGGAGGCGGCTGACATGAAGATCACCGGGGCGAAATTCATAAAGTTCATTACTTTTCGCAAGGCGTTGAAGTAGTCCTCCTGTTCGACCTCGCCTTCGGCTAAATCCCACTTGTTCACGACGATCACGCAGCCCTTGCGACTTTCGTTGATTAGCGCGGCGATTTTTTTGTCCTGCTCGGTTGGACCAACGGTGGCGTCCATCATGAGCACGACCACGTCGGCAGCCTCGATGGAAGCCTGCGCTCGCATGATACTAAATTTCTCGACGGCGTCATGCTGTCGCCGGATGTGCCGGAGTCCGGCGGTGTCGACCAGCACGTAGTGACGGGAGGAGACTCCCTTACCCAAGGTGAAGGGGATTTCCACGCTGTCGCGGGTGGTGCCCGGGACATCGGAAACGATGACACGATCGGCCTGAATGAGACGATTGATGAAGGAGGACTTGCCGGCGTTCGGTTTGCCGACTACGGCGACTTTAAGCGCATCCTTTTTCTCGATCGGCTCCTCTTCGGGCAAGTGGCGCAAGGCGGCGGAGAGGAGTGGATCGAATCCGCGGTTATGCAGGGCGGCCACCGGAAATACCGGAAAGCCGAGGGCTAGAAACTCATCTGAAAGCTTTTGAACTTGGTCATTATCGGACTTGTTAGCAGCGAGTAGTACGGTACGACTTGAGTTGTGGAGGAGCCCGGCTACTTCGCGGTCGAGCGGGGTTAGTCCGGCGGTGACATCGACGGCGAAGATAATAACCGTGGCATCCTCAATGGCGGCCAGGGCCTGTTCGCGCAGGTTGTGCTCAATCTGGTCAAAAGTACCTTCGCGGTCGATAAAGCCGAGTCCGCCCGTGTCGATAAGCTCGAAGGTTTGATCGTTCCACGTCACCTCGCTGGAGACACGGTCGCGGGTCACGCCGGCCTGTTCATGCACAATGGCCATGCGCTTGCCGACGATGCGGTTAAACATCGCGGATTTACCGACATTGGGCCGGCCAACGATGGCGATGATGCGTTTGGATAAAAAATCGGTCATAGTTACCAGCCAATCCTTTTGATACCCGGGATGGCGTCAAAATGCTTGTCGCGGGTTAGAATGTTCAGCTGGTATTCCCGGGCCAGCGAAGCAATCCATATGTCATTTTCAGGAACCGGTCTACCTTTGCGTTTCAGCTCATGCCGGATCTCGGCGTAAATGGCCGTCGTTGATTCCAGCACGGGAAGCACTTCCACCGTCTTTGCTAAAGCTTCCAGATTTTGCTCTCGCTCTTTGCGCAAGCGCGAACTCCGCAAACCGAAACGGTATTCACCCATGACGATCACGGGAAGCGCCATCCGCTCCGCCCGGCTCGCCTTTGCTACAACTTCCGGTGCACCATCAAAGAAGGCGGAGAGCGCATTGGTGTCGAGTATCAAGTCCATTCCGACTCGTCAATCCGCTCGCAGGCCTCTTCGATGACATTCATGATGCGTTCTGATTCGGCTCGATCTCCTGCGGTTACGCCAGCGTACGCCATCCACGGTCGATCCAGGCGGGCTTTCTGATCGGCTGCCAATTTGGCCTCTACGGCTGTATTGAAGTATGAAGTCATGGTCTGCCCACGTTTCCTTGCCGCGGCACGGGCGCGCTTAAAAAGCGAATCGGGCATTTCGAGAGTTGTCTTCATGATTTGAATGTCACCCATAAATATGGGTTAGTCAACGTTTTTACATGTATTGAGCGCAGTCTGGTTAATCTGTTCGCCCGGTTAGTACCGGAATCCGCTCTTCCCGATAAACTCACGCAGAATCGATGTCGGCGGCACGAGGTCATGGGGGATGCCTAGGAAGCTGCCGAGGAAGTCCTGCAAACGGCGGGCTTCAGCGTAGACGGGATCGTCGGGCTTGACCTCGGCGAGGAGTGGCTCGGCAAAGGGTTTGAGCACGGCGAGCTCGTAGTCGAGGGCGGAATTGAAGGCGATATCCGCTTCTTCCTGAAAGGGAAAAATCCACGCTTTTTCGCCGCGCCGAACGCTGGGCCACATCTTCATGGTCTGCAGGGCAGGATGACCTCTGAACTGATTGTCGCGCACGAGTCGACGCACCAGCCGGTTGTCGGTGGTGGCGATGCGGTTGTGGGCGTCGAGATTCAACTGGGTGAGTGCGCTGATGTAGATTTTGAATTTGTTGTCCGGGGCGATAGCTTCGGTGAGGCGAGGGTTGAGGCAGTGAATGCCTTCGAGAATCACCACCTGATCGCCTTCAAGTTGTAGTGTGTGGCCTGGGAACTCTTTCAACCCCTCCTCGAAATTAAAACGCGGCAAATCGATGGCCTTGCCATCCATCAACTCCAGCAGGTGCTGGTTGAAGAGTTTCAGGTCGATGGCCTCGATATGCTCGAAGTCGAAGTCACCATTTTCGTCGCGCGGGGTGTGTTCACGGTCGACAAAATAATTATCGACTGAAATGGCCACCGGGTTAAGCCCGTTCACCCGCAACTGCACGCTGAGTCGCTTGGCAAAAGTGGTCTTGCCGGAGGAGGAGGGTCCGGCAATCAAAATGAACTTGATGCGCTCGCGTTCCTCTTTGATTTTGTCCGCAACCTTGGCAATTTTCTTCTCATGCAGGGCTTCAGCGATGCGAATGAAATCCGCGCTTTCCTTGGCGGCAATGATTTCGTTCAGGCGGCCCACGGTATTAACGCCGAGAATACGTCCCCACTTCCTGTGTTCCTGAAACACCTGGAACAACTGGGGTTGCGGGCGCAGGTGCGGAATGCGGGGCGGTACACTACGGTCGGGGAACATGACCACAAAACCGGGCGATACCTGTACCAGATCGACATGGGTGATGGCGCCGCTTGAATAGGCGAGGGGGCCGTGAGCGAGGTCGGTATACTCCTCACAGGTGTAGACCACGACCTTGGGCGGATTACGAAATTTCAACAGGTTGGCTTTATCGGTTAGATTTCGCCCCTCGAAGTATTTAACCGCGCTGCTGTATACCGCCTTGCGTCGTTCGATGGGAACGTCGGCTTCGATGATGGACTTTAGCTCGGCGCGGATGAGGTCAAGTTGTTCCTGATGGATGCCTTCTTTTCCTTCATGCTCGAACGAGCAATAAAAACCGGTTCCCATCGAGTGTTCGATGGTGAGCCGGGCTTCGGGGAATAATTTATTGACCGCCTTGGCCAGCAGGAAGCAGGCGGTGGACCGGTAGATGCGCCATCCGTGCGAGTCGGCAAAGGTCAGAAAGCGCACCTCACTGTCCACCTCGAGGAGGAATTCAAGTGTAACCACCATGTTGTTGACCATGGCGGCGATGTAGTGGCGACCGTGCTCGTCGGTTTCCCCGGGCAATAGCGATTCCACCGGCGTACCGAAAGCGCAAAGCACCTCGCGACCCTCACCCAAACGGGCAGTAATTTTACCTTTGTGATGCATGAGAACTGACTTTCATGTTGTCGTGTGAACCCTATACCACGGCGCGCAGATTCGTCGACTTCATCCTACGGGTACCTGGTGGCCGCGCTCGAGCTGGCGTAAACCGTCTTTCAAATAGATCGCCCAGCTCGCGGCAGTGAAGATGGCGGCGAGCATGACGCCACCGAGAAACCAGTCCGGATGGATGCGGGCCAACGCCCAGGCGATGACCACGACCTGCAGCACGGTGGCAATTTTGCCGGTGATGTGAGGCTTGATATGCACCTCACGGGCGAAATAGCGGATGAGCAGGGCACCGGCTACCAGAAACACATCGCGGCTGATGACCAGTCCTGTGAACCATAGAGGTATGCGCGGTTCGAAATCGAGGATAGTGGGTTTGGTGAGAAGAATCAGCCCGGACAGCATTAGCGCCTTGTCGGCGATTGGGTCGAGAATCGATCCGAGGCGGGTAACCTCGCCGCGTCGCCGCGCAAGGTGTCCGTCAAGCGCGTCGGTGATTGCAATCATCAGGAAGATCGTCAGTGCCGCTATGCGGTAGCCATCGTTTACCGCACCGGCGCGAATACTTGCGAGATAGTAAACGACCAACACGATGAATACCGGTACGCCGAGCAGGCGCACCATGGTGATCTTGGTGGCAAGGGTGATCTTGGTTTTATGCAGGCTCATGGGTTGGTCACGTCGGCAGCGCAACGAAATCCAATATGGCTCGTGCCGGTATCGGGCGGCGTTCCGCGTCGCGCGGAGGGCCGGTAACTTTCGCAGTAATCCGGGTGACAAAGAAACGATCCGCCTTTGGTGACGCGCCGTATCGTGCCCGGCACGCTGGCAGGCGAGGGATCACCCCGCAATGGTTTTTCTCGCGCATCAATGGCCGGGCCCGCGGGGTTATGGCAACTTGCTGTGTCCGCCTGTCGCTCCGCGAAGGCCGCGCCGTGGTAGACGTCCGAGCACCAGTTCCAGACGTTGCCACCCATGTCATACAAACCGAATCCATTGGCCGGAAAACTGCCAACCGGCGAGGTGCCGGCGAAGCCATCTTCAAGCGTGTTCAGGTAGGGGAACTCGCCGTCCCACCGGTTGACCATGGCGCGACCATCCGGTTTTTCCTCATTGCCCCAGGCGTAGCGCTGTCCATCCATTCCGCCGCGGGCGGCGAACTCCCACTCGGCCTCGGTTGGAAGACGCTTGCCTGCCCACGTTGCGAAGGCCACCGCATCATCCCACGCGATTTGCACTACGGGATGATCCATGCGGTCCTCGATGTTGCTACCCGGACCTTCCGGATGCCGCCAGGATGCGCCGGAGGTCCATATCCACCATAAATCCATGCGTTGCAGATTCACCGGGCCATCGGTCTGACGAAATACCAGGGAGCTGGGGGTCAGCATTTCCGGATCAGGCTTCGGTGTTCCCGGCGGGACTTGTTTTTTGATTTCCTCCCAGTCTACAGGTCGCTCGGCCACGGTCAGATAACCGGTGGCTTCAACGAATTCCGCGAAACGCTTGTTCGTGACTGGGTAGCGGTCGATGAAGAATGCATCCACCTTGACCGTGTGCGCGGGTCGTTCGTTGACAAATGATTCCGGTTGGTCGGAACCCATCACAAAGGTGCCACCCGGGATGAAAATCATGCCATCGGGAGCCTCGCTTGCGTCCGCAGGAATCACCAAAGAGTGACAATGACAAAGCGCGACGAGCAAGATTAACCGGGTAACGATATATTGGTACATTTGTGTAATCTAGCAGTTACCCGCGCTTTTTGCACGGGGCTTTTCTCCCGTAATCCCGCCGGTGTTTCTGTAATGAACTTGCCGAACTTCCCGCTTGCGACTTTGTCGCGGGCTGGTAGCGTCTAGCGCCATGTTAACCAAACGAATTATTCCATGCCTCGATATCGCCGGAGGGCGGGTGGTGAAAGGGGTCAAGTTTGTCGAACTGCGCGATGCGGGCGATCCGGTCGAATCCGCCCGGGCCTACGAGGCGCAGGGCGCGGACGAGCTGACCTTTCTGGATATTACGGCTTCGCATGAAGCCCGCGAGACGATCGTCGATGTCGTGCGCAAGGTCGCCGCGCAAGTGTTCATGCCGCTGACCGTGGGCGGAGGCATTCGCGTGGCTGCAGATATTCGCCGCATGTTGCAGGCAGGTGCGGACAAGGTATCGCTGAATACCGCTGCGCTTAAAAATCCGGCTATCATCGACGAAACATCACGCCAGTTCGGCAGCCAGTGCATCGTGCTGGCTATTGATGCGCGGCGTCGCGAAGATGGCAAAGGTTGGCTCGTGTACACGCACGGCGGACGCAATCCCACCGAGCGTGACGCGGTTGCCTGGGCGAAAGAAGGCGTTGAGCGCGGGGCAGGTGAGATTTTGCTGACCAGCATGGATGCCGATGGCACCAAGGATGGCTACGATTTGGAATTGACCCGGGCGGTTGCCGATGCGGTAGGCGTGCCGGTAATTGCCTCCGGAGGAGCCGGGAATCTTGATCACCTTTGCGATGCGGTGCAGCGGGGTGGGGCGGATGCTGTTTTGGCCGCGTCGATTTTCCACTTCGGTGAGTACACCATCCGCCAAGCCAAGGAGCACATGAAGTCGCGCGGCATTGAAGTGCGGCTTTGAGTGCCTTCGCGGTTTGACTTTGGCGGAGTTTGCCTCTAAACAATTCGCCTGAATTTCGTCTGGAGCAGAAGCATGAAAGAACTGGAAGAAGGAACGACGCTACAACTTGATTTCGACAAACTGGCCAAGGCGGCGCAATGCCCCGGGGTGCTTCCGGTTGCCGTGCAGAATGTCGACACCAGAGAGGTCATCCTGGTCGCATACATCAACCGTCTAGCCCTTGATAAAACCATCGAAACCCGCACACTTGTTTTATGGAGCACCTCGCGGAACGAGCTCTGGGAGAAAGGAAAGACTTCCGGTGAGACTTTTGACGTGCTGGAAATTCGCGTGAACTGCGAGCAGAATTCCCTCCTCATGATCGTCCGCCCCAAGCGGGGCGGGATCTGCCACACTAAAAACCAGGCCGGACAACCGAGAAACTGCTACTATCGACGACTGAATATGGAAAATGGAATGCTTGAGAACCTGGACCCCTGAGGGAATTTTTGATTTTTGATTTGCGAATTTTGATTGGTAAAAAAAAGTAACAAGGTCGAGGTCAAAAAAGCAGACCT
>JBMTVS010000022.1:0-18284 GCA_049451655.1 Kiritimatiellia bacterium | reverse complement strand
CGCCCAACCCGCATCGCAACGCTCGCGCTACTTCTCCGCATCCGTCCTTGACCCGTTTTCCGCGTCATGTGTAGATTTCGCTCAGAAAAGGAGATGTTTGTATGAAAAACTTGCTGCTGGTTGCTGGTCTGTTGTTCGGCTCGATGGCTTATGGCGCTGAGGGTAATCTTCGTTATTCCGTATCGGTCACCAAGTTCCCTAATGAATCCGGCTGGTCGGGTCGTTGGGCGGTGGGCGATGGTTTCACCACCATGCTGACCGATGCGCTGCAACAGAGCGGAAACTTCATCGTGCTGGGCGATCGAGAAATGCGCGAAGCGGCCATGGATGAGCAGGACCTGGTGGCCTCGGGTCGCACCGCTGGTGGTAAAAAAGCCGCTCAGACGGGTCGCATGACCCCTGCGCAGTTGCTGGTGCGCGGTTCAGTGACCCATGTTGAGTACGATACCAAGGGCGGCAGTGGCGGTCTCAACTTCATGGGTGTTTCCGTGGGTGGCGGTGGCAGCAAGGCGGAAGTGAACATCACCATTTATCTGGTAGACAGCGAAACCGGCCAGGTGAAAGCCTCGCAAAAAGTGGTTGGTGAGGCGGGTAAGCGCAAACTCCGTGTCGGTTACTACGGCAATAAGCTCGGCGGCCTGACCGGCAACCTCGCCGGTTTCGAGAAGGACAACCTCGGCCTCGCCTGCAACGATGCGGTCGAACAATGTGTCGAGTTTCTCGTGCAGCAGCTCGAAACCGTTCCGTGGGAAGGTTCCGTGATGTCAGCGAATGACGAGCGCGTCATCATCAACCGCGGCGAGCGCGAAGGGGTTGCGGAAGGCATGACGTTTGACGTGGGCTCCATCGAGGAACTCGTCGATGAAGACACAGGCGAAGTGCTGGATGTCGAAATTTCCTCACTGGGCACCATTTCCGTGACCAGCGTTCGCGAAAAGATTGCCTATTGCACCCCGCTGGCCGGCGTGGAAAAAGGCATGACGGTGATGCCGGTCCGCTGATTCGGGTAATCCCTTACCCCGGGATACGGTTGCAGGATACGTCATGGCGCGGGCATAGTTCGCGTTATGAAAAATTCATTTATCCCTTTCGTATCGCTCATTCTCGGTGCCGGTCTCGCTTTTGCCCAGGCGCCCGGCCCGGACCGGTTGGCCGAGCTCGAACAACGCATCGCCGTGCTGGAGGCGGCGAACGAGGCCAGTCTTTCCGCACGCTGGAAAAACGGATTCTATTTCGAGGACACCGACAAGAACTTTACGCTCAAGATCGGCGGTCGCGTTCAACTAGACACTGCCTTTTTTGACGCGGACGAGGCACTTGAGGCGGAGGCGGGCCTGTTTGATGACGGCGTCAAATTCCGTCGTGCCCAGCTGGAAATCAGCGGCAACATGTACGGGAACATGCGCTTTGTCACCGAGTACAATTTCGCCGGATCACTTGGCTTTCGAAATGTCTACCTGGCTTTTACGGATGTGCCAGTGCTCGGAACCTTGCGCATCGGTTCGCAACTTGAACCCATGGGTTTAGAGGGGACCACGGGTAATAATTACATCCCCTTCATGGAGCGTAGTTTTAACTACGCCTTCAATCCCTCTTACAATACGGGTATTCGCGCCCTGAATAACGCGCTGGATCAACGCGTAAGCTGGTCAGCGGGCGTTTTCAAGGACACGGGCGCGACCGGCGACTCGGTCAGCAATGAGGCCTTTGCCGTAACCGCGCGCCTGACCGCCTTGCCATATTTCGACGAATCGAGCCAACGCTACCTGCATCTTGGCCTGGCGATGAGTTATCGCGATGTCAGCGATAGCGGCTACCGGTTTCGCGCGCGCCCGGAGTCTTCGATCGCGCCTTACGTTGTCGATACTGGCGCGCTGGACGCGGATACGGTCACGATTGCCAACCTTGAAGCTGCTTTCGGCCTCGGACCGCTTTCCTTGCAGGGCGAGTGGTCGATGGCCTCGCCCGATGCGGAAGGCGATGATGCGGAGTTTGGCGCCTGGTATGTGATGGCCAGTTACTTCCTGACCGGGGAGCACCGTCCATACAGCCAAAGCAGTGGCGCACACGGGCGGATCAAGCCGAACCATAACGCCACGGGCAAGCCCGGCGGAGCGGGCGCCTGGGAATTGGCGGTGCGCTTCGATACGATGGATCTCGAGGATGGCGCGGTTGAAGGCGGCGCGGTTGATGCGACCACCCTGGGGTTGAATTGGTACCTGAATCCGCACAGCCGCATCATGATCAATTACGTGCTGGCGGATGTCCGGGATGTTGGCGCGGTCGATATCGCCCAGATGCGCTTTCAGGTTGATTTCTGAAGCAGGGCAATCATCCGCGACTGACGAACGTCAACAGCAGCGAGAAGAAGCAGACCACCAGGTTGAACAACGGGATCTGAAGATCCGCGGGCAGGCTGTAGATCATGGTGACCGCCGGAATCCACACCACCCACGCGCTGACCTGAATGGTCAGGAAGCGGTGGGCCAGCACACGGGGTGGATTCGCAACGCGAAAACGCGACCAGGAAAATTCCGCGTCCTTCCAGCCCATCAGGAATAAGCAGCAGGGCGTGCCCCACAACAAATTGAACGGTCCTTGGTCGATCAGCACCTTTAACAAAAGCGTTTGCAGGTCCTTGTTTGGCCCCAGCCAGGCATTGAGCCCGGAATACAAGGTGTTCACTACGGCCCCCTGTAATGCCCAAAATCCAACGTAGAAAGAGAGATGCCGAAGGTGTTGTCCGGACGGAATCCGTCCACGATGCATCAGCACCAGCCAGGGAATAAGGCCGCCAAAAAACGCGGTAGAGATGATCGCAAAGCCGGGGTTGTACCGGGCTTTCATGGCACCGATCAGTTCAAACCAGGGGCGTAATTCGGGGGCCAGATAGTAGAGGGCGACCAGCGTTCCGGCAAAGGCCTGCACCATCAGCGCGGGTATCCGGTTGCGGCGAATGCCCGCGCGGCAAACGGCGAGAACGGTTCGAGATGGCGTTGTTGATGCATTATGCATGGGCGGCAGGATTCAACATTCGGAGAATGGCGTAAACATGAATTGTTGCGCCCGGCTTGATTTAGCTTTGCCCGGACGGGGTGTTGGCTATGATCGTCTGCATGAGCAAACTACTACTTGCTGCCAGTCTTTTTGCTTGGCTGGTTTCATCGTCGCATGCGCAGCCGGTCGCGCGCAGCCCCGTTGCCTTCGTGCATTACGAAACGGTGTTCACGAACTATTACAAGGCGCGTTTGGCCAACATCCAATTGCAGGAAATGCTGGATGCGATTAGCCGTGAGCGGGTCATTATGTTGACCCAATTCGATCAAGTGCAGCAGGAACTCAAAAATTTGCGGCTGCGGGTGGTTGAGGAGGGGCTCGGCGAGGAGGAGCTTCAATCCTTGCGACGCCGTATCGATGCCCGCCTGGTCGAAGCCAGGTCGCTGGAAGAGCGCATCAAGAATTTCAACGAAACACAAGAGCAACGCTGGAGCGATCAAAACCGCCGCATTCGCGCCGACCTGATGGAGGAGATCGGTGAGAAAATGAAAAGCTACCTGCGTGGACGAGGATTCGCGGCGGTCGTGGACAGTTCGCTGGTTAGCGACAAGGATGTACCAGCCGTACTATATCTCGATGAAAATGCCGACATCACCGAGGATGTGATCAAGGCATTGCGACAATAATAAAACTGGCGGAGAGGGAGGGATTCGAACCCTCGGTACGCTTTTGGCGTACACACACTTTCCAGGCGTGCTCCTTAAACCACTCGGACACCTCTCCGTAATCAATTGTCTTCCTTGGCGCACCCGGAGAGGTTCGAACTCCCAACCCTCTGATCCGAAGTCAGATGCTCTGTCCAGTTGAGCTACGAGTGCCGGAATCGCTATTGTGTAGCGAAGAATGTCATCACTGGCAAGTTTGATGATGCTTTGCTATGTTCTTCGCCCATGTTGTTTCACCACCCAGACGCGCGTTTTTTTGTGCCGGATGGAGCCGGGGAGGATACCGCTCTGGCCCGGATGACGCATCTCGGGATAGGAGCTCACCCGGATGACTTGGAATTCATGGCGCTCCACGGCATTTTGGCTGGTTACAGGCGGGAGGATGCCCGGTTTGGCGGGGTTACGTGCGCGAATGGAGGTCCGTATGAGGTAGCCGAGCGCCGGAACGAACAAGATGAGGCGGCGTGTATTGGTGACTACAGTTTTATGGTACAACTTGGCTACAGCAGTGCCGAGGTCAAGGACACGGCCGATGATCGACTGACTCGTGATTTGATTTTGCTGTTAAGCCGTGTGAGCCCCTGCATCGTCTATACGCATAATCCGGCCGACAAGCACGATACGCATGTGGCGGTCGTGGCTCGGGTGGTGAGGGCCATCAGGGCACTGCCGCCGGCGCAACGACCGCATCGCCTCCTGGGCTGCGAAGTATGGCGCGATCTGGATTGGATGCTGGATGAAGACAAGGTGCGGCTGGATGTTTCGACAGACCCCGTCCTTGCCGAAAAATTGGCCGCTGTGTTCAAAACGCAGTTGTCGAAAAAACGGTATGATCTTGCCGTGCGTGGACGCGAATTGGCCAATGCGACCTTTTACGAAAGCCATGAGCCGGACGGGCCCGCCCGGGTCTGGCATGCCATGGATTTAACGCCGCTGGTGAACGACGACCAGATCAGCCTGACTCAGTTCACCAATCGTTATCTTGCCCGATTTAAGAACGACATCATGGAAAGATTAAACCGATATGCGTAAAGACCTCGTTGTACTCGCCGCTGGCATGGGTTCCCGTTATGGCGGATTGAAGCAAATCGACCCCGTTGGACCTTCCGGCGAACTGGTGATTGACTATTCCGTTTTCGATGCGATGAAGGCCGGTTTTGACCGGGTCATATTTGTGATTCGCCGCGACATGGAAGAGGCGTTTCGCGCAGGCATCGGGCAGGCGCTGGAGCAACGCGTGGAGGTCGTCTACGCATACCAGGCGCTCGACGATTTGCCCGCCCCGTTTGTACCCCCCGCCGGACGGGAAAAGCCATGGGGCACCGGACACGCGGTTTATGCGGCGCGCCAGCAGATCAAACATCCTTTTGCGGTTATTAACGCGGATGATTTTTACGGGCGCCAGGCCTTTGCCTTGTTGGCGGAACATCTCGACCGGGCCAGCCTCGCGCATGAGCATGTCATGGTGGCATATCGCCTGGATCAAACGGTATCCGAGCATGGCACGGTATCGCGAGGTTTATGCCGCACCAGCCCGGATGGTTACCTGATTGATATCGAGGAGGTGACGGCAATTTCCAAATCGGAGCGCGGACTTTTCTCAGGCGAGGTGAAGAGGGACGATGCCACGCCGACCTCGATGAATTGTTGGGGATTTTTTCCGGAATTTCTCGACCGGCTGGACGATCATTTCCGGGCATTTCTGCATGCGCGCGGAGGTGATCTGAAGGCGGAGTTTTATCTGCCGGGCGCGGTGAGCGAAATGATTGCAAGAGGGGAGGCGCGGGCGCGCGTGGAAACAACCACCGGTCGCTGGTTTGGCGTAACTTATCGCGAAGACAAACCCGCAGTGATGGCTGGCATCGCCGCGCTGGTCGAGGCGGGCACTTATCCTTCGCCGCTCTGGTCGCGCTGATCAGCCACAAGCTCCCACTGCTACTCCCGCAACATCATGGTTGGCACCGGCATGGTTTCGGTGACTAACTCGAGGGTCACGTCGTCGTCGTCGCGCACGACGGTCAATTTTGCGGGATCGCCGATCTGGCGCGTGAAGATGGTTTTCTGAACATCCTTGGCGGTGGCCACTTTCTGTCCGTCCACAGCGAGAATGATGTCGCCTTCGCGCAAACCACCGCGACTGGCCGGACTGTTGCCGATGACCTCCATCACACGCACGCCGCGTTCCACCTCGCGCATGTAAATACCAATCCAGGGACGTTCCCAGCGGCCGGAGCGCATGATGGATTCGGCGACATGCATGGCGAGGTTCACCGGAATGGCGAAACTGATCCCGATGTTGCCGCCGGAAAGCGGGGTGGTCTGGATGACCGTGTTGATGCCCACCAGGCGGCCATCCACATCGAGCAGGGGACCTCCGCTGTTGCCCTGATTCACGGCGGCATCGGTCTGAATAAAATCTTCAAAAGGTAGCATGCCGATCGAACGACCTTTCTGGCTCACAATACCCAGCGTCACGCTGGAGGCGAGACTGAATGGCGAACCCAGCGCGATGACAAACTCGCCCACCCTAAGCTGGTCGGAATCGCCGATATCAATGGCGGCCAAGCCTTCTTGATCGGCATCGACAATGCGCAATACCGCTAGATCGGTGTGGGGGTCACGCCCAATAATTTCGGCAGGCATCTTGGTGCCGTCATTCAATACCACTTCCACGGTGCTGGCGTCATCGATCACATGGTTGTTGGTTAAGATGTAGCCCTCGTCATTGATGATCACACCGGACCCTTGTCCGGCCAGACGTTCGGGAATCTTGTAGACATAGCCAAACAGCCAGTCGCGGGCGTAACGGTTTTTGACCGTTTCGGTTCGCACCACTACCACGGAGGGCATGGTCTTCTCGACTACATCAGCAATGGCATTGCCAAACATGCGGGCGGCATTGGGCGAAACTTGAGCTTGCCCATGGCTCGACTGCAAGGCCAGCACCACCACAAAAGAAACGACGGCAATTAATGATTTCATGGTTCTATAGACGTGCTCGCCAAGGCGTTTGTTCAACATCAGCCGGGAGATTTTTGTCTTGCCCCTCTGCCGGCATGATCTACCTTCCCGGGGTCAATGGCGGTCGCAGCCCCCCGCCTCAACAAAACTGAAAGGAACTATCATGTCATCCGAGTCCGTCCCGGCGTCTTCGTCGTCGTTGTCCGCTCCCCTGCCGCCGCTCACCCGCATCGCCATTATCGTGGTGGCGGTCTATGCGATGGTGCAACTGCTCGCCGACCTTGCCAGCTTGAAGATTGGTGTGGTGTTTGGTTTGGCGGTGGATATGGGAACGTTTATCTATCCTGTCACCTTCACCTTGCGCGACCTTGCCCACAAGGTGCTGGGCCGCCGGCGTGCCCGCGTGTTGATCGTTACGGCGGCCGCCATGAACTTCTTCGCCGTACTTTATTTGATCGCCTGCGCGGCGGTGCCGAGCGACGAGGGGTGGGGATTGGGCGAACAGTTCTCCGCGATTTTTTCGCCGATCTGGCGCATTGTGTTTGCCGCGGTGGTGGCGCAGGTGGTGAGTCAACTCGTGAACACCGAGGTGTATCACTGGTTCGCCACCAGGGTCACGAAGCGTTATCAATGGCTGCGCGTGCTGGTGAGCAACTCGGTGGCTATTCCCGTCGACAACATCATCTTCGTGCTCGGCGCTTTTGCCTGGGCCATGCCCTGGAGCAGCGTGATCGATATTTTCATTTTCAACCTGGTATTGAAGATGGCGGTGATGGTGGTAAGCATACCTTTGGTGTATGTGACGAAGGCGGATGTGGAGTAAGGGGGCTGGGGTGGTCGGGGTTCGGAGTTCGGGTAGCCGGGCATCGTTAACCCACTCGTTAACATCATCGAAAACCTTGGGGTGGTCGGGGTTCGGAGTTCGGGGAAAGAGATTGAATGTAGCTGCCGCCGTTAGGCGGTGGAGGGGGGATGGGGAATGGCTAATGGTTGATGGTTAATGGGGAATGGGAGTGGTTGATGGCGGGATGATGAGAGGAGATTTTTATGACGACAAAGGTGTTGGTGCCCCTGGCCGACGGGGTAGAAGAGATGGAGGCGGTCATCATGATCGATGTCTTCCGCCGGGCGGGGTGGCAGGTGGATGTGGCGGGCATCAAGCCGGGCGTGGTGACGGCTTCACGCGGTGTAAAATTATTGCCGGATCTGCCATGGGAGGAAGTCGATCCGCACGCTTACGAAGTCATCGCTTTGCCGGGCGGAAATCTGGGCACGCTACACTTGATGGATGACGAGCGCGTGCTGCAAGCGATTCGCGATCAACACGAAGCCGGGAAATTACTCGCGGCGATTTGCGCGGGACCACTGGTATTACAGCGCGCGGGCGTTCTGGATCATCAGACGTTGACCTGTCATCCGCTTGCTGCGCACGAGCTAAAAAGCGGAACGCGCATGGATCATCGCGTGGTGGTGAGTGATCATATCGTAACCAGTCAAGGACCCGGTACGACGTTCGCGTTTGCGCTGAGCATTATTTCCATGCGCGATGGCCGCGACAAGGCACTTGACATTGCCCGGGGCATGGTGCTGCGACCCGATGATATCGTTTAAAAAAACATTTGTTTTTCGTGAAAAAATTCTTGTCACCGTCAAAAACCACAGCAAAATTCGCATAGTTGAAAATGCATAGGGCGTTTTCGCAAGGCAAACAAACGGAGATATAGACATGGCATTGACCAAATCGCAGACGGCGGCCAAGTTGGCTGACGTGACCGGGTTGTCCAAGAAGGACGTTAATGGATTCTTTGATGCGCTGGCCGCACTGGCCTACAAAGAAGCCAAGAACAGCTTCACCATTCCCGGTGTCGGCAAGCTGGTGCTGGTGAGCCGCAAAGCCCGCATGGGTCGCAACCCCGCCACTGGTGAGCAGATCAAGATCCCGGCCAAGAAGGTCGTGAAGTTCCGCGTGGCCAAGGCCGCCAAGGACGCGATCCTCGGCAAGAAGTAAGTCGATCTACGGATCTTTGCTGAAAAGGGAGCGGGCGATTTCGTCCGCTCCCTTTTTATTTTGGTCGTTGGCAATCAGCAGAGCATTGTAAGGCTGGAATGGTCGTAGATCTTCCGACCGGGCCCCCATCGTCGAACACATTCGCTCGTCGGTCGATTCCGGTGGGAAGGTTTCGAAGACTCAACCGTTCCCGCCCCGCAATTTTCCGAAAGTCTTCAGTCTATTCCTGATTTCACCGATCCCCTCAATCGCGCACGCGATGACATCGCCTGGCTTCAGGAAGACGGGCGGGGTGCGGGCGAAGCCTACGCCGGCGGGGGTGCCGGTGGCGATGAGGTCGCCGGGTTCGAGGGTTATGGACCGGCTGATGAAGCTGATCAGGTAGGCCACCCCGAACATCATGTCGCCGGTGTGGCCGGTTTGCAGAGGCTCGCCGTTCAGGTGCGAGGTGAGGGTGAGACCCCGGGCGAGGTCGACTTCATCCGGGGTGATCAGCCACGGACCCAACGGACAAAACGTGTCGAAGCTTTTGCCGCGGAACCATTGCAGGCCTTCCTTTTGCGCGGCGCGGTCGGTGACGTCGTTCATGACCGCGTAGCCGGCGACATGCGCGAGGGCGTCGGCCTCGCTAACGCGCCGTGCGGTTTCCCCGATGACCACCGCGAGTTCAACCTCGGCGTCGGTGGTCGTAGCGGCGTTGTCGATCACGATATCGTCATACGGTCCGCTCAACGCGGTGGTGGCCTTGCTGAAGAGCACGGGTGAGGTCGGCACCTGCGCGTCGAACTCCTTCGCATGCTCGGCATAGTTCTTGCCCACGCAGATGATTTTGCCGGGGCGGGCTACGGGCGGTCCGAGACGGATGCCTTCAGCCGGGATCTCCTTGCGGCGATGCTCGAGGGCGAGGGCGGCCACGCGGGCTAGGCCGTGGCGGGAGAAGAAGTGCGTGTCGTAGTCGGCAATGTCGAAGGCCATGCCGCGGACGTCGAGGATGCGGGGGCCGGCCGGGTCATCGATCCATAAACCCGGTCGCTCGCGGCCGCGCTCGCCGTAGCGTACGAGTTTCATGATGCCTCCTTCGTTTTCTTGCGCCGGACAAAGGGCGTGGGATTTCCCGCCGGCAGGCCTGGCACGTCGGTTCGGGCAAATCCGGTCGCGGCGAGCACCTGGTCGGCGGTCTTGAAGTGTCCTTTGCAGGTTTCCAGCAACACCTCCGGTCCGCGGGCCTTTATAAGGTCGATGGCAGCTTGCCGGGTTTGCGCGGACGCGCCCTTGGGGAGTTTCACGCCGTACTTCTCGCCGAGTTGGCGCATGGAGCGCAGAAAGCCGGCGCGGGCGAGGATGGAGGCGGCGGCCACGGCGGGGTCGGATTCGGCCTTGGGGCGCTGGTCGAGCTTGATTTGGCGTCCCTTCTCGCGCAGCGCCTTTTCAATGCGGTGGGCGGGGCCGAACTGGTCGGAGAGGGCGCGCGGGCAATCCGGCACCCGGTCGAGCAGGTTTTCGATGGCGCGGGCGTGGCCCCAGCCGAGCAGGATGTTAACGTTGCGCATCTTGCCATACATGCGGTTGTAGGCGGCGGGGCCGATGTTCACGATGGTGAATTGCTCGCCCAGCACGTCAGCGATTTTTTTCGCCATGTCCTCCGCGACCTTGTCGCTGGTAATGGTCTTGCTGTCGCGCACGTTCAGGGCGCGCAATTTTTCCACGATAACTTCGTCCACGTAAGCGGCGGCGATGACCAGCGGTCCAAAGAAGTCGCCTTTGCCGCTTTCATCGATGCCCATATGGGGTGCGGACATGCTCGGATCATGTGTATCCTCATATCCGAGCCGGGCTTCGCCTAAAATTTCCGGCTCGAGCACAAATTCCACCCATTCGGCGGCGCCTTTGCCTTGGGCCAGGCATTTGCCGCTTTTGTAAAGGTTGATGTTCACCGCATTACCCTCGGCGGCAATGATCGTGTGGGGAACCTCGCGCAGCTTGTAGCGGCCACATTCGAGGTGTTCCACCAGAAGTTGCTGTTGGCTTATATTGAGTGTAAAGGTGTAGCTGTTTCTGGCGGGCATATCCTTTCAATGTTAAGGAGGATAAGGTTAAATGACAACGGCTATCCTCGGCGGGCAGAGCCCGGAGCTTATTCGCACGGGTGAGACAGAGCAAAAAAACTCTCCAACAAAAGGGTTGACCTGTTTAATGTGTCAGTCCTATAAAGACATAGTTCTAGGTTGCAGAAATACTCTGCATCTACAAGTTGACCGTGTGGAGGCATATATGAAAAAACAAAGTGTGACAAAGTGGTTCCTTGTGTTGTTTATCGGCGCAGTATTTTCCGCGTACCCTGTTTATGCTCAGGAGGACAACGAAGAGCAGAATGATGGCGAAAATCAGGAGTTAACCGAAGGACAGAACGGTCAGCAGGGCGAAGGGGTTGGTCAGCCGCAGACCATGACCCAAGGTCAACTTGCCATCATTCTAGCGCGGCGTCTTGGACTGGTCGTTGGTACGCCGCTTTCCGCATCACCAGTTGCCGCCATCCTTGCTCTTGAGCAGGTAGGTGTCAGCCCCCGGGGCGGTTGGTCCAGTGAAAGTGAGGTTACCACCGGCGATCTCGCGAGCGTCTTGAACATTTTGCTGGGGAATGAAGTGGACGAGACCGCCGATGATCAAGCTCAGGCTGAAGTTGATGCGGCGATCGCATCAGGCGTCAATTTTGCCAATATAACCAGTGCTCTCGCAACGGCGGGGATAATCAGTTCAGGGCAACGTGAAAGTTTATCCCCGGCTGCTTCCACCTTTAACGATCCGCTCGTGCGGTTGCCTCCCGGACGTCCCGTGGACACCTTCGAGGTGATTTTGAGCGACGAACGACCGTTTATTCCCCCGGTCCTCCCACCGTTAACGCCCAACTGATCATCTTTTTGTTAACCAACGGCCAACTTTTAAGGTAAAAATTATGAAATCAAATAATTTCTTGTTCGCTTTTTTAGCCATGGCTTCGGCATCCGGCATAGCCATGGCGCAATCCGAGGGAAGTCCTAATCTCATCGAGATCAGCAGTTATCTCAGTCTTGAGTATGACGATAATGTGTATGAACAGGAAACCGGCGAGCAAGATTCGTTTAAGGTGGTTGAAGACCTTGACTTCATGATGACCTTCGACAACGAACCTACCTTTTTGACCTTGAACTACAGCCCCGCATTCGTCTGGTGGAGCGATCGAGACCCTGACGACACGGATATTCACCACAGCCTCGACCTCATATTTGGTCATGAATTCACACCCCGTGTCACACTGGGCCTTAAAAACAATTTCCGTATTGCGGAACAGCCCGAGGAAATTGCCCGTGGCGTCACCGTGCGGGAAAATAACGATTACACCTACAATCAAACCAGCGGTAACTTGGGCATCATGGTTGCCCCCAAGACCCAAGTGGAACTCGGCGCGCGCTACTCGCTTCTTTATTATGACGAGGATGCTGTGGCGGTTGACCAAGACCGCGACATTGTTGCGGCGGGCATAACGCTGCGGCATCGCTTGAACGCCAAATCAAGCCTGAGCGCTGATTACCGCAAGGAAATCGTAGCTTACGATAACCAAAACACAGCCGACTTGCGCGACTTGGAGACCGATTTCATCGGCTTGGGATACGAGCAGATTGAAGGTGCATTGATCGGCATGCTTCGCGCGGGTTACCACATGCAGTCTTATGAAGATGAAAATGTAGATGAGCAGGATCAACCCTATTTCGACGTAACGATTGCCTATGCATTCACCCCGCGCACCCGCCTGACGCTAGGCGCTGCCTATTCGATGATTGAATCCGATGTCGCAAGTTATGCCAGTCAGGATAGAACTATACTCAACGCCAGCCTGACCCATCAGCCATCTGGAAAGATCCGCGTGATCTTAACCGGATCGTATCGCATGGCGGAGTACAATGAGGAAACGCGCGTGGACAACAACGCGGCTATTGATGGAGATGAAACGGCTCTGCAGTTGGGTCTTCGCCTCAATTACGCCTTGAATGCTCGAAACTCTCTGGAGTTCGTATATTCCATGCTAGATGTTGAGTCCGACATCCGCGAGGATTTCGATCGCAACCGGATTTCTCTGGGATGGCGGCTGGACATCTAAACTTTCTCGCGGCAACTGCCCATCCATCCTGTTATCTGAAGCGCTCCCTGCGCATCCAGAGCCCGGAGGTTCGGGGATGTCTTGAGCGCATATGACTACGACAAACGAAAACACCGATACCGGTTTACATTTTCTCGATTACTGGCGGGTGATTCGTTCCCGCAAGGAAATCATCATGGCGGTAGTCATTTTGATAACCTTGTCGGGCACGCTGTACACCCTCATGTTGCCTAAAATATACAGCGCAAGCACCACCATTCGTGTGCGCGAAGACAACATGGACATCGAGGTGTTCGACCGGCAGTTCTCAGGCGGTTTCAACCCCTTTTTCCTGAAGACGGAATTTGAAGTCATTCAGTCCCGTTCCATCCTGTCCACGGTGCTGGACCGCCTAAACCTACAGCAACGGTGGAGCTCCCGCGAAGACAACAAAGCCGGCCTTATTCCTCGTGCTATCTGCATGGAAATTCTCGAAAAAAGCGTGCGCGTCAACCAATACCGCGACACCAGCATGATTCAGATCGAGGTGTTTCGCGATGATCCGGACGAGGCCGCGCAAATCGCCAATGAAATTGCCGATGTCTACCGCGATTATCGTCAGTCTAGCAAGCGCGGGGAAATACGCGCCGGCGTGCAGGCGCTGGAAAACGAGTTGCTGAAGCAGCAGGAAAAAGTGAATGCGGCCGAGGAGGATCTGGAGCGTATTCGTCAGGAACAAGGCGTGTTGACCCTCAGTCGCGGCATCCGCGCCGACAACCTGCGCGTGCAACAAATGGAAGCCGACCGCATCGCCGCCCGCGTGGATATGTTGACCCGCAAGGCCCGCTGGGAGCAGATTGACGCACTTGAGGGCGACGAGTTGATGAATGCGTCCGCCTATATGGTGAATGATCCCTCCCTCCTGAATCTTCGCCGACAGCTGGTCGATGCGGAAGTGCAGTTGGCACTCATGATGGAGACGCTGGGCTCCAATCACCCCGAGGTGCGGCGTACGAGCGCAGGTGTGCAGGAGTTGAAGGAAAAGCTCAACGATGCGCTGGAAGGGCTCAAGGCGGGAGTATTTGCCGATTACGAGGTGGCCAAGACGCGTTTTGAGGCCCTTGACCGGGAGTTGGAGGAAGTCCGGGAGGCGGATATTGAGGCGCAAAGCGAACGCTACCTGCCTTTCGAGCGCGCCGAGCGCAACCTCATCGTACAACAGGAAATTCTCAATGCTCTCCGCGCCCGTTTCACGCAAAAAGGGGTTGAGATGGAACTCCCCCGCACGATGGTGCAGATCATTGACCGCGCCGAACGCAATGACCGTCCGGTTCGTCCTCGCGTTGTGCTCAACATCATCTTGAGCGTCGTTGTTGGCCTGGGTGCCGGCGTAGGACTCGCCTACTTTATTGAGTATCTGGATACGTCGGTCAAAACCGTTGATGACGTCGAGCGTCATCTCGGCATTCCCGTAATCGGCATCATTCCCCAGAAGGTTCGCTCGCTCGCCGAGGATGGTCCTGAAAGTCCGCATGCGGAGTCATACAGGATATTGCGAACAAACCTAACCTTCGCCAATAACAACAAACAGGGCGGCGTCTTCTCGGTGGTAAGCGGTGGCGTGGGCGAGGGCAAGTCAACCACGCTCTTTAACCTCGCATATGTTTGCTCGACCATGGGCGACCGCGTACTTGTGATTGATTCGGATGTCAGACGGCCGGTTCAACATAAATTCCTCGGCATCAATAACCGCTTCGGATTGACCAACGTCTTGGCCCAGGAAGCAAGTGTTGATGATGTAATTGTTTCGACCTCGGTTCCCAACCTCGATCTATTGCCCAGCGGCAAGTTGCCTCGAGGTTCAGTGGGCATGTTCGATGCGCACCGGATCAGCCAATTAATCAAGTCGATACGCGAGCGTTACGACTTCATCTTGTTGGACTCGCCGCCGATTGTTGGTGTCAGCGATGCTTCTATTATATCGAGCTGCGCCGAAGGCGTACTCCTGGTTGTTCAGTACCGTAAATATCCGCGCAGCATGTCCAGTCGGGCCAAACGCATGCTGGACAACTCCGGTGCCCGCACGATGGGAGTGGTCTTGAACAACATCAACATTTTGCGGGATGACTACTATTACTACTATCACGCCCATCAGTACGAAGGCGGTTACGGCTCCACGCGTCAGGAATCCGATGCGCCAGACCCCTCCACTGCCGGTGTACCCAAGTCCCGAAAGACGGAACGGATGGAGGGCGTATCATCGTGAAGTTTGATCGTTCATTCACGTTGGCTGTTGTGTTAGCCATGGCCTGCGTGATTTTCACCGGCTGTGTTGGTCGTTCACCTGCCACGCCCGATGCCGGCATGGACTTAACCTCCCCTGCACCGCGCCAGCCGTCGTTCTCCTTGTCGATGGCCAGAAACGTCAACACTCAGCCAGCAATGCCGGCCACCGTGGGGGATGAAGACAAGGCTGGCGACAATGCTTCAAGGTACGGGGAAACCGTAGGCATCGAGGAACGGGGATCAAGCTACTCCTATTTGCTTCAAAAAGGCGATCCCCTGGTGATTCATCTCCGTGGCATTTATCCGCAGGATCAGGAAGTGGAGGATATGATCGACGACAACGGCAATGTCACTTTGCCGTTTCTGGGTGATATTCTTGCCGCCGGCAGGCCCACCTCCGAATTAGAATCCTTTATCCGCGACCGGTATATTTCCGGCGGATACTACCGAAGCATCACCGTCAGCGTGGTCATGCCGCAAAGAACCTACTTTATTCGTGGCGAGGTAAGGGCACCCGGCCGTTTCCCGGTGGTGGGCGGCTTGACCATGCTTCAAGCGATCGCCGCGGCGGGTGGTTACACGGAATTCGCGAACACGAAAAAAGTGAATCTCATCCGAGGCGGGCGTACCACGACCTACAACATGCGCGACATTGAACGACGCCCGGAGCAGGATATACGCCTGGAGAGCGGGGATGTCATTGTCGTAGAGCGGTCCCTGTTCTGACGATCCGTTGTGATCGCGGAAAGTCCATCCAGGGTTGTACCCGAAAGCAGACGAAAACGCAGAGTCCGGCTATCCGCATCCCAACTTTGGCTGGATCATCTTGTCCTGATCATTCTTTTGCTGTCTTCGGCTGGTATCATCTGGGTACTCGGCGGTAATCGATTATGGATCATGATGCCAGTGCTACTGGCCTTATTTACCTCGGGGGTAGCGTGGACCTGGCGTTTTTTGGTTTCTAGCTACCGATACGAATTGGTGGTTCCTCCCGGCGGCTGGATTTGCATCGCGTTTCTACTCTACCTCGCAATTTCAATACCGCTTACTGAAA
Organism: Kiritimatiellia bacterium; assembly: GCA_049451655.1. Lineage (GTDB taxonomy): Bacteria > Verrucomicrobiota > Kiritimatiellia > CAIVKH01 > CAIVKH01 > CALMUP01. Next base: position 2,139 of record JBMTVS010000022.1, on the reverse strand, counting down.
TTCCATACGAGGCCGGTCAGCAGTGGTTTCGCTTCGCGGGTTATACGCTGATGTATTGGATGTTGACCAATCTACTGCGCATTCAGCATCGCTGGCGCTGGATGATGATCGTCCTGATGTTGTCGGTAAGTCTCATGGCCTTTTATGCCATTTTTCAGGAAGTTCAAGGCACCAGAATGGCGGTGTTTGCGGAACGCCATGATGATTATGGCATGCGCGCCAGCGGGGCTTACATCTGTCCGAACCACTTCGCTCACCTGCTGCACATGGTGATACTATCGGGTCTGGGTATTATTTTCGCCCGCCGATCCGGGGTGGCCACCAAGCTTTTTGCTGGCTACGCCCTGCTGGTAGGGCTGTACCCACTTTTCTTATCCCTTTCACGAGCTGGCTGGATTGGCCTCATGGTCGGCCTGGTGACCTTTGCGCTTGCCCTCGCTTTGCGGCACAGCTGGAGACGATTTGCCCTCATGATGATTCTTGCGCCTTTACTGGTCGGCGCGGCGGGTTTCGCGATTTGGAAGGTTTCACCCAAGGTTCAGATGCGGGTTACCCAAGCCATTCAGGGGGATGTTCGCATCCCGCTCTGGAAGGATTCGCTCAACATTGCCCTCGATGCCCCCGTTTTTGGCCACGGACTGGGCAGCTACCGGCACATGTATCCCGCCTACCATGAGCACATGGCGGCCAATCGCGACCCGGAATTTGCTCATAATGATTATTTGCACTTCTGGGGCGAAATCGGATTGATCGGGATGTTGCTGATCGGGGCCGCGATCATGGCCCTGATCTGGCGCGCCTTGCGCGTCTTGCTAAAGACGCAGGATCAAGGGCACGCCGCTATAATGGCTGGCTTGCTGGCCATGGTGATGGGCACCGCTGCCCATACGTTCTTCGACTTTAATTTCAATATCTTTGGCAATGTCCAGGTTTACCTTTTGATAACGGCAGCGCTCATAGCCGCCACTCCGGAGCCCGGTGTCGACCGCTTCCTAAAAGTGCAAGGTGCGCGTTACCGGAGAATCGGCGTTGTATTGATGTTTGGTTTGATCGTAATGATCGGGTTATATATCCGCTATACAGCATCCTACTTTCACGAAAAGACCGGCAAGGAGGCTGCTGAGGCCTCCGAATTCGATATCGCGCATGATCAACTTGAGTCCGCGCTAACATGGGCGCCAGCAAACTGGCGGGCGCATCTGGCCGCCGGTCATCTTCGTCGCGTACAAGCGTTGTCGGGAGCCGTTAGTGAATCACAGCGCCCCGAACTGGTAAACGAAGGGGTTTACCACTACCAGTTAGCGCTCGACGGCAACCCCTGGTCCGCCGACGCCTTGTACGGCATGGGCACCATGGAGCGCTTGCAAGGCAATCAGGAAGCTGCCCTTGTATGGTTTCAGGCTGCGGTCGACCGGGCGGTGCGCTATGCCTACTACCGCTACGCGCTCGCCGATCAACTCCGCAACATGGGCCGCCTCGAGGAAGCCCTCGCCGAATACCAGGCCGCCATGAAGCTCGATCCTACCCCCATCGGCGGCATGAACATCCGCCTCATCCAACGCCGCCTCAACGCACTCAGGTCGGGGACATAGACATAGGAGAAAAAGGGGACACAGCAGCTATGATTGTCGTATCCCGTTGATTACCTATGGCTTGAAAGATTGCGGCTCGAAGTTCCAATCCTTGGAGCTTACGACGTAGTGTCTATGGGCGGGCAGCGCGGAGGCGGGATTCGAGGGATTCGAGTTCTTGGAGGAGTGCGTCGGGGAGGTGGTCGTTGAAGCGGGTGTAGTGCTCGCGGATGGAGCCGGCTTCCTCGAGCCAGCCGTCGAGATCGATGCGGAGGAGTTCGTCGAGGGCGCCTTGGGGCAGGTCGAGGCCGCTAACATCTATGTCCCCGCGGCGCGGTAGCAGGCCGATGGGGGAATCGAGGGCGTCGATGCGCCCTTCGACGCGATCGAAAATCCACTTGAGTACCCGGCTGTTGTCGCCGAAACCGGGCCAGAGGAACTTGCCCTCTGGCGACTTGCGGAACCAGTTGACGTAGAAGATGCGCGGCAACAGTACGTCTTTCTTTTCTCCCATGGCCAGCCAGTGCGCGAAGTAGTCGCCCATGTGGTAGCCGCAAAACGGCAGCAT
>JBMTVS010000021.1:0-18409 GCA_049451655.1 Kiritimatiellia bacterium | reverse complement strand
ACCCATTCCGCCTGAATCACATTGGTATCCTGATACTCATCCACCATTACATACCGGAAACGTTCGCTGTACCTCTCGCATATTTCCGGGCGATCCTGGAACAACTTCAATCCATTCAACAGCAAGTCATCAAAATCCATTGCGTTCAGGGCTTGCTTCCGTTCCTGGTAGCGACGATGCACTTTCACCACATCCGCTGGATTGATGAATGCGGCATTTGCAAAACGATCCGCCGCCATGTCCTCCAGCGAATCACGGCGACTCGAGGCAAGACCGTACATGGAGAGCAACACCTCGGGTTTTGGAAACAACTTCGGGGGCAACTTCAGTTCATCGATGGTGGTCTTGACCAGCCGCTTTGCATCATCGCTGTCGAGGATGGTGTAGTCGCGCTGGTAGCCGATGAGATCCGCGTGCATTCGCAACATGCGGTTGGCCATATGATGGAACGTGCCGCCCCACAAGCCGCCCACCGATTCACCCACCAGCTCATGCGCCCGCTCCAGCATTTCGCGGGCCGCCTTGTTGGTAAAGGTCAGCAACAGCACCCTTCTGGGATCCACGCCCTGCTCCACCAGCCAGGCGACGCGATAGGTTAGCGTACGGGTTTTGCCCGTGCCTGCCGCTGCGATGATTAGAACCGGACCATCCGGCGCCGTCACCGCGCGAAACTGCTCCTCATTCAATGCCGCTTGAAAATCGATGCCGGTCATGATGGCCGAGCCACCGCCGGGTTCGCATCAACCAATTGCCGCAAAGTCATACCGCCGAGTTCATCCTGTAAACCGCGGTCAAATCGCTCCATTGCGGCGAACACCGCGCCCTCGTCTTCGCCGAAACCAAACCGCTCGGGACCCGCGCCATCCTGATTCACCAAGTCGACGATTTGTTTCAGGGTGATCTCCTCCAGCGGACGCCGGACGATGTAGCAGGCCTGTTCATCCGCCACCTCTACCAGTAAACCGCCGCGTTCCAACACGCGTATGATTTCGTTAATGAGGCGGATGGGAATGCGGTGCTGTGCGGCAAAAGCAATCGCATTGAAAAACACGGCGCCGCCCTGAAAAGCCCGCCCCGCCTGCAAAGCAATCGCATAGGCCAGCATCACCCGAGCACGATTGTTGGCGTGACCAGCAGAACGCTCCAAATCATACGTCGCGTAATTCTGCAGCGCAAAACTCAGCTCCGCACCGAGCAGAATGATCACCCAGCTTACATACAGCCACCCCAGAAAAATCGGCACCGAGGCGAAGGTACCGTAAATCGCGTTGCTGCGGGCCACGCCCACCTGCAGCTCGACATAAAGATTTTGCCAGCCCACCCACAGCAACGCGGTCACGATGGCGCTGGTCAGCGCGGGGCGGAACTTGATATTCGTGTTCGGCACGAACAGGAAAAGCATGAAGATGGCCAGCGTGGTCGCGAAGAACGGCGAGAGCTTCAGCAGGGTTTGGTAAATACCCGCCGCCTCGCCCAGCCGCGCGATAACAGCCTCACTGGAAAGCGAGGCGTTGATGGCGAAGGCGATGAGAATCAAAACCGGTACCAGCACCACGATGCTGATGTAATTCACGATGCGGCGCAAAATCGCGCGCGACGACGTAACTCCCCAAACCATATTAAAGGAGGCTTCGATGCTGCTCAGCACTTGAATCACGGTCAGAAACAACACCACCACCGCCACCCAGCCGAGAGCCCAGAAATTGGTGCGGCTGACGATGTCCAGCATCTGCTGGACAAAAGCCTGAAATTCGACCGGCATGGTCATCATGTTCTGTTGGATGCGAGCGATAAATTCGTCGCCTGCCCCGAGCCCCTTTAACAAGGACAACGCGATGGCCAGCAAGGGCACCAGCGAAATGAGGCTCGCGAAGGTGAGCGCCGAGGCCTGCACGGTCAGGTTGTCCTCGCGGAAGCCCCGCACCACCAGCTCGCAGATGCGCAGGAATCGCTTGATGATCGCCTTGATGCCGGTGAGCGAGGTCAGGTCCGAGGTCCAGACATCATGCAACAGAAATTGGCGGGCTTTTTGAATTAATACGTTCATGCGCGTGGTCTTCGCTCATACTCCAAAAACAAGGCCCATGCGGCAAGCGTCTTCGCGTCTTGAATGCGACCCGAGCGAATCGCCGCCGAGAGCTCCTCGCGCGACATCAACACCACCTCGACATGCTCGCCATGATCAAGTTCCTGGTCAACCGCCGCCGCTCCGTCCAATTCGCCCAGATACACTTCAACCTTCTCATCCACATAACCCGGCGAGGCATGCACCGTGCCGAGATGAATGAGCGCCTTGGCGACGCATCCCGTTTCCTCCAGCAGCTCGCGCCGCGCCGCGATTTCCGGTTCTTCCCCCGCGTCCAGCAGTCCCGCCACCACCTCGGTCATGTACTGCTCCACCGCCTTGCGATACTGTCGCACCAGTACGAAGGTGCCATCCGCCTTACGGGCCAGCACCCCCACCGCGCCGGGATGCCGGATGATCTCGCGATACGCCGAATCCCCGTTCTCCAGCACCACGTCATGTTGCTCCAGTTGAAGCAGCTTGCCCGCGAACGCGGTGGTTTTGGTCGTGGTGGTTTCCTTCATTGCCGGTGCCTGCTCAGCGTTTCACGATCGACGGATCCACCTCGTTTACCCAGGCTTGGATACCACCGGTCAAATTAATCAGCTTACCGGGATAACCCGCCGCCTTCAGCGCCATGATCGCCTTCGCGCTGCGGCCACCGGCCAGGCACATCACCACGGTTTCGCGACTCGAGTCAATTTCCCCGGCGCGCTCCAGCACCTCGCCCAGCGGAATGTCGAGCGTCCCCGGCAGCCTGCAAACCTCCAGCTCCTTTGGCTCGCGTACATCCAGCACTTGCAGATCATGTCCGGCGTCCAGACGCTGCTTCAATTCGTGTACCGTCATTTCTTGCATCGTAGATTCCTCGTTTCGTTTTTCATCAGTTACTGCCGCCTCGCCGCAGACCGGACAATTCGGATTTCGCTGCCAGTTCAAGGCGCGAAACTTGGCCTCCAGCGCGTCAAAAATCAAGAGCCGGTTCACCAGCAAATCGCCCGTTCCGAGCAGCAGTTTCAGCGCTTCCGTTGCCTGCAGCGTTCCCACCACGCCCGGAAGTACGCCCAGCACCCCGGCCTCCGCGCAGTTAGCCACCGCGAGCGCTTCCCCCGGAAACAAACACCGGTAGCATCCCGAACCCCGAACCCCGAACACCCCGCACTGTCCCTCAAACCGGTGCACTGCGCCGTAAATCCATGGCTTGCCCTGTGCCACGCACACCTCGTTTACCACCTCACGCGTCGCGAGGTTGTCGCTACCCTCCACCACGAGATCATACGCGGCGATGAGGTCCGCGGCATTCGCGCGGTTCAACCGTACCGGATGCGCCTCGACCTTTACCTGTGGATTCAAATCGGCGAGCCGCTCTCGCGCGGAATCGACTTTCCGGCTTCCAGCAGAAGCGGTGCCATGCAGAATTTGCCGGTGCAGATTTGACATTTCCACCACGTCATCGTCTACCAGCCCGATGCGCCCCACCCCCGCCGCGGCCAGATACAACGCCGACGGCGAACCCAACCCGCCCGCCCCGACGATTAAAACACTGGAAGAAACCAGCTTCCGCTGACCTTCAACACCGATACCCGGCAAAATCATTTGCCGTTGGTATCGATTGAAATGGTCGTCCTGTGTATACATACCAAGCTAAAATTGTCAGCCCGCTATCCGCTTCATTCAAGCTCTTTACCTTGATATGTGGAGAAATGCGCCGTTTATGCCCGGTGCTGTGCGGATCAGGCGGTCCGGCGGGTGCATGTTCTTCTTCATGTTCAACGATCGCCTGACGGCGACCCTACAAGCGCGGCTCGTCGTGCGCTTACTTCAAAACTTCAGCGGCCGATCGCCCCTGCGTGATTGGCGTTATCTTTTTCGCTTTAATCGCGGGGCTTTATCGAAGATTATCAACGGCCGGTCTTGGCCGGTTTACCTTAGCGAACAGGTTGCTATTGAAGATAAAGTCAATGTGATACAAGGTTGAAAGCCTAATGCGTGATGAATGGTTGTTGTTCCTCTTTGGAAAGTAGGCCGTCAAACCGATTAGTCGATACCCCAAACAAACTTTTTAATAACCCTTGCAAAGAATTCTGATCATATACGAAGGCGCAGCGGATGAACCTTCCGACGAACTGGAAGGAGCTACGCCGCTGGAAATCGCCCGCTCCGCTTATGCCTCGCGGCTCATGGCGCGCGGACGAGGTGGATTGATTGATTGGACCGGTGAGAACCGGGCTGACCGTCTCGAAAACGCGCTCGCCCTGCTACTCGGCATCATGCCCGAGCAAGCGCGCTCGCTGCGTCGCGGACCTATTGAGGCCGCCGCCGTTAATGTCGACCCCTCCTCTTGGACCTATGCATACCGGGGCAACTTCGTCACCGCCGACGACACGCGTATACTCGAGAGCCGGGTTGCCAGTCTGAGCCTGGATGAGACATCCCTGCTTGCCAAAGCCGTCCGCGAAAGCTGGGATGGACCCGCCTGTCACATCGAAGTCACCGCTCCGGGCGCTGTCGCGGTCACATTCGATCAAATTCACGGCAAACTCGACGCTGGTAATTTTCCGGAAAACGGCATGACCTTCGATCTCGATGACGCCGACGGCGAAAATCAGCTCATGCGTTTCATGTGCCATTCCGCCCGGGTCCTCGAACGCGAAGCCATCAACCATGTCCGCGTTGATCTCGGTGAAAATCCCGCTTCCATCCTCTGGTTGTGGGGCGGCGGAGGACCTTCAACCATCGGACGCCCCTTCATCGGCGCTCCACTCAAAGCCGCCATGATCAGTAACAGCCCCCTGGCCGCTGGCATGGCTCAACTTTGCGGCATGGATCATCTTCCGCTCGGCGAACTTTGGAACGACAACCCGCGCCCTGAGCTCATTGACCGCGATGCCTTGACCAACTGCATCGTTAATCACGAGCTGACCGTCGTGTATGTGGAAGCGCCGCTTGAGTTGGGCGCTTATGACTCCCCCATCGATAAAGTCAAAGGCCTTGACCGAATTGATGTACATGTCTTGGGCGCTGTACATGACGCCATAGCCGCGGTAACCGGTGCACGTTTGACCTTGGTAGCCTTGCCGGCCGAAGATCGCCCGCTCGACGTAACCCCCGCATTAGTCTGCGGTGAGCGCGTAACGGGCGACAGTCTTCATCGTTGGGACGAAAAATCCTGCACCGGAGGCGCCCTTGGAAAAATTCCTGCTTATCGTAGCCTTTCCCTTTTGCTAGGAGATTAACGCATGGCCTTGATTGTACAAAAATACGGCGGCAGTTCCGTCGCCGACGCCGACTGTATGCGACGGGTTGCCCGGCGCATCCTGAACACCCGTGACCAGGGTAACCAGGTGGTGGTTGTGGTCAGTGCGATGGGTGATACCACGGATGACCTCATCGCTCTCGCCAAACAGGTGAATACCGATCCGCACGAGCGCGAAATGGATATGCTGATGGCCAGCGGCGAGCAGATTTCCTCCGCCATACTCGCCATGACCTTGCACGCCATGGGTGCCGGGGCAATCGCGATGAGTGGACCGCAAGCCGGCATTTATACCGACGCCACCCACACCAAAGCCAAGATCACGGATATCCGCCCCAAACGGATATTTGAGCAGCTCAAGCAGGGGAAAATCGTGATTATTGCCGGGTTTCAAGGCATCAACCCAAACGAGGATATTGCCACCCTCGGCCGCGGCGGATCCGACACCACCGCCGTGGCCCTGGCGGCCCCGTTGAAAGCCGATCGTTGTCAGATATTGAAGGACGTGGAAGGCGTCTATACCGCCAACCCCCGCGTGGTGAAAGATGCGGTCAAGCTGGATGACATCGCCTATGATGAAATGCTTGAGCTGGCCAGCCTTGGCTCCGAAGTGCTTCAGTCGCGCGCGGTGGAATTTGCCAAGAAATACGGCGTGGTACTTGAAGTGCTGTCTAGTTTTGTGGAAAAACCGGGAACCCTGGTGAGAGAAGAGGTTAAGCATATGGAAAACATTCTGGTTCGCGGCGTGGCCGCGGATAAAAATCAAGTCAAGGTAACCATCTCGAGCGTGCCGGATAAGCCCGGCGTCGCCGCCGAGTTATTCAAGGAATTGGCCGCGGCAAACATCAACGTCGACATGATCGTGCAGAATGTCAGCGATCATGGCGTGACTGATATTTCCTTCACCGTACCCGCCACCGAGTTGACCAAGACCCGCAAAACGATCAGCGCCCTGGCCAAGCACATCGGCGATCGCCAGCCCGGCATCGACGAGGATGTGGCCAAGATCAGCATCGTCGGAATCGGCATGCGCTCGCACTCCGGTGTGGCCTACAAGATGTTCGACGCCCTCGCGGCCGCCAAAATCAACATCAGCATGATTGCCACCTCGGAAATCAAAATATCCGTGGTCATTAAAAAAGCCCACGCCGACAAAGCCGTCCGAACCCTCCACAAGGTGTTCGAACTGGAAACGCAGAAAAAGAAAAAGAAGTAAAAAAGAGCATTCACGAGTCCCGCTCAACTTGAAGGTTGGACGTTGAATGTTGAGTGTTGAACGTTGCGAGCAGACGCAAGAAGGATAAGCCATGAAAAAAATCGAAATCTACGACACCACCCTCCGCGATGGCGCGCAAGGCGAAGGCATCTCCTTCTCCGGAGTCGGCAAGATTCGCGTGGCCAAAATGCTCGACGAACTGGGCGTGGACTACATCGAGGGCGGGTACGCCGCATCGAATCCCAAGGACATGGAGTTTTTTCAGGCCATTAAAAAGGAGAAGCTCCAGCATGCGCGCGTTGCCGCATTCGGCAGCACCCGCCGGGCGGGCGTAAAAGCCGCAGAGGACGCGGGCAGTCTAGCTCTGATTGAGGCGGATACCCCCGTCGTGACCATCTTTGGAAAAAGCTGGGCCTTCCATGTTCACGAGGTGTTGCGCACCACCGAGGAGGAGAACCGCGCCATGATCGCCGACACGGTTCGTTTTCTGAAGGAAAACGGGCGCGAGGTCATCTACGATGCCGAGCATTTCTTCGATGGATACAAAGATTCTCCCGCCCACGCCCTCGCCACCTTGCGGGCAGCCAAAGAGGCGGGTGCCGATCGCATTGTCCTGTGTGATACCAACGGCGGCACGCCCTATTTCGTAATCGGCGACATCACCCGCGAAGTCATCGATCAAATCGGTGGCCATGTTGGCATCCATACTCATAACGACTCCGAACTCGGCGTAGCCAACTCCCTCGAGGCCGTGCGCGTGGGCGCCATGCACGTGCAGGGCACCATCAACGGTTTCGGCGAACGCTGCGGCAATGCCAATCTCGTATCCATCATCCCGAATCTGGGTTTGAAGATGGGTTACCAGGTGTTGAGCCATCCGGACAAAATGAAGCAACTCAAAGCCGCCGCCGATTTCGTTTACGAAATGGCTAATGTCCGTCCCAACGAAAAGGCGGCCTTCGTTGGCCACAGTGCCTTCGCCCACAAGGCGGGCATGCACGTTGACGGTGTGAACAAGAACCCGCAAAGCTTCGAACATATCGAACCATCCAGCGTGGGCAACCAGCGTCGCGTGCTCATCTCCGAACTGTCCGGCACTAGCAATGTGTTCCTCAAGGCGGTGGAAATGGGCCTTAACCTCGACAAGAAATCGCCCGAGGTTAAGAACATTCTGAAGGAGCTCGAGGAGATGGAGCGCAAGGGCTACGAGTTCGAAGCGGCCGAGGCCTCGTTTAAGCTGCTGATTCAGAAAGTGCTCAAAGCCCACAAGCCGTTCTTCGCGCTCGATGCATTCCGGGTCATTGTCGAGAAGCGCAGCAAGGAGGATACGTGTGTCTCCGAAGCCTCGGTGAAGCTTCGCATCAACGGCGAGGTCATGCACACCGTTGGCGAGGGCGACGGGCCGGTGGACGCGCTGAACGAAGCCATGCGCAAGGCCCTTGTCGCCGCCTTCCCCAGCATCAACGATGTTTCACTGGTCGACTACCGCGTGCGCATTCTCGATCCCGAGGAGGCCACCGCGGCCAAGACTCGCGTACTGATCGAGTCCACCGACGGCACCGAAACCTGGGGAACGGTCGGCGTTTCCACCAACCTCATCGAAGCCTCCTGGGAGGCCCTGGTGGACAGCGTGGAATACAAGCTCTTTCTGGACGAGCAGAAGAAGGGATAGCATGAATCATCCCGGAAACTGATTCCGGGAGTTTTTTGTTCAGCGCATGATCAAAATCAAGGCCACGGTTCAGAATGACGCCGGGATTCATTGTCGTCCCACCGCGGTCATCATCAAAACCATCGGGGATTATGCAGGCACAATAGACGTTTCCTGCGAGAGCGGTTCCGCCAACCCCCGCTCCATGCTCGGCCTGATGTCCCTTGGCTTAGCCAAAGGAACCGTCGTCGAAATCACCGTGGATGGACCGGACGAACAAGCGTGGTCAGTCAAAATGAAGGAACTCTTCGAGTTCCACTTTGATTTTCCGCCCGCCTGACCGCGCCAGCAGGAGCTTCATCATCGCGGGCATCCGCAAGCGGAGCCCCTACAATCAGCGCCACCCCCATCCGTAGGGGTCGCGCTCGCGCGCACCCGTGGAATAAGAACGGAACAAAAAATAGCGCGAAGCTCTATCCCATCCACCGCGACAATCCCACCAGCGTTCCGGCTATTTACCGGACGACTGGCATCTGGGTATCGTAGGTTTTCTCGAAGGCCTCGATGTCGGCGAGGTGTTGGAGGGATAGCGCGATGTCGTCGAGACCGTGGAGGAGATGTTGTTTGACCACGGGGTCGACTTCGAAGTGGAATGCGACCTCCTCGTCGAGATGCATCACGATGCGCTGCTCGTCGAGATCGATAGTGGCTTCGACATTGGTGAACCGGCTCACCAGTTCGAAAATCTCGTCAACTTCCGACTCGCTCAACTCGATGGTGAGCAAGCCATTCTTGACCGAATTGTTGCGGAAAATATCGGCGAACGCCGGCACCACCGCCCCGCCCACTTCGCGACGCGGCGCGATCACGGCGCGGAAGCCATACTGCATAACCGCCCAGACCGCGTGCTCACGACTGGAACCACAACCGAAGTTGTTGCGGGTGATCAATATGGAGGCTCCGGCGAAATGCGGCGCGTTGAGCTCGAAACCCGGATCAGGCTCGCCTTTTTCGTCGTAACGCCAATCGAAGAACAAGCTTTCGCCGAAACCCGTTCGCTTGATGGATTTCAAAAATTGCTTGGGAATGATCGCGTCGGTATCGATATTCGAGCGATCAAGAGTGGCCAACAGGCCGCGGTGGGAAGTAAAAGGTTCCATGAAAAATCTCCTTAGGCGTTGAGGCTTTCGAGGTAGGGCTGCCAGGTGCGGATGTCCACGAAATGACCTTCGATGGCGGCGGCGGCGGCCATTTCCGGGCTGACCAGGTGGGTGCGTCCGCCCTTGCCCTGCCGGCCCTCGAAATTACGGTTCGAGGTGGAGGCAGAACGCTCACCCGGCTTGAGCTGATCGGGATTCATGCCCAGACACATGCTGCAACCGGCGTAACGCCACTCGGCGCCAAATTCGGTGAAAATCTTGTCGATGCCCTCGGCCTCGGCCTCGCGTCGCACCTGCATGGAACCCGGAACGACCATTACGCGCACCGAACCGGCTTTTTTACGACCTTTAATGATCTTGGAAATAGTCCGCAAATCCTCGAGGCGGGCGTTGGTGCAGCTCCCGATGAAAATCGTGTCCGGACGGATGTCGGTCATCGCCATCCCCGGCTCGAGCCCCATGTATTGAAGCGCCTGCTCTACGTCCTTGCGGCTGTAACCGGGCACGTCGTCAAGACCGGGAACGCTGCTTGTGACATCGGTCACCATGCCGGGACTCGTTCCCCAGGTTACTTGCGGGGCGATCGTCGAGGCGTCGATGGTGATGGTGCGATCAAACTTGGCACCGGGGTCTGAAGGCAGGCTCTTCCAGAACGCCAGCGCTTTCTCCTTGGCCTCGCCTTTTGGCGCGAAGGGACGGTCCTTGGCGAAGATGTAATTAAAGGTCGTTTCATCCGGCGCGATCAAACCGGCACGAGCACCACCCTCGATGCTCATGTTGCAGATGGTCATGCGACCTTCCATGGACAAGGCGCGGATGGCTTCGCCGCAATATTCAATGACATAGCCGGTGCCGCCGGCGGTGCCGATTTCGCCGATGAGCTTGAGGATCATATCCTTGGCGGTGGCCCCTTGCTGCAGCTTGCCGGTAAATTCAACCTTGAAGGTCTTCGGCTTGGTCTGGCGCAAGGTCTGGGTAGCGAGGACGTGCTCGACCTCCGAGGTACCGATGCCAAAAGCCAGCGCACCGAAGGCCCCGTGGGTCGAGGTGTGCGAGTCACCACAAACCATGGTCAAACCGGGCAGCGTGATGCCCTGCTCGGGACCGACGATATGCACGATACCCTGCTTGTCGCTGTCGAGGTCGTAAAGGGTGATGCCGTTTTCCTTGCAATTCTGCTGGAGTGCATCGACTTGCGCCTTGGAGATGGGATCGAGGATGTTGTGACGATCGTCGCCGGTAGGGACGTTGTGGTCCATGGTCGAGAAGGTCAACTCAGGATGACGCACCTTGCGACCGGTCATGCGCAGCCCCTCGAAAGCCTGAGGACTGGTCACCTCATGCACGAGGTGGCGGTCAATGTACAACAGAACAGTTCCATCCGGCATGGTCTTGACCACATGCCGGTCCCAAATCTTTTCGAATAAAGTCTTGCTCATAAGCGGGAGAAAATAGGCAATCACCCGCCGAAAATCAAGCGAAGCGAGTGCCTAATCCATTCAACGTCCCGCCGCGAGGAAACTTAAACCACCCTGTTGCAAGGTCTGAACCAGGAGCAAGGTGGTCATCAGATCCCGGTGACCGAGGGTTTCGTGAAGCGCGGGGATGGCCATCCCCTGCTCCAACCAGCTGCGGGCCGTCACCAAACGAAGCGTATTCGAGTGAACGCGACCGCTGTAACCGCTGGCACTTGCCGCCGATTGCAGGGCTGACACGAAATCCGCGGTGGACACAAAGGCATCCAGTGGCGCGGACTCCTGCCCGTCCAGCAGCCAGGCGGGAAAAAGCCGGGTTGCAGAAAACATCTGTTGCCCTGACTTGCGCTTTAGCTGCTCGAAAGCGGGGCGAAGAATCAAGCGCAGATAATCCGCCAGCGCCTCCTGCAATCCATCCGAAAGCGGCCAAGCGCGGCCATTTCGTTGCAGTTGTCCACGATCCAACTGGAGATCGCGCACCCGCAAATCCTGAAGCTCGGACAGCTTGGCCCCGGTCTCCAACATCAGCCAGGCCAACGACTGAAAGGGTTGATCCAACCTCAGAATCATTTCGAAGACCTGATCCTTTTCCGGCAGGGACGATGAAGTGATAACCAGTTGATTTTTCATGCTTGTTTTCTCCTTTTGGGTATACTATACGTTTGTATAGTTATTGGTGTAAAGAGGAAAATCCATGGAAAAATTGACGGAAAAACAACAGGAAATCCTGCAGTTTCTGGTGCGTCATCAGACGGATACGGGTTACCCGCCCACCGTGCGTGAAGTGGCTTCGGCGTTTGGATTTCGCTCCCCGAAGGCAGCGTCGGATCACCTCGCGGCCCTTGAACGCAAGGGCTATATCGACCGGATCGACGGTATGGCTCGCGGACTCCGGGTGCTGGAAAATCCGTTTGCTGAACCGGACCGCGAGGAGGGCATTCCCATTGTCGGTGATGTCGCGGCCGGCTTGCCCATCCTCGCCGCCGAGAATGTGCTCGGAACGCTAAACTTTGATGTGTCGTTTGGCGGAGGCGACTTGTTCGCGGTGCGCGTGCGCGGCGACAGCATGATCGATTACGGCATCTACGAAGGTGACCATGTCATCGTGCGTAAATCACCGGTGTGCGAACAGAACGCCATCGCCGTGGTTTATCTGGAGGGCGAGGCCACGGTGAAAAAACTGGTGAGGACCTGCGATGGCTACACCCTCGTCCCCGGAAACCCCGCCTACTGCCCCGTTCACATCACGCGCGAAACGCCGGGCTTCGCGATCGCCGGTCCCGTGGTTGGCGTGGTCCGGACCAAGGTGTGATGCCAGGCTAATCGCCCGCCGCAGCCGGCCGCTCAATTTCGTCATCCACCAGCGCCAGTTGCGAAGGGTGATAGATTTCGATACTCGGATCGTTTTTGTAGAGGAAGATCCGTCCACTGATGGTCACGTCACGATCCACCAGCACCTCGGCGGGATCTCCGCCCAAGGCATCCCGCACACTTCGCCAAACATCGCGCGGAATGACGGCTGTTAATCCCGGTTGGCCCGCACTCGCGAAATCTACAATTGTGATGCCGTGCCTTTCCGCTTGCCCGACCTGACGCACCTTGCCGTAAACGACGGCCAGGCGGCCGGCATGCTTTCTGAGAGCGTCCACTTCCGTGGCACCAATTTTCCCGGGTACTTCATCCACCACTTCCTGGTCGTCCAAGAAGCGAATTTGTCCGGGCTGGTTAAGCACCAACTCGGGCCGGTCGCGATGAATGGCCACCACCCCGGTCATCTCAACATCACGGCCCGGCAATTCACCCAGCGCATCGCCGAAGACGGTGACGAATCGCGGCAGGGCATTGCGATGGATGATGCCGAAAAAAGCCTTGGTGTCGCGACCGAAGTTGACGTAGCTGAATTGATCGCGGCCGCGCCTGAGCGCGACTTCCTGGATGCGCCCGCGCACCCTGATCTCACGGCCAATGGATGCGCGAATTTTACCCGTGTCATGAACCGAAACCCAACCTTCCTGCTGGCGTTCCGCCTCGCTCAGCGGCGAGGTGGCGAGGTTGGTTTCGCGCAATTCATCCAATCGCTCCACAACCCAACCGCGACCACGCCGCACCTTGTCATTCCCGGGATAGTCGCGCAGCAGCAAATCCCATTCCTCCAGCGCTTCTTCATAAAGCGCCCGCTGTAAGTCCAAGTCTGGCAAAATACGCGCCCAGTTGCCCAATAGAAACGCAGACTCGAAACGAGCCTCGCGATCGTCCGGTTTCCGGGCTATGAACGCCTTTAAATAATCGTGGCACTCCTCGTAACGCCGGGCCGATTCCGCCTTGTTGCCATCGCGATCAAGGTTGCGGGCCAACACCATGGAGGCGCGGGCCAGCGACCAGGTGTGCTCGAGAAAGCGCTCCGGTTCCTGCGCGCGCAGGCTGAGCAACGTTTCGATGCGGTATTCCAGCGCATCTTGCGCGTCTGAAAACTCGCCCTGCTCCCGGTCAAACTCCGCCTTGAAGGAGAGCGCAAGGGCGAGGTAGTTCTTGATGACCTCGTTATCCCGGTTTTCTGCGAGCAGATCCTGGTAGAAAAAAACCGCATCGTTGAGCAATTGATTTTGCACCGGCTCGGCGCCGGGGATATCGGAAAGCTGTCCCTCGACCACAAACGTGGTGAATTGATCAATCGTATCGAGCGCCTTGATGAGGTTGGCTTGCGCTTGCTGCTCGGCTGAGCGAGCCTGCTGTTCGGCAATACGGGCCCGGGCCATACCAATCGTGGTGGCGACCGCACCAGCGACAATGGATAACGCCACCGCGACTCCGGTTCCAAACAGCAAGCGATGCCGACGCATGAAAAGACCCACGACGTAAAGCGGAGCGTAGGACCGGGCGTTGACCGGTCGCTTGGCAAGATAACGTTCGATATCCTCGGCCAGCGCCGCCGCGGAGCTGTAGCGATGCTCCCGGTCGCGCTGCATACTTTTTGCGATGATTGCTTCCAGATCGCCGCGCAAGAGTCGGTGATGCGAACCAAGTGGAACCGGGGGTTGTTCCCGGGTGACGGCAAAAATATCGTCACGCTCCAGACCCTCGATTTCGAATGGAAATGCGCCAGCCAGCAACTCATACATCACGAGGCCAAGCGCGTAGACATCCGCGCGCACATCCACGTTTAGGTTACTGCCGGGTTGTTGCTCCGGCGCCATATAAGCCGCGGTTCCGACGGACTTGGCCGTTTCCACAAACTCGGCTGCCGCCTCCAGCCAGCCCACGCCGAAATCGACGACCTTGGGAATACCTTGTTTATCGACCAGGATGTTTTCCGGCTTCAGGTCGCGGTGAATCACACCTTGCTGATGCGCATAATGTACGGCGAGAGCTATGTCCCTGATCAGCCTTAGCCGCTGGCGCAGATCGAGTTGTTGCGCATCGGCATAGGTCGTGACCGCCTCGCCTTCCACCAGCTCCATGACCAGGTAGGGTTGTTGAATGCCCTCTTTTACGGGCACCTCACCGGCCGCGTAAATTCGGGCAATGCCGGCATGCTCGAGGCGACCCAGCAACTCCGCCTCGAGATGCATTCGGCTGATTAGCTCGGGGCCAAGCCGGCCAGCCCGTGGGATTTTTACCGCCACGCGTCGATGCGGCTGCTCCTGCCACGCCTCGTAAACGGCGCCCATGCCACCGGTACCAATGAGTCGTACCCAGGTGAATCCGGGAAGCGCCGGCGGATCACGTAAAGGATGGGAATCCGACCCGCTGTCCAACTGACTCACTCGCGGCCTCATGGCGAGACCTGCTCAAAAAGGGTGCACAAATGTGATGGCAACCATGGGCGCGTTTTGGTCCAGGAATATCCCTGTTCCAATTCCTCCCGGCTCATACTGGTAATATTTTCACCCGCGCGCACCTCGGCTGCGGCAATAACAGCAAAGTAAAGAGCCAGGGCGATATCCGTTGGGTAGGCGTGCTCTCCAGCCGAAAGCTTTTTGGCGAACTGACGAACCATATGAAGCAGAGGGAGCGAAGGCTGATTGCTGGTCAGCAAATCACCAAAAGTGACAAAACCAGAGCGAGCTACTTCTCCTGCCACGTCATCAAAAAACAATCCGAGGTCTCCATCCAGGGTGGCGGCAAGTTGATATTCGAACACGTCCCGTAATTCATCCTCGGTCCAGATGGCGAAGTCGTTTTGCGCGACTTCAAGCAAACGTCCGATACTTGAAGCCAGTTCGTTCAGCGCCAAGGGTGATTCATTCGGCGAGGCGTGATCAAGTTTCATCAGGCGACTTCTTCACCACGCCAAGTTCGCCCTTGTAGCCGAATTGACGCAAGCTGTTCATGATGTCTTCTAATTCGTCGGTCACCAACGCTTCGTCGAGTGCATATTCGCGAATCACTTCGCGAAAGATGCGTGTGAATGCCCGCCTAACCGTCAAAAGCGCGTTAGAGGCCTGCAGTGGTGAACTAAACCCGTGGCGATGAATCGTATCAGCGTAACGCTCGCGATCACGTCCTTCCCAAATTGGCTGCACGACGCGTTCCTCGAAAAGCATCCAATGACTCTCCCGGTCGGTGCGCATGCAGTGCTCTTTGAGTCGCCGCAGGGTTTCCTCGATGGTCTGCTTCGCCCATACAAGGTCGTAGGCTGCATGCTGTTCCGGCTGCATCACAGGCATACGGTCCCGGTCCTCTAACGGCAACTCCTCAATCGCCAGTATGGCATCCTCACCCGGCGAGCGACGCTGGGACTGCTGACGCCGGTGAATGCTGATGGCATAACGATCAAGCGCCACCTGCAGATAACGACGGAATTTACCCCGTTGCCGGTCCGCGCGCGCGATCAAATCCTGCTGCACTACTTTGTCCGCGAGAAAACCCTGCAAAACGTCTTTAGCGTCATGTTCGGCTAGCCCGCGGTCACGCACGAGATAGGCATAAAGTGCCGGCCAGTAAATGCCAATTAGTCGATTGAGCGACTCCTCGGCCCGGGTCTGCCCTTTTCCCGCTTTAACGACCAGCGTCCATGAGGTAGTTGGAAAGTCTTTCTTACCTTTGGATTTGCTCTTGCCTTTGGCCATGGGGAAAAAAGTATAGCACTAACCAAATTATAGCTACACATATCCCGAACAAAACTGGTTATTAGGGAATTGTTCTTAAGCGTATCAAGGTAACGCTAATCCCGCCGCCCGCAGCGCCGCCTCCGCCTTCGTAACGTCCTCCGGCGTGTCCACGCCTATGCCTGCTTCTTGCGTCTGAATCACTTTCATGCGCGCGCCGAGATAAAGCGCACGTAACTGTTCCAACTTTTCGGCAAGCTCGAGTGAACAAGGCGGCGTAGCCACGATTTTCGCCAGGAAGGTTTTACGGTAGGCGTATAGACCGATGTGGCGCCAGTAAAGCTGACCGGCGGGAACATCATCCGGATCACGCGTAAACGGTATGGTCGCGCGCGAGAAATACAGGGCCCGCCCGTCAGCGGCTGTTACCACTTTGACCACGGCGGGATTGACCACGTCTTGCGGGTCGCAAATCGGACAAGCTGCCGTAGCCATATCCCAGTCGCCGTCGCCGGTAATCACATCCGCCAATTCGTCGATCAGCTCCGGGGATATGAGTGGCTCATCGCCCTGAATATTGATGACGGCATCTGTTTCATAAGAAGCTACCGCCTCTGCGATGCGGTCGGTGCCGGATGGATGATCCGCGCGCGTCATCACGACTTCAGCGCCAAAGTTCCGCGCGGCCTGTTCTATCCGCGCGTCATCCGTAGCAATAAGCACGCGCTCAAGTTTTCCAGCCTGCACTGCCCGCTCGTAAACCCACTGAACAAGCGGCTTGCCACACAGGTTAACCAGGCTTTTACCCGGCAAGCGGGTTGATCCGTAGCGGGCAGGTATGACGCCTATGACCTTCACAGGGTTATTTTCGGAGGAAGATTTTGACCGGGCACGGCTTTAGGTTCCTGGGTCTTATCAACGGATTCATCCGGCGAAGACTCCTCCGCGGCATCCATCCAGCCTGGATTGATTTCCACATCGCCGCTCAATCCACCACCCTCCTCCAACACCAGATTGCAGGTGGATAGCTTGCCGGAGAACGACCCGCCCGCCTTGATGGTCATCACACCGGAAACCTTGATGTCGCCTTTTAACGTCCCCTCCAACATGACGTCCCGGTAAACCTGGGCACCTGTACCCTCGATTTCCGCGCCTGCCCGGATCACCAGGCTCTCTGAAAAAATGCCGGACAATTTCGCGGATGATCCGGCGGCAAATTCGACTTTTTGTGAGGCGCTGATTTCACCGCCTTCATGCCGACCCTCGATGACCACTTCGCGGGCCATCAGCTTGCCTCCAGCCCACACACCATCCGTCGTTATTTTCACCACGCCCGCCGTCAGTACCGATCCATCCTGACGCGTGGTGATTTGATGATCGGACTGGTTCAATACCGTCCGGCATTTGATGCAAATCAGCGTCGGCGTCTTGCCAGCGGACTTAAAACGATAGCCGCAATTGTAGCAGACGTACTCGTAAAGATTCGGCAGCGCGGTTTTGCCGATCTTCGGTCCACCGGGACCGCCGGAACTTCCGCTGGAGCGCGTGACGGGTTTGGGCGCGGTTCGCTCCCGCTGTCCCGGGGGCGGCGGACCGCCCTTCTTTTCCCGTTGCTGTTGGATGGCTCGAACCAGATCGTAGCCACCCACCGAGCCGGCTTTATTGTTGCCTATCACGCGTGGCGTTGCCTTATCGCGGGCGGTTTTACTTGGACATTATCCTTGCTGTGAACGACGCCCGAAAAGTCCAACCCCCGAAGCTTCCTCGCTTTTGGCCGACTCGCCGCGGGGCGTGGAAACAGGAGTGGACTTCATGGCTTCCTCGGTCGATGACTTCGCCGCCGTGGTTGCCGTGCCGGAAGGCGTCACTTCCGCGCGGCCGATAAAGGTCACGCCGTCCTCGACGGTCATGCGCTTGGCGGTGATATCACCGTTGACCTTACAGCCGGACTTCATCTCGATCTTGTCCTTGGCCGTGACGTTGCCTTGCACATCACCCTCGAGAATGACCGATTGAACCATCAAGTTGCCCTTGATCACCGCGCTCTTGCCCACCACAACATCCGCGCTGCAATGAAGCTCCCCCTCCAGCTTGCCGTCGATGCGGATTCCGCTGGAACTCTTGATGGTTCCGGTAATGACCAGATCCGCCGCTATCAATGATTTTGTTTCGTGACCGTTGCTCATGCCTGAACTCCTTCTTGTTGAACGATTAAAATTCCTTAATTGATTTGAATTTATCGTATTGCCGAGCAATCGGGCAAGCTGTTTACCGGATCTAAAAGTTGACCGGTGATTAGCAACGCCGGAACGCTTCAGGCCAGGGATCGAACCAGCAATTCAGCCGTGGCGTTATTGGTGGCGAGGGGGACGTTGGCGACTTCGCAGATCCGGATAAGCGCGCTTACGTCAGCCTGATGTGGCTGGGCCCAGAGCGGGTCGCGGTAAAAGAAAACCGCCTCAACAAAACCACGCGAGACGAGCGCGCCGATTTCCTGGTCGCCGCCCACCCGCCCAGATAAGACCCCGCGGGCGACCA
>JBMTVS010000020.1:0-18943 GCA_049451655.1 Kiritimatiellia bacterium | reverse complement strand
GCTCGACGGTGGGAACCCGGCTGGAAGGTCTGTGTCGATTTTGGATTTTTGATTGCGAATTTTGGATTGTGCTGTAGGGCGATACAATGAACGGATTGATAATTAGATGGGTGATACTGCTTGCGGTTTTGATGGTTACTGCGTCCCACGCGTCGATAACCAACTGGCCGGCGATCACGTCGCATCAGCGGCATTTTGTCGTGGACGGGCTGCCGCCGCAGGAGGCGCTGGAGATTGCGACGTGGGCGGAATCGACGCTCGATGCAATCGCTGACTGGTCAGGCATGGCCTGGCCGGAGAAGGACGTGTTGCCCATGGTGATCGCAGTCGAGGCGGGTGAGGACGGTGACGCGGGGCGGGTGGACTCCTTGCAGGTATTGACCGATGACGGGCGTCTGCGCCAGGAGCTGCTGTTGGTAAATCCCGGTGACCTGAATCAGGAGGATGTGCTGGAAGCACTGTGCGAGTTGTTGATGAACCGCTGGCTTTTTCGCGAGGCCCGTCGGCGCGGGATGAACGATGTTGTGAGCCGGGTTCCCGGCTGGATGGCGGCCGCGGCAGCGCTTGACCTTGATCCGGATGGACGCACCCGCAACCTGCGCGAGCTGAAGGAGGCGGAGCGGCGCGGCTTTGTCGCCCGCGCGGATGCCGTTTTCGCCCTGCCGTCCCTGCCGCCGGGGCGCAGTCCGGATAAAGCGATGGCCGCGCTCGTGATGCATTGGCTGATGGAAGAGGCCGGCGCGAGTGCGTTGATTGCTCGCTTGATCGATCTGCAGATCAGCTATGTCCCCGCGGATACGGCCCGAATCGCCGACCTCACGGGTCTCGAGTCCGCTCGCGCCTTCAACATGGCGTGGGAGGTCTGGCTGGCCGAACAGGACCGCCGCGTGGTACCGGGGCAGCGGTCGACGGAGACGGCGGAACTGATTCGTCTGCTGGAGCTTCACCCGCAGGATGTCGGGCTGGTTACTTCTATGTCCCTCCCCGGCGGGCGGCTCGATTACCGCCAGCTCGTCGAGGCGCGCGACCGTTCCTGGGCAAGGGGCGCGGCACGGATTTTCGCAACAAAACTGCGCCTGATGCTGGTCGGCAAAGACCCGGCGTTGGTCGAGGTCACGCAACCCTTCGTAACCTTTTTCGATGCGCTGGCCGAAGGGGCGGGAAGTCGTGGGCGCGACCGGCTGCCTGATGTTGCGTTGCGCAGCATGTGGGAGGATGCCACCGCTTCCTTTGCCGTCTATCTGCTAACCAAGCCGTAATCATGGAGAGGGGGATAGGGGGACATAGAATAACTGTCCAGAGTTCCGGGTGTCCCAAATCGGAAGTCAGATAAATACATCTTGCATTTCTATGTTGCAAATGTAAATAAAGAAGCATTAATGACATCAGTAACAAGATTTTTTCATAAACCTGGCGGTAGTTTCTTCCTGTTTGGTCCCCGTGGAACGGGTAAGTCCACTTGGCTGAAAGAGCATTATGCCGGCGCCATCATGATTGATTTGTTGGACCGGCATGCTTTTCGCTTGTTCGCAGCACATCCCGAACGGTTGATCGACCGGGTGACGAGCGAGTCCTCTCAGCGGGTTGTTGTCATCGATGAAGTGCAGAAAATTCCGGAATTGCTGGATGTCGTCCACAAATTGATGGAGGACAATCCCGACCGGACATTCATCCTTACCGGTTCAAGCGCCCGCAAGTTGAAACGCGCCGGAGTTGACCTCCTAGCCGGACGTGCCGCGTTAAAGACCTTTCATCCCTTCATGGCGGCCGAACTGGGTTCGAATTTCGACCTGTCCTCGGCGCTGACGAACGGCTTATTGCCCGTGGTCTATTCATCGGTTGACCCGAAGGAGGCGTTACAGGCTTACATCGGCTTGTACATTGAACAGGAAGTCAAAGCCGAGGCGGTGGTTCGCGATGTGGGAGGTTTTGCCCGCCTGCTGGAGACCTTATCCTTCAGTCACGGGTCCGTACTCAACATCACCGGTGTGGCCAGGGAGTCACAAGTCAATCGCAACACCGCGCAGACGCACATCGAGGTGTTGGAGGATCTGTTGTTATCTTTCAGGGTTCCGGTGTTTTCGAAGCGGGCAAAACGTCACCTCATCCAGCATCCCAAATTTTATTTTGTTGATGCCGGGATTTTTCGCTCCGTTCGTCCGCGTGGTCCTCTGGACCGGCCGGAAGAAATGTCGGGTGCCGCGCTGGAGGGATTGGTTGCTCAGCACTTACGGGCCTGGCTGGCTTATCGGCCCGGCGACGACACGAAACTGTTTTATTGGCAGACCAAATCCGGTGTCGAAGTTGATTTCATTGTTTATGGCGAAAACACCTTCGTGGCTATCGAAGTCAAAAACGCGGCCCGGGTTTACCGCTCTGATGTGAGTTCCTTGCGCACTTTTGGCAAAGATTATCCGGAAGCGCAAACATTCCTGGTTTACCAGGGACGGGAACGCCTGGTCGTGGATGATGTGTTATGCGTGCCCTGCGATGAATTCTTGCGGCATCTTCATCCACAAGATTCATTGGCGAACGCATTCACGGCATAAACAGTTTCTTCAAGTCCTTGAACTGTTCGCGGATGTTGGGGTCGAGGCGGCCGTTTTCATCGGTGACGGCTTCGAGGACGGTGTCGAGGTTGGAGAGCACACCGATGCTGGAACGGAAAATCAACTCGCCGCTAAGCTGGGTGATGACCGGGTCTAAATCGCTCACGTCGGTGAAGGTGCTGTCGAGTCCGACTGGAATCTGCATGATGACCGGATCCGACCGGTTGGCCATGTACTGGCGCACTTCCATTTCGCCGAGCTTAATGTTCAAGCGTTCGATGGTGAGCTTTTGTTCCCGTTTCGCCGGCTCATTGGCAGTTGGTTGTTCCTCCCCGGAAGGCGCGGGCGCGGGTGCGGGCGGTGGCGGCTCTTTCGGCGACGGTGTCGTTACCCCGCCGTCGTCGCTCGAAGCGAGGTCCGCCAGCAGTTCGACGTTGCTCTTGCCGGTCTCCGGCTTGACCATGACGATGCGTGGTACATCAATTCGAATCTCGTCTATATGCAGATTGTCACTGAACAGATTCACCCAGCTGTATCGCACATAAAACTCGCGCACCAACATTGCTTGCGGGTGGGGAAATTCGGAAGGGTTGGTCAGTTGAAGGTCTTGGATTATTATAACCGGACCCGCAGGAAGAATCTGCACGCGAACATCATCAAGTTGGCACTGAAAACCAGCGTCTTTCTCGATATCGCTTAACAACATACTGATTCCAAGGGCCTCCTCAAGCTTCCATTGAGTGAGCCGCAAGATAATGTTTTTTCGGGCGAAAAGAGCTAGCCCAAGCAGAATAACAAGCACCAACAGGATATAACCAATGCGTTTCATGGAGCGCCGTTCAAGATTGTGAATTAGTGTGAACGTCGTATAGTCGAGCCCATGGATAAAAAAGTCAAACCCAAGCCGGCCGCGAGTAAAGCAGCTACATCCGCTGCCGTGGCAAGCGCACTGGCCGCCACCTTTTCCGAGCGCGGCGGGGACCGCCCGGACGGCCTCATGCGCGATTATCCCGATGCCCGTCGCGTCGAGGAGGCGCTCCAACTTTTCATCGATGCCATGATCCCCGGCAAATTCGACGCCGCCACCCTGAACCATCGCAAGCCACTCCGCGCCTACCTCGCCGCAAAAATCACCCGCGGCTCCAATCTCCTCCGACCGGAAATCGCCCGGGCCATCCCGTTCCGCTGGCGTGGCGAGGCGGCCAGCGTGGAGGGCAAAGCCCGCGCGGTGAAAAACATCCCGCGCGAGGTCACCGGCGTGATGAACGATTTTCTCGCCCGGCTGCCCGCCGTGCGCACGCTGATCATTGAGGACGTCCGCGCGGCCTACCGGGGCGACCCCGCCGCGCTGACCTATGCCGAGGTGAAACTGGCCTATCCCGGCCTGCTCGCCATCGTCGCGCATCGTCTTGCCCATGAGCTGTACAAGCTCGATGTCCCGTTGGTGCCCCGCATCATGAGCGAGTGGGTGCATGCCCGCACCGGGGTCGACATCAATCCCGGCGCCCGCATCGGCGAGGGCTTTTTCATCGACCACGCTACCGGCGTGGTGATCGGCGAAACCACCGAAATCGGGAACAACGTCAAAATCTATCAGGGCGTGACCCTCGGCGCCCGCAGCTTCCCGGTCGATGCCGAGGGCAATCCGGTGAAGCACATCAAGCGCCATCCGACCGTGGAGGACAACGTAGTGATTTACGCCAACGCCACGATTCTCGGAGGCGAAACGGTGATCGGCGCCGGCACCATCGTGGGCGGCAACGTGTTTTTGACCGAAAGCGTGCCGCCAAACAGTTTCGTGGCGGCGAAACATCCGGAATTGCACATCAAGCGGGGAGACGGATAAGGTCGCGTCATGCCCTCGCCGGATGTCGTCATCGTCGGAGCCGGAATGTCCGGCCTAACCTGCGCCCTTGCGCTGCATCAGGCTGGACGGAAGGTGTTGATTGTCGAGGCGGCGGATGAAGTGGGGGGACGCGTGCGCTCGCATCGCGCCGGAGACTTCGTGCTGGATCGCGGTTTTCAAGTGTTGCTGACCGCCTATCCGACCTGCCGCGAATTCCTTGATTTCGAAAAGCTCCGCCTTGGCGCCTTTCATCCCGGCGCCATCGTGCAAACCGCCGACGGTGCCCATGTTATCGGCGATCCCTTTCGTCGTCGCGTTGATTTGCTTGCCACATTGCGGGCACCCATCGGCTCGACGCGCGACAAGATGCTCGTGGCCAAATTACGCTTCCAGTCCGCCCTGTCCAAACCGGAAGTGCCCTGGTTTTCGGAAAACATTCCGACCATTGACTGGCTACGCGCCTACGGATTTTCACCGCGGATGATCGAAACTTTTTTCCGGCCGTTTCTCGCCGGCATTTTTCTCGAGAAGGAACTTGCCACCTCGGCGCGCATGTTCAAATTCGTCTACCGCTGTTTCACCCTCGGCAACGCGGCGCTGCCCGCCGGCGGCATGGGCGAGATTCCCCGTCAGATTGCCACCCGTATTGGTGACGCCCGCATCTGGTTGAATTCCCGGGTTGCATCCATCGAATCGGGTAAAGTTCGCATCGATGGCGGCCGCGAGGTGGAGGCACCCAAAATCGTCATCGCCACCGACGGCGATCAGGCCCGGCGCTGGGTTCCTTCGTTGCCCGCGCGCAACTGGCACGGCGGGGTATGTTATTATTTCGACGCGCCGAAATCCCCGTTCATGGGTCGCCGCCGCAAGCTATGGCTGAACGCTACCGGTCGAGGCGGGCGGGTAAATCATATCGCCGTGCCCAGCGATGTCGCTCGCGGCTACGCGCCGCTCGGACGCGCGCTGGTCTCCGTCAACACGGTGGGCGATGCGCAATCCCCGGCCCACGAGGATGACATCCGCAAGGAACTCCGGACACTGCTCGGCGAGCAGGTCGACCACTGGCGTTTTCTGCGCAGCTACCCGGTACCGCGCTCCCTGCCGCGGCTCAATCCGGAGGATGTGGACGCGCTGGCCGGCAATAAGCCGGAGCTGCCGCCCAACGTGTTTCTATGCGGCGATATTCTTACCGCCGGTTCGCTGGAGACGGCGATGGCATCGGGCGCTGCCGCGGCCAAGGTTCTCCTCGCGTCGTCATGAGCGAACCTTTCACGATCGTGATTGCCGGCGGTGGCGCGGCCGGCTACTTCGCCGCCGTGGTGTGCGCGGAGAGCATCCCCGATGCCGAGGTCATCATCATCGAAAAAAGTCCCGAGCCGCTGGCCAAGGTCACCATCTCCGGCGGCGGTCGCTGCAACGTCACCCACGCCTGCTTCGATCCGGCGCGGCTGGTCGAGCATTACCCCCGGGGCGGGCGCGAGTTGCTGGGCCCGTTTCACCGCTGGCAGTCGCGCGATACCGTGCGATGGTTCGAAGGGCGCGGCGTGAAAATAAAGACCGAGCCGGACGGTCGCATGTTTCCCGTTACCGATAAATCCACCACGGTTACCGGTTGCCTGCAACGCGAGGCGGAGAGCGCCGGGGTACGGTTAATGACGCGGAGTGGACTCGAGGCAGCGCGCCGTGAGGGCGGCAAGTTCGTGCTGACCCTCACCAACGGCAAAACCATCCCTTGTGACCGCCTGCTTCTGGCCACCGGCGGCAATCAGGCCTCGCCGGTCTTTCGCATCGCGGAAGGATTCGGGCACACCATCCAGCCGCTGTGTCCCTCGCTGTTCAGTTTCGAC
Organism: Kiritimatiellia bacterium; assembly: GCA_049451655.1. GTDB lineage: Bacteria > Verrucomicrobiota > Kiritimatiellia > CAIVKH01 > CAIVKH01 > CALMUP01. The sequence goes on along the minus strand of JBMTVS010000020.1, from coordinate 12,701 downwards.
TGCAGCGATGAGCGACTGCGCGACCTCGCCGGTATCAGTGTCCCCGATGTAGAGGTGTCGCTGGCGGGAACCAAGTTGCGCCAACGCGGACCGCTGCTGGTGACGCATTGGGGGCTGAGCGGACCCGCCATCCTGAAACTGTCCGCCTGGGGCGCGCGGGAATTCGCCGCGCTCGAGTATGTTTTCACCTTGCGGGTTTGCTGGACGCCGGGGCGTAGCGCAGAGCAGTTGCGCGCCGAAATAGCGGACGCGCGCCGCGAACACGGGCGCAAGCTGATCCATAATCACGGCCCCTGGGGGATGCCCCTTCGCTTGTGGCAATCGATTCTCGGGGCAATCCCCGGCATCGAACGTGAAACAACCTGGAACCAGCTTCCGAAAAATGCGCTCGAACCGCTCGTCGAGGCAATGCTGGCTTCAGCGTTTTCCATTCACGGCAAAAGCATGAACAAGGACGAGTTCGTGACCTGCGGCGGGGTCAGCTTGAAGGAGGTCGACTTCAAGACCATGCAGAGCCGCGTGTGTCCGGGACTCTACTTCGCGGGGGAGATTCTCGACATCGACGGCGTTACCGGCGGGTTTAATTTCCAGGCGGCCTGGACCACCGGGTGGATTGCCGGCAAGTCGATGGGGCAGGAGCTATGAATCAGGAACTGACCGAAAACATCATGAAGGTGCTGGTGCCGATCTTCGTGCTGGTCATGACGGGATTTGGCTTGCGCCGCTTGGGCCTGGTTGGCGCCAGAGGCGCGGAGAGGCTTGGTAAAATGGTGTTGCTCTGGCTGTTTCCGGTGCTGGTTTTTCATCGCCTCGCCATCACCCCCGATCCCAAGGAGCTTGTAGACGACTGGCCTATTCTGGTCTGGACGCCGGTGGTGCTGGTGGGTTCCGCGTTGATTGGATGGGCGCTGCATCGCGTGTTCGACTTGCGCGCGGAATGGCGCATTTACACCTATCTCGTGGGCATGCCGAACTGGATTTATCTACCGCTCGCGGTCGCGGGTCCGTTATGGGGGGACGAGGCGGTACGGCTGATCCTGCTCTTCAACATTCCAACCCAGTTTCTGCTCTGGACGGCGGGTATAGCCTTGCTCCACGGCGATCTGCGAGGCACGCACGCGCTGCGTTACATGACGACCAGTCCGGGGTTACTCGCTACCATGGCAGGTTTGCTGGTAGCATTCCACATCCTGCCGGTGGCGCTGCTTGAGGGTCAACCCGGGTTGTCACTACAACCGCTGGAGCCGATCTTGCGCATCGTGGGAGGCTTCACCATACCTCTTTCGCTGGTTGTGCTTGGCCTCTACATCGGCGAACGCTCGGAGACAAAGGCGGAGGAGTTACGCGGCGCGGCCGCGGTGATGATAGCTCGACTAATACTTGCTCCGCTTGTCTTGATTGGCTTGGTGCTGGCGGCTGGAACATTCGGTATCGCCGGGCACGCCATGATTCGCAAGGTCATTTACCTGATTGCCGTTATGCCGGTGGCAGTATCCGCGCCGATCTTCGCGGCGATGTTCAACCGCGACCGCTTTCTGGCGTCGCGCGGCGTGGTACTTTCCACCATGGCCGGCTTCATCACGGCGCCGCTGATCGTCATGCTGGCCCTGCAACTCGATGCCATGCTCGGCCTCTAGTTTAGACGCGAAAGCCGATGCCCCGTGTACAAAAGTTCAATTGAAGAATGATCCTGATACGGGTATGTAGCAATCTAATCATGATGAATATGAAACCAGTTAAACAGGAATTGCTTGCCAAGCATTCTGAAAAACAGCCCCAAAAAACAACCTCTTCGTCTGACATCTACCAGACACCAAGCCGGTCGGGAAAAATACCTCCCCGTCGTCATGGGCGAAGAGTAGGACCGCGTTGATTTGTGGCATGGGAAAAGCGCTGTTTGCTCTAAACAGGATGGTTTCAATTTGTGCGGTTTATAAAAATATAGGAATAATTCTTATATTTTTCTCCATTTTCGGCGCACATCATTCATTAGCCAACCAGGATCAGCCCGCCCGCGTGCTGGCAATTTTTCCAGGTAGCCGCAGTGCACCGATCAATGTCATCGCCTATCAGGCGCTGCGCGACACGATCATCTCTCAATCACCCCGTCCCGTTGACTTTTTCGAGGAGACGGTTGAACTCTCCCGCTTCGCCTCGCCGGAACTGCGCCAGGATCTCGCCCGTTTACTCCGCGATCGTTACCATCTGTATCCGCCCGACGTGGTAGTCACCGGGCTGCGATCCCAACTGGATTTTCTGACGCAAGGTGAATACGCCATATTCACCAATGTTCCCGTGATTGGTTTGGCGCTCATGGATAACAGTCCGGGCCGGCTAGCGCCTAATGCAATACCCGTAAGGTGGCTTGTCGATTGCTCTGCCACCCTGGACTTGGCCCTTCGCCTGCAACCCCGGATGACCAATTTGGTGGTGGTTGCCGGAAGTAGTCCCATCGACCAGCGCTTTCTCGAACCGGTCAAGGAGGCGATCGACCAGCTGGATCAACCCATTCACATCACCTGGTTAACGAATCATAACCAGGCGGAAGTCATTCGTCATATCGGAAACCTTGCCTTTCCCGGCGATGGGGTGTTTTACGTTTCATTAAACCTCGATCGCGACGGTATTCACCGGATGTCCTACGAAACCATGAACCGTATACACAAGGTGAGCAAGGTGCCGACGTATGGCTACCTGAGCTCATACCTCGAACACGGTTTGACCGGCGGTTTCTTTTCGCGAGCCGAAGAGCTCGGTGCGACCGGCGGGGAAATCGTTCTGCGTATCATGAACGGCGGTGCTTCCGAAATGATGAATCAGGATTTCGTAATGCCGAATTTTTACTACCTGAACTGGCCGGAAATGAAACGTTTTGGTTTTTCAGCCGCACAACTTCCCGGGGGTGCGATCATCTTGAATCGCCCGCCTGGTTTGTGGGAAACATATTGGCCATGGATGCTGGGGGGATCCGGCTTGATCATGGCCTTGTTTTCAACCGGGGGCGTGGTCGTCATACGCTCACGCTATCAGGCGCGCTTGTTGCGGGAGGAGAACCGTCAGCGAACCTTGCTTGAAAATGTCAGACGGCAAGCTGAAAACGGCGAACTGGCGGCAGCGATTGCCCATGAAATCAACCAACCGCTCGCCTCCATTTTAAGCAACACGGAAACGCTTGAAATTATGCTGGCCAAAGGCGTCGCGAGTGAGAATCTCGCGCCCATCGTTGATGCCATCAAGAAAGACGATGAGCGCGCCAGCGACATCATCCGTAAAATTCGCGATTTATACGCCAGTCGCGAGCTGGAGCTGAATCCGGTCGACATCAACGAACTTGTCAGTGAGACGATCCAGCTACTGGACGAACAGCAAAAAAACGAAGCGTCGAACATCAACTTCATACCGGGCAAGAACCTGCCGTGCATTCAGGGTAACCGGCTCCAGTTACAGCAAATGCTCTACAACCTGATGCGCAACAGCCTTCAAGCTTCCCCGGATGGCGAAACGGTTACGGTCTCGACCAACAGCCTGGCCGGCGATCGCCCCGGGGTAAGCATTGAATTGCACGATGCCGGACCCGGGATACCGGAGAAGGATCAGGCCCGGATATTCGAGCCCTACTTCAGTGTCCGGCCCGGGGGCACCGGACTGGGCCTCGCCATAAGCAAAAAAATAGTCGGGGCCCACCGGGGACTCATTGCCTACCGGCGCCATCCGGAAAATGGTTCCATTTTTTATGTCTCGCTTTATTCTGATCAGGAGGATTTATGAGTTACGAGTCAGCGGTTGTTTATATCGTGGAGGATGACGAATCATTTCGTCCTGCTTTATGCCATGTGCTGGAGGCGCGTGGCTTCAACGTGCAGGCATTCCCTGATGCCGAGTCATTCATGCAGTTACCCGGCGAACCGGGGCCCGGTTGTCTGTTGCTGGATGTTCACTTGCCCGGGCTGAATGGCTTGGACCTGCACGCCCATTTGATGAAGAAATGCCCCAGTCTGCCGGTAATTTTTCTCACGGGCCATGGCGATATCAACATGAGTGTGGATGCCATGAAAAAAGGGGCGTTCGACTTTCTGGTAAAACCGATCCGGTCGGAGCTATTGGCCGCGGCCATTCAGCACGCCTTCGATCATAACCTCAGACTCCGCCAGGAGCATGCTGAAATGAGAGACCTGACCGCCCGCTATGAAAGCCTCAGCCCGCGGGAGAAGGAAGTGATGGCACTGGTGGTATCCGGCCGGATGAACAAACAAACCGCCGCCGAATTGGGCATCACCGAGCGCACCATTAAAGCCCATCGCGCCCAGATCATGACCAAAATGCAACTCGAAAGCCTCGCCGATCTCGTGCGGGCCGCGGGACGATTGATGATTGATCCGTCCGGGACCCGGGGGTGATCGTCTATCGCCTGCGGGCCATGTAAACACCGTAACTGAAGTACGCGCGGTACTTATCATAGAGCGCGATTTCTTGCTGCTCCGCGTCGACGATGGCGTTGGCCTCCGCACTGTTGCCGTGGCGGGCCAGAAAATCCGGGAACCGTTGTTGCATCGGCCGGTAGTAATGGTCCATCCAGCTATCCTCCGGCAGGGTGAAGTAGGCCACGGGCTCGTAGCCGGCTTGCTCGAGCTGGGTGATTTTTGCGGAGGCGAGATTGATTTCCGGGTATTCGGTATCCCAGTGCTTTTGGATTTCCGGCGGGCGTTCAGCGGTGAGCCAGGTGATCTCGGACGCGACCAGCAGTCCGCCCGGCTTCAAAAAGCGACGCCAATCGCGAATGCCTTTGTTGAAGCCGATGTTGTAAATCGCCCCCTCCGACCAGATGACGTCGAAAGACTCGTCGTCGAACGTTAACTCCTCCATCGGTCGACAAAGGGTCTCGATTTTGTCGGACAAGCCTTCGTTGGCGGCGCGCGTTTCCAGTACGTCGAGAAAATCCTGCAGGAAGTCGACCGCGGTGATGCGCGCATTCAGATGGCGGGCCAGGGTCAGCGTGGAGGCGCCGGTGCCGCAGCCGATATCCGCAATGCTCAGCGGCGCGTTCCGGTCCAGTCCGGCCAAGGCAATCGCCTTCTCCGTGTGAGCATCGCTGCCCGGCCCCTGCCGCTCACCGTTCTTGTGCAAATCAATTAAAAGCTGAAAGTCGTCCATGTGTTTCTCCTGGATGCCCGAATCTGGACAATCCCTAATGGTCATGAAAGAATATAATCATGAGAATTAAGTCGATAAGTTCATGTTTGGCTATTTCAGTCGCCGTTGTGCTTCAACTCTCTTGTTCACGTGTGATGGACGTGGTCGAGCCCGCGGAGGGCGGCTCGCCGGCCTGGACTACGGATTACGCGGGAGCCCTGCAAAGAGCCGCCAGCGAAAACCGCTTTGTGCTCATGAACTTTACCGGTTCCGATTGGTGCGGCTGGTGCATCAAACTCGACAACGAAGTATTTTCGCGCGCGCCGTTCATCACTTATGCCAACAAGAACCTGGTTATGGTTTATATTGATAGTCCGCAAGAGAAGCCATTGTCCGCGGAACTCTCCCGTCAAAACGAGAGCTTGCGGCAGCAATATGGCATCCGCGGTTTTCCGACCATTCTGCTCTTGGATCCGTCCGGGAAAACGATCGGCCAGACCGGCTACCAACCGGGCGGCCCGGATAAATATGTCCGCCATCTCAAGAAAATGATTAAGCCGCACGCCTCGAATTTCGGTCCCCCCCGGGAACCGGCACCGGCACCCAAACCTTTCGAAATTGACCGCGCGAATTTGCCGGTCGTGGAACAAGCCGACCGGAATACCTCGCGCACATGGAACATCAAGGGCAAGCAGCCGGTCGACGCGGTGTTCGTTGAAGCCATGGGATCGATTGTCGAACTCAGAGGCAAAAACGGGCAAAGAATCATCGTGGGACTCAGTTCGCTTGCCCCCGAGGATCACGCATTTTTGGTCGCCATTGGTGAGGTCAAATAGCCGGCCTTGAACGGCCTCCGCGCGGGGCGGTCCAAGGTCCTGTCTTCATTTTGTTGATTTGACAAGTTGAAGGTCCGGGTGTTTGCTTGAGTCAGGTTATGACTTCAAAAATGTCCATCAAGTTGCTGGTCGCCACCATGCTGCTGGGCTGGTTGCCCGAGCAGATGACGATCTGCCTTGCCTCCATGACAGAATGCGAGGCTTGTTGCTGCTCCTGCTGTCCGGATGAAGGCAATTCGGCAAACACGAAGCAGAGCAACGACGACAATACTTGCTGCATCACGCTCAACATTGAACCGGCCGATCAAGCTGCCTCGGTCAAGATTGAGGCGGGTATCAAGCACACGTTGGTGCTGGTTGACCAACTGGCGCATGATAATGTCGGACACACATCCGGTTATGTCTTCTACACCTGCGACAAGGCACAAGCCCCGCCCGGTCCGCCGCTGCGGCTGACCCTCTGCACCTTGTTGATCTGAACCTGTCGATTCCCGCGCAATGCGGGGTATCCCCTGACGTAATGCGCCCGCTCGGGCTCATTTTCAACGATCGTCAATTGACAGGTATCCATGAAACAACATCAACAACTTCAAACCCTACAACGTAAAAATCAGGAAGCCGGTGGAAGCTCGAAAGACCGGCGCGCCTGGTTGCTCATGGCCGGTCTCCTGGCCGGAGCCGTACTGCTTTTCGCATTAATCTTCGGCGAGCAGTTGCGACCGCGAATCGCCGTGAAGACCACGCCCGTCTTGTTGCTGGAGAGCGGCGAGGATTCAACGCAACAACCGGAAGTGATTGCGACCCCCGGCGCCATGGTCGCGCAAGCCTCCGGTTGGATTGAGCCCGACCCTTACCCGGTGACGGTGCCGGTGAAAACCGATGGCTTCGTCGAGACCGTGCATGTCCTCGAGGGCGAGACCGTATCCGCCGGCGATTTGCTGGCCACCCTCGACAACACCAACATGACGCTCGAAGTGAACAGACTTGAAGCGCAACTTGCCCGTGCGGAAGCCGCGCTGGAAGTCGCGACGCATCAACTGACCTCCGCCTCGGCAGCGGTCACGCGCGCCGAAGCCATGCTGAAGTCTTCGCAAGCCCGTTTCGATGAAGCGAGCGATCGTTTGCAACGCATCGAGCGTCTGGATGAAGAGGACACCTCCCCCGTGGAACGCATCGCCGCCGCCCGGGCGGTGGAGGACGCAGGGGCTAATCTGGTCGATGCCCAATCGGGCCTCGCGAGCGCCCGGGCGAATTTGCTGGCGCGCGAAGCCGACCGGATTGAAAAAGCCGCCGCCGCGCAAGCGAACGCCGTCATGCTCGAGGAAGCTCGCCTCGCGCTGGAGCGTTCGCGCGTTTATGCGCCCATGAGCGGCGTTGTGCTCGAGAGATACGCCGCGCCCGGAATGAAGCGTATGGTGGGCATGGACGACATGGCGAGTTCGGCCATTGTGAAACTCTACGACCCGGATCACCTGCAAGTTCGCGTGGATGTGCCGTTAGCCGACGTGGGCAAAATCGAGGAAGGGGGTAGCGCCCGTATCGTGACCGCGGCATTTCCAAACCGCGTCTTCACCGGTCGTGTATCCCGCATCACCGGCGAAGCCGACATCACCCGCAATACCCTCCAGGTAAAAGTCGCCATCGAGCAACCCGATCCGCGCATGCGGCCGGAAATGTTGTGCCGGGTTGAGTTTCTGGGTGCCGGGCAACGCCAGGGTGCGGGTAGAAGCGGAGCGGCGAATCAGTCATTGTGGATTCCGGAGCGCGCCCTGACTGCACCCGTCGATGCAGAGGGAAATAGCCAGGTGTGGGTGGTGGATAGCGTGACTGAAACCGCACGGTTGCGCGATGTGCGCCTTGCTGAACCGGTGCGGAATGGCATGCAGGAAGTATTCGAAGGCTTGCTGGCGGGAGAGCGGGTGGTCGTGGAAGGCATCGATCGACTGAAACCGGGGAGCAAAGTGAAGATGGCTAACCAAGGAGAAACGCCATGATCGCGGATAAAACAGGAGCGCTCATTCAATGCCGCGCCGTTACCAAGCAATACCGCAAAGGCTCGACGCTGGTCACGCCGCTGGAATCGCTCGACCTTGAGATTCCGCGCGGCGAGTTTCTGGCCATGATGGGACCCTCCGGTTCCGGCAAGACTACCTTGCTGAATTTACTGTCCGGTATCGATCAACCCTCATCCGGCGAAATCCTGTTTGATGGTCGACCCATTCACGGCCTCTCGCGCCGTCAGCTCGCGGATTGGCGGGCGCGCCACGTCGGCTACATCTTTCAGCTTTACCATCTGGTGCCGGTGCTTACCGCGTACGAGAATGTCGAACTGCCGCTACTGCTCGATCCCATGGGTCGCCGCGAACGAAAAGAGCGCGTCGAGGCAGCGCTGGGTCTGGTAGGACTTACCGACCGCATGCATCACTATCCGCGGGAATTGTCCGGCGGTCAGGAACAGCGCGTGGCCATCGCGCGGGCGCTGGTCGCGGATCCCCCGCTGTTGGTGGCGGATGAACCGACCGGCGACCTCGATCGCGAATCAGCGGATGCCGTGCTTCATCTGCTGCAGGAGCTTTCGCGCGAGCAGCAGAAAACCATCGTCATGGTCACCCACGACGCCAAGGCGGCGGACGCGGCGCAGCGCACCCTGCACCTCGAGAAAGGCCAACTGTTGGAGGCGGTGCGATGAAGGCAAAAATTCTGCTGCAACTGATTCCGCTCGCGGTGAAGCAATGCTATCGCCACCGGGTACGTACCTTACTGACCGTCATCGGCATCGGTGCAGGCATGTTCCTGTTCTCGCTGGTAGAGAGCATGCAAACGGCGGTGGCGGCGGCCACGGAAATCGGCGCGTCCGATGTCACCCTCGTGGTATATCGCGAGAACCGTTACTGCCCGTCGACCAGTCGCCTGCCCATTTACTACGAGGATGAAATCAAGCGCATCCCCGGCGTGCACGAGGTGATTCCCATTCAAATCACCGTGAACAACTGCGGCGCGAGCCTCGACATCATCACCTTCCGGGGTGTGCCGCCCCGTCAACTCGCGCGCTACGCACCGGAGATTCAGATCGTCGAGGGCACGCGCGAAGACTGGGAGCGCGCGGATGATGGCGCGTTGATTGGCGAGAATTTCGCGCGGCGGCGCGGGTTGAGTCCCGGCGACGCCTTCGAAGCGGCCGGGGTGCGGGTGCGGGTAAGCGGCGTGCTGTCCTCGCCGAACATGCAAGACAACAACGTCGCGTATGTGCACTTGCCGTTTCTACAACAGGCCTCCCGGCGCGGGCTCGGCGAGGTCACGCAATTCAATGTGCGGGTCGAGGACAGCTCGCAACTCGAAGAAGTCGCGGCGGCCATTGATGCCCGCTTCAAGACTGCCGAGGAACCGACGCACACCCAACCGGAAAAGGCCTTCTTCGCCGAAGCCGCACGCGAGTTGCTGGAGTTGACCCGGTTTACCCGCTGGATTGGTCTCGGCGCAGTGGTGGCCGTGCTGGGCTTGGTCGCGAATACGGTGCTGCTGATCGTGCGAACGCGCGTGCGCGAGAATGCCGTGCTGCAAACGTTAGGTTACCCCGACCGCGCCATCGGTTGGCTGGTAACCTGCGAGGGTGTGCTGCTCGGATTCGCGGGTGGCTTGCTGGGCGCGGGCATTGCGATGGCGTTTCTAGGCCTGGCCAACATTACCTTCGGGAATGAGGGCCAGATCATGGCGGTCTCCGCCAGTTCGCTCATTTTTGCGCGCGGTTTGTTGTTGTCGCTGGCGCTGGGTGGGCTGGCGTCATTGTACCCGGCGTGGATTGCGATTCGCCGTCCCATCGTGGAAAGCTTGCGGAGCTGAACATGCTGTTGCCCTTCCATTATGCGGTCCGGAACCTTTATCGCGACAAGGCGCGCCTGCTGCAAACCATCGGCGGCAGCGCGCTGGTGGTGATGCTGGTAATGGGCGCGTATGCGCTCAACGACGGCATGCGGCGGACGCTGCAAGCCTCGGGTTCGCCGCGCAACACTATCCTGCTTGGCACGGGCAGTGAAGAGTCGATGCAACGCAGCGAGGTCGCAGAGCGCGCCGCGGGAATTGCTGAAGCCAGCTTGAGCGGCTTACATGAAGTCATGGGCACGCGCGCGGTCTCGCCCGAGATTATTCACATGGCTTACCTGAAAATGCCGGATGGCACCCAGGCCCGCGGCATGGTGCGCGGTGTGACCGCGGGAGCCTTGCTCACCCACCCGGAGGTGGCGCTGCTGGAGGGACGTTTTCCCGGTCCGGGTGAAGTGATGGCAGGGCGCCTGGCCTGGAAAAGGTTCGGGGTAAATGAGGGCGCATTGAGGCCGGGCGATCGGATTCAATTTGACTCGGCATCGCTCGAAATCAGTGGTGTGTTTGCCGCGCCGGGAACGGTGATGGAGTCGGAGATATGGCTCAATTTAAATGACCTGCGTACGTTGGCCCAGCGCGAGACGGTCAGCTCGATTATCGTACGACGCGATACAGCGGATGAGGATGATATCGCGCTCTTCACCCGGCAGCGACTCGACCTCGAGCTCACCGCCATCAACGAGCGCGCCTACTACCAGAAGCTGGCCGCGTTTTACGCGCCGGTGCGGCTGATGACCTGGCTCACCGCCATGCTTATCGCCGTGTCGGCGGTATTTGGTGGACTCAACACCTTATACGCCGCCTTCGCTTCCCGGGTGCGTGAAGTGGCCACCCTTCAGGCGATGGGCTTCCGGCGGTTCGCGGTGGTGATTTCATTTATTCAGGAGTCGATGATGACCGCGCTGATTGGAACGCTGCTGGGCGCGCTGGTCGCCACTGTTGCCCTGACCGACCGGGTCGTTCATTTAAGCGCAGGCGCATTTTATTTGCGCATCGGGCCCGAGGCTTTGTTATCCGGAATTACCGCTGGCGTACTGCTCGGACTTATCGGCGCCATGCCACCTGCTATTCGATGTTTGAAACCAAGCCTTCCGCGCGCCTTGCGGGAGGCGTCATAAACGATGAGGAGAACACCATGAAAAATATATGGATTACGATGATTATGCTGACCGTAGCCGTTGTGATGACCAACGGGTGCGGCAAAAAAGAAGCGGCGGAGAAACCCGCCGGTCAAGTGCCCGCGTCCGCGGATGTGTTCGCCGGACTCTACGGGTCGGTCGACGCAGATCAGGCGGAAGCTATCACGACGCTCAAGACCAAAGCCAAGCCGGGTGAGGCGGTCATACTCGTCGGCAAGGTCATGGGCATGATGGAGCCCTTCGTGCCTAACCGGGCCGCGTTTGTGGTGGGCGACGAAGAGGTATTGGTTTCATGCGATTTGCTTGGGGATGACGGCCATTGTCCAACCCCGTGGGATTTATGTTGCGACGACCCCGAAGCGATTCGCGCGGGCACGGCAACCATTCAGGTGGTCGATGAAACTGGCGCGGTGCTGAAGCGGGAAATCCGGGGCGTTAATGGACTAAAGGAATTGAGCCGCATGCGGGTGCAGGGTGTGGTAGCGCCGCAGAGTTCAGACGAGGTGTTGATTATTAACGCGGAGCGGATTGAGTTGCTGTGAGTCGCTGGGTGGTCATTTGCGCGGCGGCCTTGCTGTCCGGTTCGAGCTTCGGCTGGTGGGAGGCGTTTCAGCATCCCGGTCTGAACGCAGCCATCGAGCAGGGTTTGGCCGCGCATCCCGATGCGGCGGCGGCGCTGGCCCGGGTGCAGGCGGCGGATGCGGATGCCAGGGCCGTCGCGGCCGGTCGTTTGCCCAGGGCATCCATTGATGCCGGATTCCGTTCCGGTCGCGAGCAATCCATGAACACCGGCGGCGTCGAGGACGACATCGACCCGCTCTTCGGTTCAGCGCGGTTATCGTGGGAACTCGACCTGTTCGGCAAAATCGGCCCAGGCGTCGACGCCGCCCGCGCCACCGCCGCCATGACCGAGGCCGAATGGGAAGGGACACAGCTTTTGTTGTCGCTCGACATCGCCCGGGCCTACGTCGAACTCGCCTATCAGAACGAGGCGGTAGTCGCGTTAAGGGAGGCGGTTGACGCGCGCGCCGCTCTGCATCGCCGCAGCGGAAACCGGGTTACTGCCGGGCTCGACGCGCCCGAAACCTCTGATGCCGCCCTCGCCGCCTGGCAACATGCCGAGCATCAGCTCATGGCCGCCGAAACCGCCCGGGACCGGACCGCCATTCGGCTCCGCAGCCTGCTCGGCGGCGTCGACCCACAAACCCCGCCGGGGACACTCAATCTATTCACCCTCCCCGCCCCGCCCGACCTTGCCGCCACCAATTACGTCGTCGGCCGCCCCGACGTGGTCGCCGCCTACCAGGCCTTGCGCGCGGCAGAGGGACAGACAATTTCCGCCCGCCGCCAGAACCGGCCATCCCTCTCGCTCGTGGTCCAGGCCGCCGGCGAGGGCGAAGATGCGGGGGACATAGAACGTTGGTCGGCGTGGGCGGGGCCTGTATTGTCTGTCCCTCTATGGCGTCCGGAGGTTGACCGGCGGGCGGAGGCGGCAGATTCTCGCGCGGAGGCGCAACGCGCTAAATGGCAAGCGGTTAGCTTGCGGGCCACCGAAGAGATTGACCGGGCCTGGGCGGAAAGAAGCCGGGCCGAAGCGATGATGGTACACGCCGATGAAATCCTCAACGCCCGCAATCGCACCGCCAGCATCACCACCCGCAAACGAGAAGCCGGCCTGATTCAAGACAGCGAACAACAACTCACCCGCATCGACCAA
>JBMTVS010000019.1:0-19411 GCA_049451655.1 Kiritimatiellia bacterium | reverse complement strand
GCGTTGGCGTAATCGCCTGCATAGGCATATCCCAATCACCCGTCCAGCTTCGGGTTGTCCTCAAAACTTTCAATATGTGAAAAACAACCTCTAATTATTTATAATTTTAAGTGACAGGAAAGTATTGCCATGATCGCCAACATGTCCGCTTTAAAAATCCTCAACCATCACTGGCTGCCCAAGCTCATCTTAGTCGCTCTCATCGCGGTGGCGCTGCCTGGTTGCGTGAGCCGGATGTTTTATTATCCGGACCGGGTGGCGTACCGGACGCCGGAGAGCATGGGACCCGGCACCCGCGAGGTGTTTTTTGAGAGTCTGGATGGAACCCGGCTGCATGGCTGGTTCACGCCTGCATCCACCCAGCCCGCCCGCGGCACGGTGGTTCAGTTCCACGGCAACGCGCAGAACCTGACCGCGCACAGCGGTTTCGTGGATTGGTTGCCCGCTGAGGGATACAACCTCTTCCTGTTCGACTACCGGGGTTATGGAAAATCCGAAGGCAACCCGTCGCGCCAGGGCCTTTTCGAAGATGGTGTGGCGGCGCTGCGGCTGGTCCGCACCTTTCCGGAAGTCGACACCAACCGCATCGCCATCATCGGCCAAAGCCTCGGCGGCACCATCGCCCTCGCGGTCGCCGGTCGTCATCCCGAGCTGCGCGGACAGGCGCTGATCATTGACTCCGCCTTCTACTCCTACCGCCAGATCGTCCGCGACAAAATCAAGGAGATGCCCTTGCTATCTATACTGCGGATTCCGCTATCGTATTGGCTGACCAACGACGATTTATCGCCTCATGCGACGATCGCCGATATCGCGCCCGTTCCCATCCTCTTCATCCACGGCACCGCTGACCTCGTCATACCCCACCAGCACACCGAAATGTTACACGCCGCCGCCCGCGACCCTAAAAAAATCATCCTCATCCCCGGCGGTCATCACCTTGGCGCCCTGCAGGATCATCACGAGGAAGTTATTCCGCAGGTATTGGCGTTCCTTGGAGATGAGAGCGGGATCTTTTAAATCCCTCCAGCGGAATCTTTGAACTGGTAAGGATGCATGATAGGGTATGACAAGAAGTGAAAGTTAGGGACGTAATCAAAATGATTGAGGGTGAAGGCTGGCGTGTCGTCAGGCAGAAAGGATCGCACCGCCAGTTACATCATCCGGCCAAGCAGGGAACTGTTACGATTGCCGGAAAACCAGGCATGGACGTTCCGCCCGGAACACTGAATAGCATTTTAAAACAGGCAGGATTGAAGAAATGAAAAATAAGCGCACGTATGCTGTCGTAATTGAAAAAGGGCCGAGCTCCTGGGGGGCCTATGTCCCTGATTTACCGGGTTGCGTCGCGGTTGGGAAAACATCAGCCGAAGCCAGGAAGATGATCCGCGAAGCAATCGAATTTCACCTTGAAGGCATGCAGCTTGCCGGAGAGACATTACCTAAACCTTCCGCCATCATCACGGAAATCAGCGCTACGCTTCCTGCTTTGGCCCACGCTTAAATCATTGTGAGATCAACTTCATGTTGGCTGGTATGTTTACTCGGCACTTGTCTGCTGTGGATGACGCCTGCCCACGCCGGGGTTATCGACGACTTCTCTTCTGCCGAGCGCTGGCAACCCGCCGCCGGCAGTCCGGCTCCGCAAGTCCGTGCCAATAACGGACTGGTCTTCAACTTACCCTTCGCCACCGATCGCGACCGGGTGTATTGGGACCTTGATGGCGCGTGGGATTTTTCAGCCGCCACCGCGTTCGAGCTGGAGGTCAGCTGCGAGCAACCGTCGGCGATGCGTTCGCTGGCTGTTTACTTGCGCAGTGGTCAGGGCTGGTATGTTTGGAGCAAACCGCTCGGCGTGGCCGGTCGCCAGAAACTGGTGTTGCGCAAGGGCGACTTCCAAACCGAAGGCACGCCCGGCGGATGGAACGCTATCGATAAAATCCGCCTCTCCCCATGGAAAGGCCAGGCCATCAACGCCTCGTTGCTTGTCCACGGCTTGACCACCCGTACCGATCGCTTGTTCATCGTGCAAGCGACCACCTCCGCGCCCAACAACACCGAACGCGCGGTGGCCAAGCGCACTACCGAACGCATCAGCGACTGGCTTCAGCAAAGCGGCATCGGCCATGCCGTGATCACCGATGACGAACTCGCCAAGGCCGCCGCCAACGCCTCCATTATCATCCTGCCCTACAATCCCCAACCCTCCGCCGCTTCGGTCAAGGCGCTTGACTCGTTCGTCAAGCGTGGCGGCAAGCTGCTGGTGTTCTACAGCTCCAGCGAACGCCTCGCCGCCCTGATGCAGGTCAAGCTCGAGCCCGCGCAGTCCACCCGCGACATCGCCCGCTGGCGCGCCATGCAGTTCAACGCCGAGGCCCCGCCCGGCGTTCCGGAAAGTATCCACCAGCAGTCCTGGAATATCGGCCCCGCGAAGCCCGCAACCAAGAAAAGCCGCGTCATCGCCCGCTGGGCCAACGCCGCCGGGCAAACCTCGCGCGAAGCCGCGGTCATCGCCACACCCCACGGCTACTGGTTCACCCACCTCCTGCTCGATGACGATACCGCCGCCAAACGCCGTCTCCTCACCGCCCTCCTCGGCTCGCTCGATGAAAGCATCTGGAAAGACGCCGCCGATCACGCCCGCCTCCACGCCGGTCGCATCGACAGTTGGCCGGACCTCGACCAGGCCATTACAGCTATGACCGCCCTCGCCCGGCAACATCCCGACCGCGAAACCATCGTCGCCTTCCAGCGGCGCGCCCGCCATCTGCAAAAAACCCTCCTCGACTTTTACGCCGCCGAACGTTACCGCGATGCGACCCTGAAAGGGTATGAACTCTCCATGCTCATGATGAAGGCCTACGCCATGGTCCAGCGACCGGCGCCGGGCGAATTCCGCGCGGTGTGGGATCACGATGCAACCGGCTGGTTCCCCGGCGACTGGGACCGCACCGCCGCATTCCTCAAAAACAGCGGCATCAACGTCGTCTTCGTCAATGCCACCTGGGCCGGTCTCGCGCATTACGCAAGCGAATATGTGCCCAGCTCCTTCACCTTCGCGAACTACGGCGACCAACTCGCACAAGCGATCAAGGCCTGCCGCAAGCACGGTCTCGAAATTCACGCCTGGCTGGTTTGCTGGACGCTCGAAAACTCGCGCGAGGAACTCACGAAACCCTTGCTTGGTGGCGAGCGACTGCAGCACGACGCCAAGGGAAAAGAAAAACTCTGGATGAATCCCGCGCATCCCGCTAACCGCCGGCATCACTTTGACCTTATTCGCGAAATCCTCGCCAGCTATGACGTCGACGGCATACACCTCGATTACATCCGCTATCCCGGAGGCGAATGGTGCTATTCAGCTTACACCCGCCAACGTTTCGAGGCTGAAACCGGCATTATGACCGCAACCTGGCCCGCCGATGTGCTGGATGGCGGACGACATCAGGACACATTCAAGGCGTGGCGAGCCAGCGTCATCACCTCCTTCGTCCGCGAAACCCGTGAGCTTGTCCGTGCACAAAAACCCGGCACCAAACTCTCCGCCGCGGTCTGGGGTGGCTATCCGCAGATCATCAGCTCCATCGGACAGGATTGGGGCGCGTGGATAAAAGAGGACCTGCTCGACTTCGTCACCCCGATGAACTACGCCAACGACCTCTACCGCTTCACCGCCCTGCTCGACCAGCAGCTTCAAATCCCCGGTGCCCGCGGCCGCATTTATCCCGGCATCGGGGTCACTGCCAACGAAAGCCGCCTCAGCGGCGATCAAGTGGTCGAGCAAATCCTCGCCCTCCGCCAGCGCGGCATGGGTGGCTTTGCCCTCTTCGACCTCAGCCAAACCCTGGTCGACGAAACTCTCCCCACCCTCCGCCTCGGCATAACCCGCCCCTGATTTATTTCTTTATACCTTTGCAAAACAGCGGTTTGTGGTAAGTTTTTTATTCTGATCGGGGAGAAATCATGCATGGGAAATTTGCGTAGCATACGACTGGCCATCACGTTGGCAATTATGGCGCTATGTCAAGCTGACGCGGTGAACGTCCGATTAGCATCCTACAACGTGCTTTTCGGTGTAGGACTGCCCGGTTCCCCCGAATATACCGCCGTAAAATCCGTCATTCAGCGCGTCAACCCCGACATCATCGGTTTCCAGGAACTGCTAAACACCGACTACGACAATTGGGTCACCCTCGCCGCCGAGTTGGGCTACCCGCACATCGCCTACGGGAACAGCTCCGGACCGCTCACCGGTTCCCAGCGACTCGGCTTCTTCAGCCGCTATCCGATCACCGGAACCGCCGAAGTCACCGAATTTCCGGGTGCCACCGAGTTAACCAGGTTCCCGCTGCGCATTGAGGTTGAAGTACCTGGCGCGCTGAACCCTTTCGCGGTTTACGTCGTTCACTACAAGGCTATCGGTGGCGAGGTAAACCAGTTCCGCCGGGCCATTGAGGCGCGCCGCACGGTCTCCAACCTTGTCGCCTACCTCGAGTCGAATCCACTGAACACCGAGTACGCCATCATTGGCGATTTCAACGAAGACACGGCCAATCCTCAAGTCGATGTCGTCAACGCGCTTCCCACCGGTCTACCTGCCTCCTATGCGCTCGGCAGCGACGTGCAGTTCCCCGTGGCCTACCGCCTCTTCCCCACCGATCGCTTCGCCATCGCGGGCCTCGAACCGGTGGTAGCGTTTCAAGAGGATTCCACCCAGGACAGCACCTATGGAAACAGCGGTGGCACGCTGGACTACATCCTGCTTAGCGAAGATATCATGACCAGCCCTTACGGCGCGCCGGCCGGCGAGGTCTACAATTCCACCCGCGATGACGGCGTGGGCGGTCTCCCCAAATTCGGCAGCCCGCTCGCCTCAACCACCAGCGCCGATGCTTCCGACCACCTGTTGTTGTTCGCAGACTTCAACATCATTGACGGACTCGCCTGCATCAACCCTGTGTTGATGATCAGCGAAGTGGTGGATCACCCCACCCCCGGTGCATCGTACATCGAGCTACACAACTCCGGTCAATCCGCCAAGGATATCAATGGTTACACCCTCGTCGTTTATCCAGACGGTTTAACACCCCAAACCATCGCCCTCTCCGGCTCGATCGCGGGAGGCGGGACGCGCGTCATCGCCGCCGATGCATCCGCCTTTCAAAACACTTTCGGCCTCGCCGCGGATCAAATCGCCACCAACCTGCTTGCTCTTGATGGTAACGACGTTATCGCGGTTATCAGTCCCGCCAGCCTGACCACCGACCGTTATGGCGTCATCGGCGAAGCCGCCGGTCCAGCCGACTTCTCCATGGCTTGGGCTTTTCCCACCAGCCGCGCCGTTCGCGTTACCGGGGCCAGCGATCCCTTCCCGGAATGGCAAACCAACGAGTGGACGATCGGCAGCGCGGCAGATGCTACTCCCGGCGTTCACTTCGCCTGTGCCGCGCCAAGCGCCTTCTTCGAAAACATTCGCACCACGCCCTCCGCGCCGCTCACCAATGACTTGGTCGTCTTCAACGCCCGACTGGTGCCCAACCAACTGGTCACCAACCTCAGCGTGACGGCCTTCTGGCGACTAGAGGGTGGCGTCTGGCAATCCGTGGCGGCATCCGCCTCCACCAATAACCAGTGGGTTACCCCCGCCATCAACACCGGAGCCGGACTTGGAGCCAATCTCTATTACTACTTCACAGCAGATTTTTCCGGCGGCACGGCCAACTCCTCCACTAACGTCTACTTCTACCCCCGCCCGCCTGCCGAGCCGGGCAGCGGCCAGCCCCGGTTCAATGAAATCGATTCGGATACGCCCAGTTCCGATGTCGCGGAATTCATCGAGCTCATCGCCCCCGCAGGTTTCGATCTCGCCGGCTATGTCATCGAACACCGCAATGGCGTGGATACGTCCGACAGCGTTATCTGGAGCAATGCGCTCCCCTCCTTCATCGTGCCGGATGATGGTATTCAGGACGAATTCGGCTCACCGCTCGGATTCTGCGTCATCGCCACCGGGGTGACCTCCACCCTCAACGTGGACCTCGAAGTAGCTTTCGGCAGCATGCAGAACGGACCCGACGGTCTGATCCTTTACGACCCGCAGGGTAATATCGTTGACGCTATCGCCTGGGGAGGCGCGGGTGATTTGCCTGTCGACGACCCCGGAACCGTCGTCACCAACGGTAACACCGAAGCAGACAACTATCTCCACGTTGCCATACTTGACGCCTCCACGACCTCCATTCAGGCACCCTCCAACGTCCTCGGCGATACAGGCGATGGCTGGATTCGCGCCACCGCCACCCCGGGCGCCATCAACGACGGTCAAGTCTCCGGCTCGATCCGCATCCGCGGTGAAATCGCAGTCGATACCGATGGCGACAGTTTCACGGACGCGCAAGATAACTGCCCTGAAGATTTCAACCCCATCCAGACTGACACCGACGGCGATGGCATCGGCGACGCCTGTGACCCCGATATCGATGGTGACGGCGTAGCCAACGGAGCGGATAACTGCCCCTTTGATTTCAACCCCGGCCAGGAAGACATGGACAATGACGGCATCGGAGACTTGTGCGACCCGGACATGGATGGCGACGGCGTGGCCAACGATGACGACCTTTGCCCCGAAGTCGCCGACCCGGAACAAGCTGACCTGGATAGCGATGGACTGGGCGATGCCTGCGACCCGGACATGGATGGCGATGGCGTCCTGAACGAATCGGACAATGCGCCGCTCAACCCCAACCCCGGCCAGGAGGATCTTGACGGCGACGGCATTGGCGATGTCATTGATCCGGATATAGATGGTGATGGGATACCCAACGCCTTTGATAATTGTCCACTTGTCGCCAACGCCAACCAGCTAGACAGCAACGATGACGGCATCGGCGACGCCTGCGCCGACGATACGGACCTCGACGGTGTGCCCGACGATACGGATAACTGTCCCGACCTAGCAAATTCCGACCAGGCCGACGCGGACAAGGATGGTCTCGGCGATGCTTGCGATGATTGTTTCGGTGTTGCCGTTGTTACCAATGTGCTCGTCGAGGCATTCGATACAAGCACCACGCCCTCCGGGTGGAGTATCATCGACAACTTCGGCGAAAATGGCATCTGGCGCTTGGATAATCCCGGTCAACGACAAAACCTTACCGGCGGCAGCGGCAACATGGCGATCGTAGATAGTCAGTTCTTCGGCCGCCGCATCGACATTGATTCGGATTTACGCACCCCTTCGCTGGACCTTGCCAACGCCCTCCAGGCTCACCTCGAATTCAAGACTGATTTTCTTCAGCGCGAAAACGAAATCGCCGATGTCGACATTAGCGTCAACGGTGCGGCTGGTCCCTGGGTCAACGTTTGGCGTAAATCCGGTGCCAGCTACCGTGGACCGGTCACCGAACTCCTCGACATTTCAACTGTCGCCGCCGGCGCCGCGAACGTGATGATCCGGTTCCGCTACTACAATGCCCGCAACGAGCGCTATTGGATGGTCGATGACGTGGTCGTGAAGGCCTTCCTGTGCGACGCCGACTTCGATTCGGATGGCGATGGTATCCGCGACGTCGACGACAATTGCCCGCAGGCATCGAACGCCGAACAGGCCGATCTTGATGAGGATGGCATCGGAGATGCATGCGATCCCGACATGGATGGCGACGGCATCCCCAACGACTGGGAAACGCTTTTCGGTTTGGATCCGGGCAACGGGAATGACGGCAACAATGACAACGACGGCGACGGCAAGACCAACCGCGATGAATTCGTCGCCGACACCAACCCCACCAACGCCACCAGCGTGCTGTACATCGAAGCCGTGCCCGAACCCGACGGCGGTATCAGCATCGCTTTCGATGCGAGCACCAACCGGCAGTACCAGATTGTCTACAAGGAAGGCTCGCTAACCAACGCCTGGAGTTTCGAAGGCTTCCCCTTCCGCCCCCAGTCGCCCACCCGCACGACCCTCCAGCCTGCGGCGGAAAACCCATCTGTTACCGCCTCCTCCCGCTTTTATCGCGTCATGGTGGTACCCTAGATTCCTTATGCCTGCGCGCTTGTCAGGCGAAGCCCAAAAGAGCATAGTCTATCCCTTTGCCGGATGAAAAACCGGCAAGGAAAGCGACTAAACCCATGAGAATAGTCATCATTGGCGCCGGGAATGCCGGCCGAAACCTTGCCGCTCGCCTGAGTGAGGAGCGCCATGACATTGTCATGGTCGACCGCGACGCAGAAAAGCTGGAGCAGGTGCAAGCCCAGCTCGACGTTCAGACTGTCGAAGGCGATGCCTCCGATCCGCTCGTACTTCGCCAGGCCGAAATCAGCAAAGCCGGCTTGCTGGTAGCCGTTACCAGCCGCGATGCGGTTAACATCCTGGTCTGCGCCTTCGCCCACTTGGTCGGCGTCCCTATGAAAGTCGCCCGCGTTTCAAGCTGCCGCGCCTACAGCGACAACAGCGAATACGACCTGCACAAACTCGGAATCGACCTTGTGGTCAGCCAAAAGGAGGAGTGCGCCGAGGAAATCTTCAAGATTCTCCGGATGCCCGGCACCACCGAGGCGGTCGACATGCTGGACGGCCGCGCCCTCGCCGTCGGCATTCGCGTGCACATGGATAGCCCCATGATCATGCAGCCGCTCAAGCTGTTCCCGCAGTCCGCCCTCATCAACCGCATCCGCTTCATCGCGGTCATGCGGGGCGAGGACGTGATGATCCCTTCCGGCGACACCCAGTTCATGATCGGTGACGACGTCTACATCGTCGGCGCCGAGGCCGATGTCATGGCCCTGCTAGAATGGGCCAGCCCCGACCACGCGAACTTCGAGAAAATCGTGGTGGCCGGTGGCGGCGATCTCGGGCTCGAACTGGCCCGGCGGCTCGACCGCATCCACGCCAACACCGTGCTCATCGAACGCAACCTCGCCCGCGCTGAATTCTGTTCCGAACAGCTCAACCACGCCACCGTCCTGCACGGCGACGCCTTGAGCCAGGACACCCTGTCCAGCGCCGACCTGGTCAAGGGCACCGCCTTTGTCGCCGCCACCGGCGATGACGAAACCAACATCATGATCTGCCTGCTCGGCGAAAAATCCGGTGCCACTTTCACCATTGCCCAGGTCGCCAAACCCGACTACGTACCCATCATCACCCGCCTCAGCCTGCTCGACCGCGCGGTCAGCTCGCACGTGTCGATGATCAACGCCATCTTGCATTTCGTGCGCGGGAAGAACTTTAAGGCCGCCGCCATCCTGCATCGCCTGCCCGGCGAATTGCTCGAAGTCCAGCTTCCCCCGGATGCCTCCTGGAACGGGATGGCCATCCGCGACTTGAAACTTCTAAAGGGCATCATGATCGCCACCGTTATGCGCGGCGAAGAGCTCATCCCCGCTACCGGCGACCTCACCTTGCAGGCGGGCGACCGGGTGGTCGTCTTTGCCCTGCCTAAAAGCGTGGCCAAGGTGGAGGCGCTCTTCTCCCGCTGAGCAGATTCGCCGGGTATGAATTTCCGCGTCGTCATACATCTAATTTCCTTTCTGGTCATGCTTCTCGCCGGTGTGATGGCCATCGTGGCCGGCGTGTCTTTTGTCATGCACGACGACTCGACCGTTTGGCAAGGCATGCTGCTGTCGGCCGCCATCACCCTTCTAACCAGTATCCTGATGTGGATCACCACCCGCACCAAAGTTGAACTCGCCCGTCGCGAAGGCATCGGCATCGTGGTCTTCGGCTGGCTGGTCGCCGTGCTGCTGGGCGCCATCCCCTTCCTCCTCACTGGCGCGATGAGCAATCCGGTAGATGCTTTTTTTGAATCCTGCTCCGGGTTCACCACGACCGGTGCCTCGGTGATGAGCAACCTCGAAAACCATAGTCGGGCTATCCTGCTCTGGCGCGCCTGCTCTCACTTCCTCGGCGGCATGGGCATTCTGGTGCTGGTGGTAGCCATTATCCCCTACCTCGGGGTCGGCGGCATGAACATCTACCGCGCCGAAGTCACCGGCCCCTCCAAGGACCGCCTCACCCCGCGCATCGCCTCGACCGCGAAGTTTCTCTACGCGGTTTATGTGCTGCTTAACGTCCTGCTCATCCTGTTGCTCAAGGTCGGCGGCATGGACTGGTTTGATGCGGTCTGCCATGCCTTCGCCACCATTTCCACCGGCGGCTTCTCCACCCGCTCCGCCAGCATTGCTGCATTCGACAGCGTGTATATAGAATCGGTCATTACCATCTTCATGCTGTTCGCCGGCATCAACTTCGCCTTGCATTTCCGGGCCTTGCGCGGAGAGCCCGCCTGCTACTTCCGCGATTCCGAATGCCGGTTCTACCTCGGGTTCTGGCTGGTCGCCCTGCTCTTCATCGGCGGGGATCTGTTTATCACCGCGGGCCTCTCGCTCGCCGAGGCCATCCGTCATGCCGCTTTCCTCACCACCTCCATTCTGACCACAACCGGCTTCGGCACGGTCGACTACGAGTTGTGGCCGACGCTATCCAAGCTAGTACTGCTATTCCTTTTCGTCTGCGGCGGTTGTGCCGGCTCCACCGCCGGTGCGCTCAAGCAAATCCGCATCCTGCTGCTGGCCAAGAAAATGACCCGGATCATCAAGGTCTTTCTCAAGCCGCAAGCGGTCTACACAGTCAAATTAAGCGGGCAAATTGTGGCCCAGGACATCGTATTCAACGTCGCGGTTTTCTTTTTCATCTACGTCGGCACTTTGGCCGCCGGCTCCATCATGATGAGTTTCTTTTGCCACGACCTCGCCACAGCGGTCAGCGCGGCCTTCTCCGCGGTCGGAAATATCGGTCCGGGCTTCGGCGCGGTCGGCCCGACCCTCAACTACGTCGCCATGCCCGACCTCGCCAAACTCATCCTCAGCGGCCTCATGATGGCCGGCCGCCTCGAATTTTACACCGTGCTGGTGGTGTTATTGCCGAATTTCTGGCGGAAGTAACATTGGGGCAACTTTATGGAGCTACTCCTGAGCCTCATTACCGAACGAGGATTGAACCACGATAAGAGTCAGAAAAAACGCTCGTTTATGTTGCGTGAACATCTGTAAACAGATGAATAACCGCTGGATTCGGTCGACGGGTAAAATCATGCGTGAGTGGGACCCCGGCTGAAAGTCGACGACCATTCCAGCCTAACAATTATCCCCCAAAAATCAGCTCACGCTGACAATCCGGCACTTGTCTTCAAACGGACCGATCTTCCGCGTGAAACGCTCGCCCTTTTTCCTGCCCATGAGCAAGCGACCGAGCGGGGATTCGGGGGTGATCACCATGATCGTCCGGCCCTCCACCTCCACCTCAATGCCTCCGCCCGCCGGCCCGATGAAAACGATCTCGCTGGTTTTGTTGACGGAGAATTCGACCAGCGCGGTTAAATCCACAGGATCACCCGCGGCAAACTTTTTCACGAACAGCATCGCATAGGCGCGAATCGCATCCGCCGCCTCGTCCATCATCCGGGCCTGCCCCACCGCGAGGTAGCCGGCTTCCAGACCCCGGGTATCGTACTTGTCCTCGGCAATCGACTCTTCATGCGTGGCTTCAGCATGAGCGGCTCTGGCCGCCGAGAGATGATGCCCCGCCTTGATTTTGAGCTCTTCGATAATGGCGGCGATGATCGCGCTTTTGTTCACGATGGCAGTGCCAGTTGCTCAATCCGGCCGAAATCAACCGGCGAACGCTTGAAGATGCGGTTGAGGACGGAGGCGACCAAGCTCTGGCGTTTCTCGGCCCGGTCGGCGTCACTGATGCCGCTACAATCGATAAAGCCCGCCGCCATGGTATCGTGTCCGCCCGAGGAGCCCTTACGCCCGATCACCGAACGCAACAACTGGCTGCAACGCGCCCCGGGTTGACTGCTCCGCAACGAGATGAATAAACCATCATTGACGTAAGCGGTACAAAACGACCAGCGCAGTCCTTCCATCCTGAGCAATAAATCGGCTACCTCGGCGACGATCTCCGGCTGCTGGATTTTCGACAAATGACTCCACGCCGCCTTCTCGTACTTGCGCGCGTTGGTAAGCGCCTCCTGCAAAAGCGAGTAGTAGTTCCGGGGCAGCGGGGCATGGCGAATTTTGCCGACGATTTTCAGGTCGGCCCGCGCTGCCAGCTCGAGGTAAGCCTCTACGTCCGGCTTCTCGGTCTCACGCGACAAATCCATGGTTTCCGAGCTGATGGCATACGACATGATCGCCGCCAGCCAGCGAGGCGGATTGATGCCCGCCGCCTTGAGATACTCATGCATGATGGTGGTAGTCGCCCCGGCACCCGAGCGGATATCGGTGTAGATATCTTTCGTGAGATGAGCGCGGGTGTGGCAATGATGATCCACCACTGCGATGGGTTTCATGAAAGGGGGGATGGTGATGTTGGTCGACCAGGGCGCGGTGTCGACCAGGATGCAGTATGCATTCCGGCTGGGCGGCACGATGGCTCCGGTTCGCACCCACTTATACCGGAATCGCTTCAGCAGTTCCTTGTTTTCCGCGCGAGAAACCGTTCCGGTGAAAGCAATTTGGCTGTGAATGCCGAATTTCTTTTCCAGCAACAGATGCATCGCCCCGGCGGAAGCAAGCGCGTCCGGATCCGGATAGTCGTGCGGCAAAATGAAGATCTTTCGCTTGTGCGGAAGAATCGAGGCGAGTGTTTCCAGCCGCTGCATGGTGGTTGAAATGGAATCCGTTGAACTCATGGGTTCGCGCTGGAAAAATATCCCCGGATATCGAGACGGTCAGGAAACCGCGGTGTAGCAGAGGGTGGCGTTATGGCCACCGAAGCCCAGCGAATTCTTGAGCACCGCCCGGACCTTCTGTTCACGCGAGGTGTGCGGAACATAATCGAGGTCGCATTCCGGGTCGGGATGATCGAGGTTGATGGTGGGCGGGATGATGCCATGGCGTATGGTAAGAGCGGTGGCTACCGACTCGATCGCACCTGCTGCGCCCAGCGTATGCCCGATCATGGATTTGTTGGAACTTATGGACACCTTGCGGGCATGCTCCTCGCCTAGCGCCGCCTTGATGGCCATGGTTTCGCATTTATCGTTAAGCGAAGTACTGGTTCCATGGGCATTAATATAGTCTATGTCATCCGGATTTAATCCGGCATCCTTGACCGCGAGCTCCATACCGCGCGCCGCGCCGCGTCCAAATTCGTCCGGAGCCGTAATATGGTAAGCGTCACACGTGCGGCCGTAACCGCTCAATTCGCAGTAGATGTTCGCGCCGCGCTTTTTCGCGTGTTCGTATTCCTCGAGCACCAGCGCGCCCGCGCCTTCGGCGATGACAAAACCATCACGCTCGCGGTCGAACGGCCGCGACGCCTTGAGCGGCTCGTCGTTGCGCGTGCTCAGCGCCCGCAAGGCACAGAAACCGCCGACCCCGAGCTCGCTGATGGTGGCCTCGGTGCCGCCGGAAATAATGACATCCGCCTCGTTGTGCTGAATCATGCGCAAGGCCTCACCAATGGAATGCGTGGCCGATGCGCAGGCGGAAGTGATGCAGAAATTCGGACCGCGAAAACTGTATTCAATCGCGATGATACCCGCCACGATATTGGTGATCATGTGGGGAATCATAAAAGGCGAGAAACGGGAAGGCCCCTTGCTCATCAGCACCCGCATCTGCTCTTCGCAGACCTGTATACCCCCGATGCCGGAGGCGTATACCACCCCTATCCGCTCGAGGTCCACCTTATCGAGATCGAGTCCGGAGTCAGTCACCGCCTGCTTGGCCGAGGCCAGCCCGTATTGCATGAATGGATCCATGCGGCGGGCCTCTTTGGGCGGCATGTAGTCACCGGGATTGAATCCCTTCAATTCCCCGGCGATTTTGGAGGTGTAATCTTTGGTGTCGAAGCGGGTCACAGGCCCTATACCGGACTCACCCGCGATCAACTTGCTCCAGAAGGTCGGCACGTCGTTCCCCAGCGGGGTAAGCACGCCCAGACCCGTAACAACGACTCTTCGTTTGCTCATATAAAAAAAGAATCAGCGGATGGACCACTTGGTCGCATCCACTGACGGGTTGAATGAAAAATCGTCCCGGCGACTAACCGCCGAAACCTTTTTCCTTCAGGTAGCTGACGACCGCGCCAACCGTGGTCAGCTTTTCGGCGTCTTCGTCGGGAATCTCTGCGCCGAATTCCTCTTCGAATGCCATGACCAACTCAACCGTGTCGAGCGAATCGGCGCCGAGGTCTTCGATAAAGGAAGCTTCCTGGGTCACCTGCTCGGCGTTCACACCCAACTGCTCCACGATGATTTCTTTTACTTTTTCTTCCAATGCCATGACGGGTCTCCTTCTATACGTTTATTGTTCAAACTACTGCATCACCATGCCACCGCAGATCGAAATAACCTGGCCGGTGATATACGACGACCGGTCGCCACCCAGAAAGACGGCGAGATCGGCCACATCTTCAGGTTTGCCATACCGCCCGAGGGGGATGGCGTCCAACATTTTTTGCTGTATCGCATCCGGAATTTTTTCCGTCATCGGGGTCTCGATGAATCCCGGGGCAATAGCATTGGCGCGGATGTTGCGCGAGGACAATTCGCGGGCCAGCGACTTGGTAAAAGCGACAATACCACCCTTGGAGGCGGCGTAGTTGGCCTGACCGGGATTGCCGATCAATCCAATGATGGAGGCGACGTTCACGATAGAACCGGCGCGCTGCTTCATCATGATCTTGGACACCGCCCGCGAGCACAAAAATACGCTCTTCAAGTTGACCGTCAGCACCTCGTCCCAATCCTGCTCGGTCATGCGAATGATTAATCCGTCGCGGGTGATGCCCGCATTGTTGACCATGATGTCGATGCGTCCCCACTGCTTGTGGACGTCTTCGACCATCTTCTGGACCGGTTCGGCCTGGCTGATGTTCATGGCGTATTGCAAAACCTTGCGGCCGGCGGCGGTAACTTTCTCCGCGGTCGCGGCTAAACGCTCTTCATTCTGCCCGCAAACAGCCACGTCGGCACCGGCCTGGGCCATGGCGATAGCCACGGCTTGTCCAATGCCGCTGCTGGCTCCGGTAACAATAGCAATTTTTCCGTTTAAGTCGGTCATGTAAATTCGTCGGGTAAGTGATTAAAACGCCAGCGCCTCTATCGCTGCGATTTCCTGTATGCTAGTCGCGACGGCTTCCTTGTCAATACGCTTGACCAATCCGCTCAGCACTTTGCCGGGACCACATTCGAGGTAGCGATTGACCCCCGCCTCCTTGAGATACTCGATGCCTTCGTACCAGTGGACGGCTTGATACACCTGCCGCACCATCGCCTCGCGAATGCTTTGTTCCTCTGCGGCATGGGGCTGGCCGTTGACATTTGCCAGCACCGGCAGCGAAGGCGCCGCAAAAGTAATGCCTTCAAGAAAACCTGCAAATTCATCCGCCGCCGGTTTCATGAGGCGCGAGTGAAACGCCCCGGCTACATTCAGGCGAATCGCCTTGCGGATGCCCTTCTCCTTGGCCAGTGCCTCGGCAGCGTCAATAGACTCCTTCGGACCGCTCAACACCGTCTGCTCGCGCGAGTTGAGGTTGGCCATTTCCGCGCCGGTGGCTTCGCAAATTTCCTTCAGCACCACTTCCTCCGCGCCAATCACGCTCAACATCCCGCCCGGCGACTGTTCGCAGGCCTGTTGCATGAACTTACCGCGGGCCTCCAGTACCTTGAGGGTGTCCTCGAACGACAACACGCCGGCGAGATGAAGCGCCGTCCACTCCCCTGAACTTAATCCGGCCATGGCGTTAATCTCCAGCGCGGGATGCCGCGCCATGACCGCCTGATAAGCTGCCACCGAGGTCACAAAAATCGCCGGCTGGGCATGCGCGGAAATAGTGAGGCTCTCGATCGGCCCCTCGAAGCATAATGCGCCAAGATCGTAGCCCAGTGCCGCCGAAGCGCGATCAAACAACGCGCGCGCCGCCGGATCTTTTTCAGCAAAATCCTTCCCCATGCCCACCTGCTGGGCACCTTGTCCCGGAAATAAAATCGCGGTCTTGCTCATATTAAAAACTCCATTCCAAAAGGCTCGCTCCCCAGACAAATCCGCCCCCGAAAGCCACCAACAGGATGAAATCGCCTTTTTGCAGGCGCCCTGCCTTCACCGCCTCGTCGAGGGCCACGATGATGGAGGCCGCCGAGGTATTGCCGTAGCGGTGGAGGTTGACGAAATACTGCGATTCATCCCCGCCCAGGCGGTCACTGATCGCCTTGATTATGCGCATGTTGGCCTGATGCGGGATGATGAGTTTGATATCCTCCACCCCCAGCCCGGTCTCCTCAAGGATTTGCTTCGAGGCATTCACCATGCAGGTCACGGCATGCTTGAAGACCTCGCGTCCATCCATCTTCATGTAGTGAAGACCCTGCGCGACCGAATCGTTGCTGGCGGGAATGCGGGATCCGCCAGCGGGCAACTTCAGCAAATCGGCCAATGCGCCATCGGAGCGCAGAACGGAATGAATCAATCCGTTTCCGTCGCCGTCCTCGCAGGGTCGCACCACCGCCGCCCCGGCGCCATCGCCAAACAGCACGCACATGGTGCGGTCGGACCAGTCGGTGATGGTGCTGATTTTTTCCGCGCCGATAACCAACACGGTGTCGTACTTGCGGGTGGCGACAAATTGTTTCGCGACATCCAGCGAATAAAGAAAGCCCGAGCAGGCCGCCTCCAAATCGAAGCAGACCGCGTTTTTCGCCCCGATGGCATCCTGCACCAGGCAGGCGGTATTCGGGAACACCATGTCCGGGGTGATGGTGGCGAGGATGATCATGTCAATCTGTTCACCGCTGATACCGGCGGCATCCAGTGCCCGTTTGGCCGCCTCGACGGCCATGGCGGACGTGGTCTCGCTCTCCGAGGCAATACGCCGCTCGCTGATGCCGGTGCGATCCAGAATCCATTGGTCCGACGTATCGACCATCTTCTCGAGGTCGGCGTTCGAAAGCACGCGCTCGGGGACGTAGGACCCCGTGCCGGCGATCCGCGCGCGGCGGACCGGAAGCGCTTCCGGTACCTTTAGCTTGTTGGCGGCAGTCGTGCTCATGACGCGGGCTCCAATCGTTTAACTTCTTCCACAATGATGTGATTGATGTCCTGCTTAACCGCCTCGGCGGCGGCACGGATACCGTTCAGCGCGGCGTAGGCGGAAGACGAACCGTGTCCGATGGTGCAAATTCCATTAACGCCAAGCAAAGGCGCACCGCCGTAGGTCTCGGGGTTCACCTTTTTCTTGAACGCCTTGAGCGCGCCGCGCAGGAGCAGAGCGCCTGCGATGCGGAAAGCGTTCTTGGTGAACTCCTGCTTGATCCAGGTGCTCATGGCATGACCCACGCTCTCGGCAGTTTTCAAAATGACATTGCCGACAAAGCCATCGCAAACCACCACGTCGATTTCGCCTTCGAAAAGGTCATGGCCTTCGATATTGCCGGAAAAATTCAAGTGGCTTTTCTCTAGAAGACGGAAAGTTTCCTTGGTGATTTCGTTACCCTTGGCATCCTCCTCGCCGATGCTCATCAAGCCGACCTTCGGCGAAGCTACCCCGAGGATTTCCCGGGAGTAAACCGAGCCCATCACCGCAAACTGACGTAAAATCTCCGGTGTCGCGTCCGGTGTCGCCCCGGCATCAATCAAGAGAAAAGGTTTGGTCGGCGAAGGAAACACCGTGGCGATACCGGGCCGCTGCACGCCCTCCAGTGTGCGCCACTTGAGTTGACAGGAAGCCACTGCGGCTCCGGTGCTGCCCGCGGAGAACAATGCGTCCGCTTCGCCATTTTTTACCAGGTCGCAGGCTCGAGCGATGGAAGAGTCCTTCTTGCGACGGACGGCGGATGCTGGCGATTCGTCCATGCCTACCACTTGCGTGGCGTGGACGACCTTCACTGTGGCGGGCACGCCATCCTTGAGCTTGCCCAGTTCCTCGCCGATTTGTTCCTCGTGCCCAACCAGAAACATCGCCTCGACACCGGCGATTTCCTGCGCGGCCTGAACCGCGCCAGCCACGATTTCACGGGGGGCATAATCGCCCCCCATGGCATCTACCGCGATGCGCATGAATTTATTCGTCGGCGTTAACAGTCAGCACTTGCCGACCTTTGTACATGCCGGTTTCCGGACATACCCGGTGGGGCAGATGAAGTCCGCCGCTCTGCTTGTCTTCAGAAGCATTAGGATACGACTTCTTGTGCGAAGCCTGACGCTGGCGCTTCTTCATCCGCGACACTTTTCTTTTTGGCATTGCCATGGCAGTTTTCCCTCAATCCAACCGATTTATTTTTCTTTCAATTGCTCCAGATGATCCAAAGCGCCCCAAGGGTCATCCATACGCGGCGGCTCCTCGAGTTTCAACTCGGCAAGGTTCACACCGGAATGGGGACAGACCCCTTCGCCTTCATAACCGCACCGCGGATATGATGGCAATTCGAGCAGGATATCCTCGCGAATATCCCCGGTAATATCCAGAGTTTCTAACCCGTCAGTTATCGGGTAGCCGCGTAGGAAAGACGAAACGACCAGTTTTGTCGAGTAAAAACCCGCACACCGGCAGCACAAAACCTTGACCGGGGCTTCCAGTCGCCCCTGCACGATCAATTCCTGGGCCGCGAAATACACAAACAGGTCGTAACTGACCGGACCATCCGCATGGGCAAACTTGTCCCCCTCCAGGTCCAGCATCTCTCCCGGCTCCTCGCCGCGGTAGGTCGAGCCATCAGGGCTAATTTTTGGAATTTCGATGATCATCGATAGATAAACGTTACGCTTTATTGATATGCATAAACGGGCGCCATGGAACGGGGATGGCCAGATCGTTTTTTGATTAGTGCATCTAAATGACGGAGCGTATCCGGAGCCAGCAACGTGTCAGAGCAAACGTCACAGACCTCCGCGGGCACATCGTCAAAGACCATCAATTCGTCGCCTTGCTTGACTGTGTGAACAACAAGCCTTGGTTCGTAATGTCCGTGGCAACCTTTGATGCTGCATTTCATGTCATGACCTCTCAAACGGACTCCGCCACTTGGGGAGCGTGGGTTTGTACACGGTGATAATGATGGCAACCTCCAGTGTCGTCGTACAGACAATATGCAACGCCTCATCGTTCTTGCTCTTGCCACAGACCAGGCAACAGGCACCCCGTTGATGTTCCGGTTAGTTTTCAAGTACTAGAGGCTGCTTCAAGACCTGCAACACATCATCAAGCGATACACCATCTTTTACCATCTCCTGATGTGCATGAAGAGTCACCCTCAAGGCTTCGGCGTCGGCTTGTTGGATGAGCCGGTCGCAAATCTCCTGATATTCTCCTGACACGCCTCAAGCGTCCTTGACTGCATTTTTAACCCGGCTATCCAGCACCTTCACTACGCATGGCGGTACCAGCAGTGATGTATCTCCC
>JBMTVS010000018.1:0-19868 GCA_049451655.1 Kiritimatiellia bacterium | reverse complement strand
ACTTGATGAATTGCACGACCGGGCCCGCATCGCGCTGCAGGAACTGCTGAAGGATATCGTCCATGAAGACTTGCGTACGCTCAATCCACATCCGGATATGCTTCTGATAAGAAATTGCTTTTCAGGCTTTCCGGGCACACGTCCGTGGGATTGGACTGAAGGAGCGATTTCACGGTGTGGATGCTGGCATTCTATTTCGGGTTCAGACGCGGCACGAAGACAGTCTGGTGGTGTCGCGAATATTTAAGAATTCGCGTGATGAGTGACCGGCTCAGTATCGTAGTCGGGAAATGGGTCATTTATGCGCCTTGTCGAGCAGTGCCAAAGGGCTTATGAATAATGAGAACTTGATCGATTTTATTCATAGGCATATTGACGTAACTTTATACTGAATTGTATCCGAAAATCTGCGGCAATTAGCGGTCAGGCATACATATTTAATGAACATGGTAAATCCGAATACTGATTTTGGCCCACCGGGATCAACCGTTGCGGGGTTTGAATGGATGACCATGCTGTGGGTCGCGGTCGCGGCGTACGCCATGACCCTGGCCTTGATTCATTTCATGGTATGGGCCCGCCAATCGAGCAGGAAGGTCCATCTCATTTTCGTGTTTACGGCACTTTCTTCGGTGGCCATGTTGCTGGTCGAGGTGTGGATGTTCCGGGCCGCGACTCCGGAGGCCTTCAATAAGGCGTTGCTCTGGTATCATGTGCCTGCTTTTTTCGCGGTAGTCTCGCTGGCGGCCTTCGTGCGCAGTTATCTGCGAGCGGGGCGCCTATGGCTCGCCTGGACGATTGTGGCGATACGCCTCTTGAGCTTGGTGCTCAATTTTTCCACCGGTGAGAATCTTAATTACACCGGCGAGGTGACGCTGGACCGGATTCGCCTTCTTGGTGAGAACATGACGGTGGCGACCGGTTCGCCGAATCATTTCATGATTGTCGGGCAGGTAAGCCTTTTTCTGCTATTCGCGTTTATTGTCGATGCCGCGATCACCATCTGGCGCCGGGGTGATCGTCGCGCCGCCCTTGGTGCCTGCGGGTCGCTGATTCTTTTAATTTTAGCCGGCACGTTGCAACCGGTGGTTATCTTGTGGGATATCGCCCAGTTGCCTTTGATGGTAGGCCCGTTTTTTGTTGGCATATTGACGTTCATGGCCTTTGGCTTGAGCGGTGACATCATGGATTCGCTGAAGTTCGCCGAGGTGATCCGCGAGAAGGAGTCGCAGGTTCGCTCCAGCGAGGAGCGCCTGGATCTGGCTGCGAACGCTGCCAATATCGGGCTGTGGTCGGTGGAGCCGGAGACCGGCGCCATCTGGGCCTCGGAGCGGGCCCGTCACATGTATGGCGTAAGTCCTGACGAGCCGGCGGATTTAAACCTGCTGGAGTCGACGATTCATCCGGATGATCATCAAGCTTTTCGCCAGGCCATTCATGCTTCATTCGAACAAAATGATTCATTCAATATGGAATATCGCATTAGGCGACGGGATGGCACCACGCGCTGGATGTTGGTTCGGGGCAGGATGGTCAAGGCCAGCGGCGGGCCGACCGGAAAAGAGCGAAGCCGTCTGGTCGGCGCGTCCGTGGATATTACCGAGCGCAAGGATGCGGAGAAGCGTCTGGCCGAATTGACGGGGCAGCTTGAGCGGACATCGCGGGTGACCTTGCTGGGCGAGTTGTCAGGTACCATCGCCCACGAACTCAATCAGCCTTTGGCCGGTATTTTGAATACAGCACAAGCGGCGGAAATCGCTCTGGCCCGGGAAAACCTGTCCGAAACGGAATGCAAGGAGGTACTGGAGGACATCATCAGCGACACCAAGCGCGCGGCCTCGGTGATTCGCAATTTGCGCGATCTTTACAGCGATCACGAGGTGGATATGTCCCGGATCAGTATGCAGGATGTCATCGCTTCCAGCAGGCAATTGCTAAACAGTGAATTTGTCATGCGCGGTGTACTGAGTGTTTACGAGCTGGGCGAGGATGCGCAGGTGCGCGGTAACAAACTGCAGCTCCAGCAAGTCATCGTAAATCTTTTGATGAACAGCCTGCAGGCGATTGCCCGCTCGCTATCCGCGGAGCGCAAGGTTTCGGTGATCATGCAGGTGGATCAACTCGATTGCCGGGTGATGGTGGAAGACTCCGGTGACGGGATTCCCGCCGGTAAGTTGTCAGAGATCTTCTCGCCCATGACCGCCTCCCGCTCCGGCGGGATGGGACTGGGCTTGACCATTTGCAACCGTATTGTCGCTCTGCATGGAGGGGCGATGTTGGCGGAGAATAAGCCGGATGGCGGGGCGCGGATTGGTTTTGTGCTTCCGGTGGCGGGCCCAACTTCGTAGAACTTTTGCCATGGATGCAAGCGTTCATATCATTGACGACGATGTATCGGCCCGGCGGGGACTGACCCGTCTGGTCAAGGCCCTGGGCTATCAGGCATTAACGCATGAGTCTGCGGCCTCATTTTTGGCGTCGCCATGCCGAAACGGGCCGGGGTGCATACTTCTGGATGTGCGCATGCCCGGCATGACCGGCCCTGAACTTCAGGAAACGCTCCTGGGTGAGGAGCATGCCTTGCCTATTATTTTTCTGAGTGCTCATGGCGATGTTCCAACCGTGGCCAATACCATGAAACGCGGGGCGATTCATTTTTTGACCAAGCCGGTTGATCGTGACGATCTGGCCCGCGTGATCGAGGAGGCGATGGTCGTAGCCAGAAAACGGGAGGAACGCCATCTGGAGCAAGAGGAGGCTCGCCAAAAAATCGACTTATTGACGCCGCGCGAGCATGAAGTGCTCACGCATGTGATCACCGGGCGCTTGAACAAACAAATAGCCGCAGATCTGGGCGTAACCGAGGATACGGTAAAAATTCACCGCAGCCGGATGATGCAAAAACTCGGCATCTACTCCGCACCCGAGCTTTTACGCTTGTGCGACCTGCTCAATATTTCCGCGGCGGAGGGCGGGCAAGCCGGTTAACATCGCAGGAACCAAAGCAAACGCGGCCGCTGTTCAACCAAGGTGTAATAACCGGCCGTGATGGTATTGTGCTACTTCTTGAACCATGTGCACTGTATATGTAGTCGATGATGATGAATCGCCACGGCGAGGTCTGATCCGTTTGTTGAATGCCGCTGGTCATCAGGCCCGGGGGTTTGCCTCCGGTCATGAGTTGCTGGCGCTGCCTGATGATGCGTTAGCCAACGCCTGCCTCATCACCGATGCTCGCATGGCTAGCATGCGTCCGGCGGAGATCAGCGCATTACTCAAGAAACGTGGTCTATCGCCTGTGATGATCATGATCACGGCGGACAACCGACCTGAAGTACGCGCGATGGCCAGTGAAATCGGGGCTGCCGCCTTCTTTACCAAGCCGGTTGATGGTCCGGCTCTGTTGGACACCATCGCCTGGGTTACCCGCGGATCCGGCGATTTATCGCCATCCATAGTACCGCAAACAATCAATCAGCACCTGGCCGGTGCGCAACCACAAACATAGGAGAGAAACATGAAGATAAAGCAAGTACAGGCGGCATTGATCGCCGGGCTTATCGCGGCGGGCAGCGCCCTGGCCGCCGACAAGCCGAACATTCTGGTCATCTGGGGCGATGACGTTGGCTGGAATAATCCTAGTTGCTACAACCGCGGGATGATGGGGTACAAAACCCCCAATCTCGATCGCATTGCCGACGAGGGTGCGCTGTTCACTGACTGGTACGGCCAGCAGAGCTGCACCGCGGGGCGCGCCGCGTTCATTACGGGTCAAAGCCCGTTCCGGACCGGATTGCTCAAAGTCGGTCTGCCCGGGGCCAAGGAAGGTCTTTCCGAGAAGGATCCCACCATCGCCGGCCTGTTGAAAAACCACGGTTACATGACCGCGCAATACGGTAAGAACCACCTCGGTGATCTGGACTCGCATTTGCCCTCCAATCACGGCTTTGACGAGTTCTTCGGCAACCTCTATCACTTGAACGCCGAAGAGGAACCCGAAAACGAGGATTATCCGGCGGACATGGTCCTGGCCGACGGACGCACCTTCGCGGAAGCTTTCGGCCCGCGCGGCGTGATCAAGTCCTTCGCCGATGGCGATATCGAGGACACCGGCCCCTTGAGCCGCAAGCGCATGGAAACGATCGACGATGAAGTCACCGAGGGTGCCATCGACTTCATGGAGCGCGCGGTCAGCGCCGACAAGCCGTTCTTCCTGTGGGCCAACTTTACGCGCATGCACATCTGGACGCACCTCAAGGAATCATCCGAAGGGGTGACCGGACTGGGTGTTTACGCGGACGGCATGGTTGAGCACGACAAACACATCGGTATGCTGTTGGACAAGTTGGAAGAGCTCGGCATTGCCGACAACACCATCATCATGTACTCCTCGGATAACGGTGCGGAAGCCTTCTCCTGGCCGGATGGCGGCACCACGCCCTTCCGCAACGAGAAGAACTCCAACTGGGAGGGCGGCTATCGCGTTCCCTGCCTCATTCGCTGGCCGGGCGTGATTGAGCCGGGCACGGTTTACAACGACATCTTCTCCCATGAAGATATGCTGCCGACCCTGCTGGCCGCGGCTGGAGAGGATGACATCAAGGAAAAACTGCTTGCCGGTCACAGCGCCATTGGTCGCGACTACAAGGTGCATCTCGACGGCTACAACTTGATGCCTTATTTCAAGGGCGAAGTGGCTGAGGGACCCCGCCGCGAGTTCTTCTACTGGACCGACGATGGAAATCTGGCCAACCTTCGTTACGATCGCTGGAAGATTGTCTTTCTTGAGCAGCGCGAGCATGGTTTCAATGTCTGGCAGGAGCCCTTGATTCCGTTGCGCTTGCCGAAACTGTTCTGCCTGCGCACCGATCCGTTCGAGCGTGCTGACCACGAGTCCATTTTCTACTCGGAATGGCGAGTCAATCGCGCCTTTGTGCTGGTTCCGGCTCAAGGTTTTGTCGGCCGACACCTGGCGACTTACCGCGATTATCCGCCCCGCCAGCGGCCGGGCAGCTTCGCGCTGGATCAAGTGCTGGAGAGTCTGCAGGACGGCGCCGCGGCCAACTAACCGCTAGACGCTTGACGCAAAACGAAAGGGCGGCCTCATGGCCGCCCTTTTTTTATCGGTGTGTAAACGAATTCAGGTGTTCGCTAAAAACGGAAGCCAAGGCCCGCATTCACGATCCAGTCATCGTCGCCGCTGCTGATTCTGCGGTAACCGCCCAGGCTGAAAATCAAACGCTTCACACTGAATTCACCGTCGACGCCGAGGTAGCTCACGTCGGCATCGACATCCAGCGGCTCGATCCACGTCCGAAGGAACGCGGCCTTGACGCCGTAACCGAACGCGCCTTCGCCGATGTTGTCCATGCCAACGCTCAGTTTACCGCCACCGATACCCGCCTCGGCCATAAAGGTCGGACGGAGGGAGCCATCGGCTTGACCAGTTTTGAATCCGGCAGCGGCGCTTACCATAAGCGGCGAGGAAACCCGGACCTCATAGGTTAGGGCCATCGCTTGTGTGGCGGTGACGGCGGTCACCATGGTGGCGACGCAGATTGTTTTGATGTTCATCTTGTTCTCCTGTTGTGATGGTTTTACCTTTTTCACCCTAGTGTGAATGCGCGGATTTTTACCAGTCTTGCGGCATTAAACGATGGTGGTATAGCCGTTCGCATTCCATTTCATTACGTTCATACCCTGTGCAGTCATCTACTACAAAAAAGCACATGCATGGAGATTGAACAACATGAATAAATACATTCTTCGACTTGCCATTGTCTGTTCGCTCGCATCTTTAACGACCAAGGCAGACGACGTTTTGCCGTCCTGGCGCGATACCGGTCCGCGGCAGGCGATTATCGACTTCGTGGCCAAGGTCACGCAGGAGGGTTCGCCCGATTTTGTGCCGGCGGCCGAACGTATTGCGGTATTCGATAACGATGGCACGCTATGGTCGGAACAGCCGATGTACTTTCAGGCCTTTTTCATGCGTGATCGCATCGAGGCGCTGGCGCCACAGCATCCGGAGTGGGAGGAGGAAGAACCTTTTGCGTCTGTGTTGAAGGGTGACTACAAAACGGCCCTGGCTGGTGGTGAGCATGCGTTGATCGAGTTGGCCATGGCCACGCATGCCGGGACCACGACCGAGGAATTTGCCGCCCTGGTTTCCGATTGGATCGCCACCGCGCGTCATCCCGTGACGGGACGATTGTTTACCGGGATGGTTTTTCAACCGATGTTGGAGGTGCTGGACTATCTGCGTGCGCATGATTTCAAGACCTATATCGTTTCGGGGGGCGGCATTGAATTTATGCGCCCCTGGGCCGAACAAGTTTATGGCATCCCGCCTGAGCAGATCATCGGAAGCAGCATCAAGACCAAGTTCGAAATGCGCGACGGAGTGCCGGTGCTGGCGCGCTTGCCGGAGATGAATTTCATCGATGACAAGGAAGGCAAACCGGTTGGCATCCAAACCCACATTGGACGTCGCCCCATCGCCTCGTTTGGGAATTCGGATGGTGATCTGCAAATGATGCAGTGGACCAGCGCGGGTGAGGGAGCTCGTTTCTGCCTGTATGTGCATCACACGGATGACGAGCGGGAGTATGCCTACGATCGCGAGTCGCACGTCGGCAAGCTCAACAAGGGATTGGAAGAGGCCGCCGCCAAGGGCTGGACGGTGGTCGACATGAAAAAAGATTGGGAAACCATCTGGCCACTGCTGCCTGCTGGCAACTAAAACGGATGTCGGCGAATCGATCTGGTGATGATCTAATCATATGAAAAGACGCCGGTTTCCTTCGCTTATGTGTGGTTGCCTGTTGATGACCCCATCATTCGTTTGGGTTATCCCGGCTCACGCGGAAACCGGCATGATTGAGCGGGTCATGCTCAAGCTGGAGGCCATGGAGTTCGAGTTCGCGCGCGCTGAGAGCGATGTGCCTTATCTTCCCGTGCTGGATGGCGGTTTCAAGGTATATGGCAAAACGGACTTCGAGCAATTCGAGGGTTTGCCGGCGGCGGATGAGGACGCTGCATTTCGTACGCGGGTGACCTCGGCGTATGCGGCGGCTCCGCTGTACATCGGGCGTCGAGGGCTGGCGCTGGCGGTGCCTTATGTTTCACATACCCGTTTTCATTTTACGGAGGGCGACCGGAAGGATGGTTACGTAAATTCGGTCTATCTGCCGGTGGGCGCTGCTTGGCAAACCGACAGCGGGCGTCAGTGGGGCGCATTCGTCATGCCGGCCGGTTACTCGCCGCTGAGCGGGGAGGGTGACTGGGCGTGGAGCGGCATGGGTGGTGTTATGGGGCGAACCTTCAGTGGCGAGCGTTTGGTCTGGTATTACGGACTGGTGTATGACCATGCCTTTTCGGATGGCTATTTTCTTCCCTACGCAGGCTTCACCTACCAAATGGATCCTAGTTGGTCCTTCTCCATGGTGGCGCCCTGGCCGGGGGTAAACTACGCCCCGGGTGAAAACTTCTTTGCCCGGATCGGGGTGTCGCCCTCCGGCGCGACCTGGGCAGTCAACGAGGAGGATGGGGAGGATGAGGTGTTGACCTCGTTTGGCGGCTGGGATTTTGGCCTGTGGGCGAATTGGCGTTTGTCCGGAGCGCTCTGGCTGACCGTCGGGAGCGGCGTGTCGGGGCTGCGCAACTTGAGTATTTCGACCGGGGGTGACCTCGAATACGAGCAGGATGTCGATCGCGAGCCCTGGGTTTCCGTATCGCTTTCCATTCGTCCTTCATAAGGACGGGAACAAAAACAACACAAAGGAACAACCATGAAAAAAAGAATGATGACCCTCTTGGCGGCGCTTATGGCCGCTGGACTGTTGAGCGCGCAAGCGCAGGAATCCTCCGGCCGTTTCGGCGGCGGCGTGAACTACTGGGTGGCCCTCGATGATATCGATATCGACGATGTCGACGAGGACGGCTTCAGCTATTTCATCACCTACAAGAAGCAATCCGGACTTTTCGGCCTACAACTTGACCTGGAATATTTCGACAGCCGTTTTCAGGATGATGCGTATGCGCCGGCCGCCTACCTCGTCGCGGGGAACGCCATTTACTTATCCGCGGGCATCGGCTGGGTGTACGAGAACGATTGGGCGGATGACCCGTTCTACGCCTTGAAGGCCGGTTTGGATATCGCGTTGACCAAGCGGATTCACCTCGACCTCGGCGTAAGCTATCGCGTCGAAGGGTCGGTGGATCTCGATGATGCAATCGATGATATCGATACCGATACCCTTTATCTGGGCGCGGCGGTGCGCTTTGGTTTGTAAAATAGATTGAACATGCCGGGCTTGGAGCATCTCAGGCCCGGCAGTTTTTCGGCATGGTCGATCAAAAATATTTATTCGTTCTGCTCATATTTTGCACCCTGGGAATTTGCTGCCCGGGGGCGAGCTACCTCGCTCCGGCTTCCACAGCCGAAGGCTATTTGGCCAGGCTGTTGGTGAATGAAGTGCCATTCCCCGGCGAGCGAACCTATGTCAGCGAGGAGAATACGCGGGCGGCGATGGACCAACTTTTGCACGTGCTGGATAACCGCTTGCGCCATGTGCCAAATCCCTACCGGCAGCAACAAATCGCCGCGGTGAAAACCAGCGACCTGATGGACATCATTACGGTCGGCGGTGAGAAGGGACAATTCGACGGGTTTTACCGGAATGCGGCGGGTCAACCGGTAACCGTGCCGCGGGTGCAGGAACGTATTGACAACCTGACGCGCATCGCCAATCAAGGCCAACCCGGCAAGTTTGCCCGCTTGTTGAGCTACGCCAATACGCTTGCTGATGAATTCATAAAAACCGGCAAGCTACCTGAAGACCGGCATGCCAGCATCAAACGAGCGGAAAATACCAGTGCCACGGGTGGCGGATATGGATGGATGACCGATGAAGTGCGTTATCATCCGGGCGGCAATTTTCTTCGCATTGAGGACCAGAATCAGGGCGGGCTGGGTGGCAACCGGTTTTACACGTTGAGGGAGCAACCACGATGATGAGTCGAGTTTTTATCTATTTGCTTTTGACAATATCCACCGGCGTAACGCGAGCGCATGCGGAAGATCCACCGGATTTATCCCGTGATTATTTGTCGCTGGTCGCGCGTCATCTTTACCGTTGGCACATGGATGAAACCTCATTAAGCCATTTGGAGGATCTCGAGCTTCTTGATTTTATGTATCGTTGGCGACCCGTGCCGTTGGATGAGGGTGATAACAGCCGCTACATCGAATTGATCATTCCCGCCTTGAAGTATCAGGTTTTACTCAAAAAGGCGGATTATGTCGTACCCGAGCTCGAGACCCATGTCGTAAACCGTGATTACCGCATCGTGCGCGCCGGTCTTTTGCCGGAGATACCGGAAACGAATGATGATTACGTTCTAACGACCATTCCGATCAAGGAGCTCATTGCGCATTTATTCTCGCTTCGTAATGAAAGAGTCTATCCGGATGAATCGCTGTCGATGAGGATGCGTTTGGCCTTCCGTGAACGTTACCTCGAATCCGCGGAGGCTCCCGTTCAGGGCCCGCAAACGGTCTATGTTGCCCCGCTTTCACCGGTGGCAAATCATCTCTGGGTTTTCTGGGAGAATGAGGGAAGGATCATCCGCTTTAGTTCCGATAGCGACATCGCCACGCCTGCGTTCTGGGAGGTCGAAAAGCTTGGGGTCGATCTGTATGATCTCGACCAGGATGTCGTGGTGGCCATGGCGGAAGCGCCCGGAAGCAATGCCTATATCACCCGTGACTGGGCGGCCCGGGTTTTGTATAACTGTGTGGTGTTCGGGAAACGCATGATCTTGAATCCGGACGAACTTGAGGCGAACGCAGAGCGAACCGAATCCGACGAGGACAATTTATGAAATATAAGCATGCAATGAGATGGCTCTTAACTGGAATGGTGATCGCGCTGACCGGATGCGCCAGCAACAAGCCCGCTAACGTTTCCGGAACCGTCCATCTTTCTTCGGACTATCAAAACGCGGCAAGTCAACCGGCAACGCCTTCATCGCCAGCGCGGATGGTCGAAGCCGAACCGGAACAAGGTCTCGGTCATAAGGTCTTGTGGTACGTCCCCAATCGCCTCCTTGACCTGGTGGATATTTTCCGTTTTCGCCTTCGGGCCGGACCCGGTCTGGCCGCCAACGTTCGCCTTACGGACTACGCCGATGTTTACATGGGCACCTACTACACGGCCTTTGTCGGCTTGCCTGGACCGCGCATGCAGCCGGCGATACGTCCGCCTTGGGGTATGGAATATGAAAAAGGGCTGAAGCTGATGGGGGTCGATGCGACCGATGATCTGGCGCATGAGCCCGGGTATTCGCCGACCGAGTTCAACGCCGGTCTTCAGTTGCTGATACTTGGCGTGGAGATTGGTTTTGACCCGGTCGAATTTGGCGACTTTTTCAGTGGTTTTGTGATGATCGATCTGCGGGGGGATGACCGATGAGCACCAACTTGAAACGATTGCTTTGTATGGTCGTTGTGCATCTTGTCGCCTGGTCCTCGCACGCCCAGTTGATGCAGCCGCCCGAGATGGTGCTTGGTTTTGGCAGTGACTTGGATAGTGAAAACACCCTCATTACGGAAATCCGTGAGAAACCAGCCCGCTTTGACTCGTTCACCGATCGCCTTGATTTTATTCATGACAACTTGCAGTTGAATTTGCAGGGGCATGTCGAGCGGGTGGACACCATGATGCTCACCAATAAAGCGGATGCGGTGGAAATTCCTCACTC
This sequence comes from Kiritimatiellia bacterium, assembly GCA_049451655.1. GTDB lineage: Bacteria > Verrucomicrobiota > Kiritimatiellia > CAIVKH01 > CAIVKH01 > CALMUP01. The sequence continues at coordinate 9,104 of JBMTVS010000018.1, read as the reverse complement.
CCGGTTTCGCATTGCCCCCTTTATCCGCCTGGAGTACGAGTCAGGCACGGATTTTTCATTCAATCCTGATTTCGAGGCCCAAATCGATCTGCCGAATCTCGAGCGTCACTGGAAAGTGTTTATCGAAAGTAGCCGGGGCGATGATTTGCCCGGCGTTGATCGTTCCGAGAAGGATCAAAGCGCGCAAATCGGTATTGCAAGTATCCGCAAATACTTCCGGACGGATGCCGGTGTAAAAGTCCGTTGGCCTCCTGTTGGTTTTGTCCGCGCAGAGGTTCGCTCTGATTGGTCAACCGGCCAGACCGCGGCCCGGCCGCGCTTCCGTTTGTTTTACGAGACGGATGACGGTTATGGTGCCTTGACGGATTTGACCGTGCACCGGTGGTTCGGGCCCCGGAATAATTTGTACTGGCAGTCCGTTTCCGCTGCCCGTTATGCCTCCAAAGGAACCGAGGGTGTTGATTTTGAGCAATCCCTGAAAGTCGGGCTCGTGCGGCAAACTCTGGAGGATGGTTATACCTGGAAAACCGTGGTGGGGTCGCAAGATTTAGCCCGTGGCCATATTCTTCGCTACAGCTTATTCGGAAACGCCGATGATGGTTACAACGTCGTAGAACGACACCGTTTGACCTACACCTACCGGCGGCCACTCTACAAGAAATGGATTTACCTCGAGTTGGCGCCGGGAATTCAGTTCTCCAATGAAAACGATTGGGATGCCGAATATCAGCTGACCGCGGGTTTTGACATGTTGTTCTGGGGCAGTTACGAGCGCTGATGTCAAAGCATGAGCCAAGGATTCAAGTTCGCGAGGCTGAAGCTTCGCTGACATGGCTCGAATTTTCCGGTGATTTCAAGCTGGGTAACCCCCCGGCCGAATTGAACATTCCATCCAACTGGCATGGACGAACCATTCATTTCGTGGATGCAGGGATAACCCGTTGGGATAGCACCTTGCTGGCGGCGGTTAGCGGCATTCGCAAGAAGCTCGAAGCGGCCGGTGTTGCTTCCGATTACACCGGGTTGCCCGCCGGCGCGGTCCGGCTGCTGGATTTGGCTTTTGCCGTGCCGGAGCGCGAGGGCTCGCGACGCGAGGCCAAGAAGGACGACTATTTTACCCGCGTAGGAAAATTCGTCCTTGGCCATCATGATCAAGTCACCGAGGTCATCAATTTTATCGGCGAGGCGGTGTTGAGCCTCGGTCGTTTGGTGACGGGTCGCGCGCGCTACCGAAAATCCGACCTGTGGCTGGTGATCCAGCAATGCGGACCGCAAGCCATAGGCATCATCACCACCATCAGTGTGCTGGTCGGGGCCATTCTTGCCTTTGTGGGTTCGATTCAGCTCAAGATGTTCGGGGCGGAAATTTATGTGGCGAATCTGGTCGGGCTGGGCATGGTCATGGAAATGGGCGCCTTGATGACCGGGATTATTCTGGCCGGCCGTACCGGCGCCTCCTTTGCCGCACAACTCGGCACCATGCAGGTGAACGAGGAGATCGACGCGCTCAAGACCATGGGGATTCCTCCCATGGATTATTTGGTGATGCCTCGCATGCTGGCGCTGACCTTGATGACACCGTTACTGGTGGTGTATGCCGATGTCCTCGGCATCATCGGAGGCGGATTCGTGGGCGTGCTCCTGTTGAACATGTCGCCAACCGTCTATTTCAATCAAACCATCGAGATGATGAGTCTCTGGTATTGCTCCCAGGGTCTGATTAAAGGTTCGACCTTCGGGCTGTTGATTGCTTTCTGCGGCTGCCTGGCCGGCATTCGTTGTGGCCGGAGCGCCTCTTCGGTGGGGCAAGCCGCCACCACTGCGGTGGTGTCCAGTATTGTGGCAATCGTGGTTGCTGATGCCATCTGGACTTTTATTTTCATGGTGATCGAATGAGCCGCGAATCGAAATCAACGACCCATCTGACCGTGCGCGGTCTCGAGATGCGCTACGGAAACTTTCTGATTCAGAAGGATTTGGATTTTGAGATTAACCGGGGCGATGTGTTCATCATCATGGGTGGTAGCGGCTGCGGCAAGAGCACCTTGTTGAAACATCTCATTGGCCTCTACCGCCCGGCTGGCGGCGATATTTTATATGGCGATACCAATCTTTGGGCGTGCGGGGAGGACGATCGCCAGCAGATTATGCGCAACATCGGCATCCTGTATCAGCAAGGCGCTCTCTACAGTTCGCTCACCCTCGCCGAAAATGTTGAGGTGCCCCTCGCCGAATATACCGGCTTGAACCCGAAGGAGCGTCGCGAGCAGGCCCTGCTCAAGCTGGCGTTGGTGGGTCTGGCCGGGTTCGAGGACTTTTATCCTTCGGAAATCAGTGGCGGCATGCGCAAGAGGGCTGGCCTTGCCCGGGCCATGGCACTTGACCCGGAAGTTTTATTTTTCGACGAGCCCTCCGCCGGGCTCGATCCGATCAGCGCGAAATTACTCGATGATTTGATTCTCGAGCTCAGCGGGGCGCTGGGCACGACCATCGTAGTGGTGACCCACGAGTTGGCGAGTATCTTCGCGATCGGCAGCAATTCGGTTTTTCTGGATCCGGTCACCAAGACCATGTTGGCCACCGGCAATCCGGTTGCGTTGCGCGACCACTGCCCGGATGAGCGGGTGCGTTTGTTTTTATCCCGCGGCGAAATGCCGTCCGCCTCCACGACTGCGAAAGGATGATCATGAGTAAAAAAGCCAATCCCACTATTATTGGTCTATTTGTTGTCACCGGTTTGGTGATTGCGCTGGGTGCCGTGCTGGTGCTGGGCTCGGGAAGCCTCCGGGAAAGACCCGAACGTTTTGTGCTGTACTTTGAGGGCGACCTCAATGGTTTGGATGTTGGCGCGCCGGTGACTTCCCGCGGAGTGAAGATCGGCGTTGTGGACAGCGTAACGCTGGAATTCGACCGTGAGAACAGTCAGCTACACACGCCAGTTATTATCAGCATACTCCCCGGTAGCTTTGTGGACACATCCAGTGGTTCGCGCATGACCGATATATCGGATCAAATCGAGCGAGGCCTGCGCGCACGTCTGGGAACCATCAGTATGGTCACCGGCAAGCTTCGTATTATTCTGGATTACTTTCCGGACACCACTTTCGAGTTGCACCATAAACGGAGATCGGATGTCCGCGAAATTCCTACCATCCCAACCACGATGGAGAGCGTAATCAGTAAATTACAAGAAATGCCGGTGGATAAAATCATGGAGGATTTTCAGGCCAGCATGAACACGGTCTCCGCGTTTTTCCAGTCGGGGCGATTGGAGGAAAACACCGACAAGCTGAGCGTTACCCTCGACAGCTTGAACAGCATCTTGAAGGAAGCTGAAATTGCCAACGTGCTGGATTCGGTCAATCAAACCCTGGTGGAAAGTCAGGCTGCATTGGCTGAATTATCAAGTGCCTCCCGTCCCATGCAGTATGAATTTTCGATGGCCATGGCGGAGTTGACCGATGCCGCGCGTTCGATTCGCAACCTGGCCGATTACCTGGAACGTCATCCCGAGGCTCTGCTGCGGGGTAAAGGAGAATAGTTATGAAAAAAGTCTTTGCGTGTATGTTGATTCTGTCCGCTGCGGCACTGCTGACCAGCAGTTGTGGAACCTCGTCGCCTTCCCGTTATTACCTGCTCAAATCCGGCGAGAACATACCGGTGAATACCATTCATCATCCGCATCTCGAAAATTTACGGGTGGTGGTAGCGCCCACCATTATTCCCCGGCATCTTGACCGTCCGGTACTCATTTCGTTTTCCAGTGAGCATGAGTTGGCCTATTCCGAATTTGAGCGCTGGGGTGAGCCGCTGGGTGACAATGTTACCCGGGTATTGATCGAGAACTTAAGTCAACTGCTGCCGGGTGCCCATGTAATGCGGAAAGGGTTGATTGAGGAACGGGCGGCGGATTTTATCATCCGGCCCGAGCTTGCTGCTTTGAGGATCGAGCCCGGATCCGAGCTCTTCGCCGAGATGCGCTGGAATATCATCAACAGCAAGTCGTACGCCTCCGCGGCCATTGGGAGCTATGCCCGCAGCGTGCCACTCAACGATGAGGAGGAGGTCACTGCGGTTTCCGCGGCCAGCGATTTATTGCTGGAGGCTTCGCGATCCCTCGCCGCGGAGTTTATTGAGGCCTCGGCCCCGGCTGAAAATTCCGATCCCGCTCTCTAGGGGGTAGCGACCGGCTTGTACGAGAACTTCTGACCGCTAATCGTGGCTTCGTACATGAGCCCTCCCTTGGCCATGGTGAAGATGGCCATGCCCTTGTAGACATTCCCGGCGTTGGTGGACTCTTCCTTGCCGACATTAGCCCCAGCCGAGGCGCCGCTGGTGGATGCTGATGCCTGAGCGCCCGCGGTGATAGCTACGGCTGATGCCTGGGCGCCAAACTCAAAACTGCCGCTGGTAAACTCATCGAACGAGCTTTGGTCCATGAAAAAGACGATCTGACTGTAGGCTTGCCCGCCCAATTGCAGGCCAAAACTGACTTGCGTCATTTTGGAGTCGCCGACGTAGGTTCCGTCCTTGAATACCCGGCCCGGTCCGTAGGCTGCTCCGACCCCGATGCCGCCCTTGCCGATGGTCGGAAATACAGCATACCCGACGGCCTTGTCGAAGAAGTTGCCGCTTTGCCCGGCGTTTCTAAAGAGCTCGATGGTTTCCTCGAATTTGTCCTCCGCGCGGACCGTAGTCGCGAACAGGCAAATGGTCATGATGAACAGGGCTGCATATTTCATAAAGTTCTCCTGGAGATTTGATTTGTTCCTATTGTGCTGAATATCGACCCATAAACAAGTTTCGAACGTGCTTGAGCCATCCCATACGGACAAAAGCTGGCCGCTTGACGTTCATAATTCGCATCAGTAATCCTTCCCGTTTCAAACAAGGGTTCATCAGTCGAGGGCGTTATGCAAAAAGACAGCTGGCGTGAGGTCGAACTATTCTCCGGCATGAGCGACGAGGATTTGCAGGTCCTCGAGGATGTTTTTACCCGCAAGGAATATCCTGCCCACCACACCATTTTCTGGATGGGCGACCGTGGGACGGATTTCTATATCATCAGCGATGGTTCCGTGGAATTCACCGTGCAGGATTCATCGGGTGCCGAGTTGAGTGTAGCGACGCTGGGCAGGGGTGATTATTTTGGTGAACTGTCGCTTATGGATGGCGGACCGCGGGTAGCCACGGCGCGAAGCAAAGAGTCGACCACGTGTCTGGTTCTGCCGCGGGACAAATTTCTCGGCTTCCTGAAACGACATCCCACCGCAGCCCTGCATGTGCTGGAGACGTTGGGTCGCCGTCAACGCAAGGCGATCGAGCAAATACGCTCGGTGCGCAACGCCAACGATGCCATTCAGGTCACGGTTGAAAAGGGCCCTTTATGGCCGCGCATAGCGGATAAAATTGCCGCGGTCAGTGCGAGCAAGTTTTTCCTGATTTTTCATCTGTTCTGGTTCACCGGCTGGATAGGCGGAAACCTTTACCTCGGCGATCGGGCGTTTGATCCGTTCCCGTTCGGTTTACTGACCATGACGGTATCGCTGGAAGCTATTTTTCTGTCCATCTTTGTGCTGGTCAGTGCCAACCGCCAGAGTGAGCGCGATCGAATTCGCGCGGATGTCGATCATCAAGTGAACATCAAGGCCCATTACGAAGTGCTGCATCTGCAGCGACAAATCGAAAATGTCCTCGAGCGGCTGAAAGAGCGAGACAACACTTCCAGGGACAACTAGCCGCCGGGTGAGTGTTTCCAGGCATTGGAATTTTTTTGCCTCGATTATCCAAGCGTTGGAAGTCAGTCGATTTCGATGGCGACAAGTTGTGTGTCGCCGCAGGATGCCGTCACGCGTGTAGTCCTGCTTTGGCGGCCAGGGAATCATATTGGTCGATAACCCGGCGGACGTAAGCGCGTTTTTCCTTGTAGGTGCCGGGGAAGAAACTTCCCTTAAAACCGGCGATGACCACGTTGCGTAATTCGCGCGGATTCATTTTCAGGTGCTTGACCGCAAGCATGATTTCGTCAGTGACGGTGGTGTTGGACATGAGCCGGTTGTCGGTACAGATGGAAACGGAGAGGTCGTGGTCGAGCATCTTGCGGAGCGGATGCCGGGCAATGGACTTCATGTGGGGCAGGGTCTGCAAGTTGCTGGTGAGGCAAACTTCGATGGTGACGCGCTGGCTGGCGATGTACTCGGCAAGGTAGGAGACATAGGCCTTGGCCTCATCCGGCGGCACGCTCTTCACCATGGTGTCGGCAAATAGCCAGGTGCCGTGACCGATGCGGTTGGCATAGCAGTCGGTGATGGCCTGAAAGATGGATTCGGGTCCGTAGGCCTCGCCCGCGTGGATGGTCTTGCGGATGAAATGGCTATGGGCGTATTGAAACGCTTCCTTGTGGTCGCCGGCCGGAAAACCTTTTTCGGCACCGGCGAGGTCAAAGCCCACCACCGGGTAGCCGTCATGGTGGGCGAGTTGAACCGCGGCGCGTGCGAGTTCGAGGGATGCTGCGGCGAAAACCTTCTTCGGCGGGGCATAAGGCATCACGTGGCAAATCTGTTTGTAGTAGGGCGACATGTGTTCGTTGAAAAAACGCAGCGCACAGAGGATGAGCCCGTAATGGCAGGGGATATCGAGGCCCTTGCGCACCGCCTCGGAGCGATTGTGCTCCTTGCGGGCCTGATCCATGCCTTTGCAGACCGCGTGAATGACCTGCTTCATGGAGAGGCGGGCGTGAGTGTGAAGTTGGGGCGCAAAACGGATTTCAATGTATCGCACGCCTTCGGCGAGATGGTCCTGGATCAGCTCGTAGCCGATGCGCTCGAGATTTTCCGCGGTATGCATCACCGCGCATGTGTAGGCAAAACCGGTCAGATAGTCGGGAAGGTCTTTGTACTTATCCTTGAACACCTTTTCTCGAAGACCGCTCTCGGTCATGGAGGGCAACTTCACCTTGCCGCGACGGGCAAGTTCAATGAGGGTGGGGATGCGCAACGAGCCGTCCAGGTGGACGTGCAACTCGGTCTTGGGGATGCTGCGGACAAATCCTTCGGTGATACCGTTCTTCATAACTCTTTCCCCTTGCTTTATTTCCGGAACTTTAGAGCATGACGCACTTATTCACAATGGAAATAAAAGGAACATGATGACGAAGGATGCTGATTGGTGTGTGCTTTTCGACTGGGACGGCGTGGTAGTGGACTCGTCGAAATTGCACGAGCAGAGCTGGGAAGTGATGGCTGCGGAATATGGTTTGACCTTGCCGGAAGGTCATTTTATTCGCGGCTTCGGCATGAAGAATGAGCGGGTGATTCCCGAGGTGCTGGGCTGGACGGATGACCCGGAAAAAATCCAGTTTTACGCGCAGCGCAAAGAAGCGGTTTATCGCGAGTTGGCTCTGGCGGCGGGATTGGGACCGCTGCCCGGGGTGCGTGAAATTCTGCAAGCGCTTCAGGCGGCCGGCGTTCCTTGCTCCATTGCTTCGTCCACGCCTCGCGTGAACATCGATTTCATACTCGGCCGTATGGGGTTGGATGTTTATTTTGATGCCATCACCACGGGTGATCAGGTCCAGCATGGCAAGCCGGCGCCGGATATTTTCCTGCATGCGGCCGGCCAACTTGGTGGGCGGCCGGCGCTGGTGTTCGAGGACGCGCTGGTGGGGATCGAGGCGGGTAAACGAGCCGGAATGGCGGTTGTTGCGGTCACAACCACGCATCCGGCGCATGAGCTGGGTACCGCGGACCTGGTCGTGAACCGTCTGGATGAGTTGAGTCTTGAGGAGGCGCGACGACTCGCGCTTGTTGCGGCTGGCCGGCCGGTTGATTAGCAAATTAGCTGATCGAAATCGTTAAAGTCGGCCCTGAAACCGCCGGGTACGCCCTTGGCGATCACGGAAACGGCGTTGTGGGAATGCAGTGACTCGAGATGGGCGCAGGCGATTTCGAAATCGCGAATGCGAGGGTCGCGACTAAGTTGTTCATGCAAGAGACGGGCGGCGTCCTCCACAAATTTGATGGAGGCTCCGTTCAGTTCCGCGAAAGCTTGCTCATCCTCGCGCTTGACCATGACCTGGGTCTCGGTTTTGAGTGCGTTCAGGCAGTGCAGTTGCAGGTCCTCGATGGGAAGGATTTCGCCTTCGTGCACTTCCACGAAAACACGGGCCTTGCTTCGCTGGGAGTGTGGAATCGCATAAACCCCGCGGGTGTCGCGGGCGTGTTCGGCCAATTCTGCCGAGCAGGGGCAAGCGGAGGAGTAGACAAAATCGAAAGCGATGATGGTTTGCACCCGCCCGGCGGGATTGATGCGCGCCTGATAATTAACGCGGTAGTATTGATAACCCTCGAGCCCGCTGCGCAGACTGGTCTGGAGAATGGGGTAAGAAAAGCGGAGGTTGATTTCCGCATACATTCCGCCAATGTCGCTGCGGTAGGCCTTTACGATATCGCCGAGCAGGGCCAGGGTGACGGGTTCGTCCTTGAAGGTGTAAAAGGTGCGCATGATGCGCGACATGTTGATGCCCTTAATGCCGGCTTTGAGCGAAACCGAGCCGGTGACGCAAGTTTCGAGGTTGAGCATATTGCCGGCGCTGGTTGCGTAATTCATGGGCAGCCGGAAGCCGGAGATGCCTACTTTCTGAATGGCTACATTTGAGCCCTGCACGGCATCGGAAGAGTTTTGCAGGTCCGGTAGTTCCTCCCGGTAGACGTCATCCGCTATGAAGGTCGGATCATAATCCGTTCGCAATCCGGATTCGGGCAAGTTGTCGCTTCTGTGGAGGTACAGGTGAGGTTTCTCGTTCGTGTTCATAGATCGCCCTGTCTTCTGATGCATCCTACGCCTCGAGAACAAAGAGTGTAAATGTTATTTGCGAATATCTCACAAGAATTTAATAGGGCAAGGGAGGCCTTGCTGAAATTTATGGAACGCTGATGGTCTGGTCGTAAACACACTTAAAGGACGGTGAATTCCATTCGACTCGGGTATGCAGCGGAAGATCAGTCGTTGGTTAGCGGCCCCAGGCACCGGCGCCGGATTGCCTGGCTTTCTCCTCAAGCTTTTTGAGTTCGGATTGTTTTTGCCGGCCCGCGCTGCTACCCACG
>JBMTVS010000017.1:0-20084 GCA_049451655.1 Kiritimatiellia bacterium | reverse complement strand
GATGGGAGAGCGATGCGCGTCCCGCTTTCGCTGACCCGGTGGATGCGGTGATTTATGAAGTGCATGTGCGCGACTTTACGATTCATAAATCCTGCGGAAGCAAGCTGCCGGGGACTTACGTAGGTCTTGCCGCGCGTGGAACCCGTGGTCCGGAGGGCATCAAGACCGGCGTGGATCATCTGCTCGAATTGGGCGTGACCCATGTGCACCTCCTTCCCGTCGCCGATTTCGGCAGTATTGATGAAACCAAGCCGAAGACCGCCAAACAGTACAACTGGGGTTATGACCCGATCAACTACAACGTGCCCGAGGGCTGGTACGCCACGGATGCCACCGACGGTCGCGTGCGGGTGCGCGAGTTCAAGGAAATGGTGCAGAAGCTTCACAAGGTGGGTATCCGGGTCATCCTCGATGTAGTTTACAACCACACTTACATCTCCGCCGACTCGCATTTCCACAAGCTGGTTCCCGGTTATTATCACCGGCAGGACAAGGAAGGCGGATTCTCGAACGGATCGGCCTGCGGCAATGAAGTCGCGTCCGACCGTTCCATGGTGCGCAAGATGATGATTGATTCGCTGACGCACTGGGTGAAGGAATACCATGTCGACGGTTTTCGCTTTGATTTGATGGGCTTGCATGACCTCGAGACCATGAAGCAAATCCGCAAGGCGATGGACAAGATCGACCGCTCCATTTTGCTTTACGGCGAAGGATGGACCGGTGGCGACAGTCCGTTGCCGTGGAACCAGCGGGCGATGAAGACCAACGTCGGCGTGCTAAACCGCATCGCCGCCTTTAATGACACCATCCGCGATGCCATCAAGGGTCATGTCGCCAATCACCACGAAGGCGGATTTGTGCAGGGAACACCGGATAAGGAGGAAATGCTGAAGACCGGCATCACCGCGTCCGTGAAGCATCCGCAGATCAAGTACCCGAAAGGCGATTTGTGGGGCGGGCCCTGGGCCAAGGAGCCACAACACACCGTCAGCTACAATTCCTGCCACGATAATCACACGCTTTGGGACAAGATTGCGATTACCACGCCTGCCATGAAGAGCGCCGGGCGCATCAAGCTTAACAAGCTCGCGGCAGCCATCACCCTGACCAGTCAAGGGATTGTCTTTATGCATGCGGGGGAGGAGATGCTTCGGTCGAAGGAGGGACTGGAGAACAGCTACAACCGCCCGGATCGCTATAACGCCATCGATTGGCGGCGCAAAATCAAGCATGCGGATATCGTAAACTACTACAAGGGACTGATTGCCTTGCGTAAGGCGCATCCTGCCCTCCGCATGAAGAACTCGGCGGATATTCGTCGCAACCTCGCTTTCCTGCCCATGCCGGCGAAACGCATGGTCGGTTACTGTATTCACGGTACCGGGGTGGGGGATCCATCTGAGTGGTTAGTGGTTATTTTTAACGCCGGGGATCAGGAGCAAACCGTCGACTTGCCGGAGAGCGGATGGATGGTTCTTGTGAATGGTGAGAAGGCGGGCACTAAATCGCTGCGCCGGATTAAAGGATCATCGTGCGTGGTTGGCGCGCGCGAGGCATTGGTTTTAGCGAAGGGTTAATGCATCGCGAGCGGAATGGTAGGGCTGGAACGGTCTTTAGACCTTATAGCCGGATTCCCAACGTCGAGCGAATTTACGCGTCGATCGATTCCGGCGGGAAGGTTGCGAAGACTCAACCATTTCCGCCCTACAAACATGGTCTAGTCGTGACATGATTCTGTTGCTGAAATTGCTTGCCTGGTTTTTTGCAGCGGTGCCGGCGAGGGTCGCACGTGGTTTGGGTCGCGGATTGGGTAGGCTGGGGCATCTGTTTTTACGCTCGAAGGTGAAGTTGGCCCGGGATGCGCTGGCGGCCTCGTTTCCGGATTGGTCTACGGAGCGCGTGCATCGGACGACACGAGAGGTTTTCGCCAATCAGGGTTTGTTCCTGGCCGAGTTCTTCAGAAAGCTTGGTCGGCCTCGACGAGACCCGGTCGATGAGATCGCTTTCGACGACGCAGATGTTGAATACTACAAGCATTTGAAAGAGGAACACGGCGCTTTGTTGGTGCTGGTGGGTCACATCAATAACTACGAGTACCTCGCGGCTTGGGCGGCACGGCTTTTTCCTCTGTCGATTATTGCCAAACCCCTCAAACCGGAGCGTTTCGGTGCGTACATCCGCGAGGTGCGAGCTTCGTACGGATTGCAGGAATTTCCGCACCATGACTCGTACCGCGCGGTATTGCGTAACCTGAAGCAGGGCGGTTGCGTGGGCTTCATTCTCGATCAGTCGCGGCCTCGCGATCAGGGCGTGTTTGTTTCATTCTTCGGCCGGCCAGCCAATACCAGTCCCGGGTTGGCTATGATGTCGGCGCATAGTGGGGTGCCGGTGTTGCCGGTGTGGTTGAAACGCGAAGGTGATAAATTGCGTGTAAAACATATGGAGACGATTCCACCGCCACCGGATCGCGAGGTGACCACGCTGCAGGATTACACCCAGCGATACGCGACCGCGCTGGAGCAGATGATTCGTGAGCAGCCGGAGAGCTGGATCTGGATGCATCAACGCTGGAAGGTCCAGCCGCGTCCGGGCGACCGTATTACGCGCTCGGATGGGAGCGCTTATCATGCCTGAACCCTTGCTAAAAATTGAGCAGTTATCGGTTCGTTTCGGTTCGGGCGATAGCGCGGTCGAAGCGGTGAGCGGGCTTGATTTGTCGATTGCCCCGGGTGAAGTCGTGGCGGTTGTGGGCGAGAGCGGATCGGGAAAAACTGTCACTGCGCTCACCATTACCCGTCTACTTGGCTCGCCGCCGGTGACGGGTCGGGAGGGCAAAATTCTTTTTAAGGGTAAGGATTTGCTCGCGACACCGGAGGAAAAGTTGCGCGACTTTCGAGGAGCACGAATTGCCTATGTTTTCCAGGAGCCAGCCTCGGCATTAAATCCGGTATTTAAAGCGGGCTACCAGATTGGCGAAGCATTGCGTCAGCATGGACGGGCCAAGGGCCGGGAGAAGCAGCGCATCCTGTCTCTCTTGCTCGACGTCGGGATTCGCGAGCCGGAGCGGGTGGCGGAAGCTTATCCGCATCAGTTGAGTGGCGGACAACAACAGCGGGTGATGATTGCGATGGCTCTGGCTTGCGAGCCGGATTTGTTGATTGCCGATGAGCCTACCACCGCGTTGGATGTCACGGTGCAGATGCAGATTCTGGAACTGCTCAAGAAATTGCAGCGCGAGCACGGTATGGCCGTGTTGCTCATCACCCACAACCTCGCGATTGCCGCGAACATGGCCGACCGCATCGCGGTGATGTATGCTGGCGAGTTGGTCGAAGCGGGACGCGCGGAGGACGTGATCAAGAAGCCACTTCATCCCTACACGAAAGCTTTGCTCAATGCGGTACCGCGGATGGCGGGCGAGCCGGGCGAGCTCAACGGCATTCCCGGCCAGATTCCTCCCGCAAATGCCTGGCCCTCCGGTTGCCGTTTTCATCCCCGTTGTCCTATCGCCCGCGATCGCTGTCGCGGCTAAAAACCGGCTTTGGTCGAAGGGGAGAAGGGACATCTGGCGCGCTGCTTTTATGCGGGGGAAGTGTGACGGTGCATTATATGGTTCAGCCAATTGACCTTTTCGCGTATGTTTAATATCTATATAGAATAGTTATGAAATCTACGTATTCTATATCCGAGGCTCAAGCGAAGCTCCCGTCGATTTTACGCGATCCCCGGGCGACGTTTGTCCCCATCACCCGTCACAGTGAGACGGTAGGGTATCTATTATCCAAGAATCGCATGGATGCCATCGTGGAAACCATGGAGCTGCTGGCTGATCCGCAGGCCATGAAGGCTATTGATAAAGCGCGTGCCAGGAAAACCCGTTACACTTCACTCGATCGCATCCGTGAGGATTGACGTCTCACCACAAGTCGCAGGATTTCTGCGCAGCCTGGCCCCGCATTCTCGACACCTGCTGAGGTCGGGACTTCAAGAACTGGGTGAGGGCCGGGGCGACATACTTGAGCTGGAACATCCCCTGGATGGTTTCTACCGGTTGAGAGTAGGCCGCTACCGGGTTATTTTTCGCCATACCAAGGTTCGCGGCGCTCCGGCAGTTCGATGTGAATTCGCCCAGCGACGCGAACTCGTCTACGAGACGTTTGCTGACCTGGTAACCCGCCTGATGCAGGAGTAGGATAAACTGACGATGTTTATGCGCTAGTGTAAGGAATATTCTGTATGTCGTTCATCGAACCTTTACTCACCGCTGAAGCTGTTTCCCTTCATTACAAAGGACTGACGCGGGCCGCGTTGGACCATGTTTCGGTGCAGGTCCAACCAGGCCGGACGCTGGGTGTGGTGGGGGAGAGCGGGAGCGGGAAGTCTTCGTTGGCGCGGGTGTTGCTGGGATTGGAGCGCTTGAGCGGCGGATGCGTGCGCTATCGCGGCAGGGACATAGAAGGTTTCGACCGGCGCGAGCGATTGGACTTCCGGCGGAAGGTGCAGATGGTGTTTCAGGACCCGTTCAACAGCCTGAATCCCCGCATGACTATCGGCGCCACCCTCGGCGAGGTGTTGCGGGTGCACCGCATCAATAAGGAAAGTCCCGCATCCCTGCTAAAGAAGGTCGGGCTGGATGCGGCGATGGCGGAGCGCTACCCGCACGAGCTAAGCGGCGGGCAGCGGCAGCGCGTTGGCATCGCGCGTGCGATTTCCCTGCAGCCGGAGATCATCATTGCCGACGAGCCGGTTTCTGCGCTGGATGTGTCGGTTCAAGCGCACATTCTCAACCTGCTCAAACGCCTCGTACAAGAAACCGGCGTGACGCTAATTCTGATCGCGCATGACCTCGCCGTGGTCCGTCAGATTTGTGATGATATTTTCGTGATGAACGAAGGTATCATCGTGGAGCAGGGGGACGCTGCAGGTGTGCTGGGAAACCCTGAGAGCCCTTACACGAAGCAGTTGATCGCTTCCATACCGGTTCTGGATCATGTCGGTTTCACGAGTCCCGGCTGATTGACTGTGCATCACACCTGCTATATTTTCGCGCGATGACTGATAAAGTAGCGCTAGCCCCGGATGGCATGTTAAAGGGGGATGAAACGGATTTTCGCCTGGGTGTGGGTGATTTTATCATAAACGGCCGCGATCCCCGCTCGGCCGCGCGCACAGGATGTCTGCAGACCGCGCACGGGCTAGTCGAAACCCCGGTGTTCATGCCGGTTGGAACCCAGGGCACGGTCAAGGCGATGTCACCGCACGAGATCGAGGAACTCGGCTTTCAAATCATCCTCGGCAACACCTACCACCTGAACGACCGGCCAGGCATGGAGGTCATCGAGGCGGCGGGCGGGTTGCACAAGTTCATGGGCTGGAATCATGCCATCTTAACGGATAGCGGCGGATTCCAGGTGTTCAGCCTGGCCCGCCTGCGCAAGATCGGCAAGGACGGGGTGGAGTTTCGCTCCCATAACGATGGCTCACGCCATTTTCTTGGTCCACGTGAATCCATGGCGATCCAACGCACGCTGGGGTCGGATATTGCCATGGTTTTTGACGAGTGTCCCCCTTATCCCTGCGAGCGGGATTACGCTTGTCAAGCGGTGGAGCGAACCCTATCGTGGGCGGCTTTGTGCAAGGAACAGCCACGAGCGGAAGGGCAATTGGTGTTCGGGATTGTGCAGGGTGGCCTGCATGAAGACCTGCGTGCCGAATGCGCCAAAGCGCTGGTGGCGATGGACTTCGACGGTTATGCCGTGGGAGGCGTCAGCGTGGGCGAGCCGGATCAATTGATTCTGCCGGGGGTGGATGCAGGCGTCGCTCATTTGCCCGAGAACAAGCCGAGGTACCTTATGGGAGTCGGCGGCTTCGAGCAAATGGTCGAGTCGATCGCACGAGGAATCGACATGTTCGATTGCGTAATGCCCACCCGGGTGGCGCGCAACGGCACCGCGGTTACGCGGGCAGGACGTTTGTCGATGCGGAATGCGACCGGCAAGACCTCACAGGCACCGATCGAGGAGGGATGCGGGTGTTACGCCTGCCGTCACTTCTCGCGTTCGTATGTCCGTCACTTGCTCAATGTAAATGAGGTGCTGGGCATCAGGTTGCTGACCATTCACAACCTGTACCGGTACCATGAATTTTTGGCGGAAATCAGGGCGGCGATTCGCGCGGGAACCTTTGAGGATATCCGGGCGTATTGCCGTGAAATGAAAGAACAGAATAAAGCATTTTGATTGGAAAGGTAGATACGATGATCAACGATAGCTTCTTTGCCATGTTGGCTATGGCCCCTCCGCCTGGTGGCGGTGGTGAACAGCCTTCCGGCACCTTCTTCTTCGGCTGGATCGCCATTATGATCGCCATCTTCTATGTTATGATCATCCGCCCGCAGCGCCGTCGCGACAAAGAGCGGCAGGATCTGCTCAAGAATATCAAGTCGGGTGACCGCGTCCTGTTTAGTGGGGGCATGATCGGCATCGTAAGTAATGCCAAGGAGAAGACCTTCACCATCAAGATCGCCGAGAAGACCAAGGTGGAAGTCCTGCGTGGCGCGGTGACCCAGGTGCTGGACAAGGAATCGCTCCCCGCCGACCTCGACCCCGAACTTTCTTCAACCAAGTAACTCAACCCCGACTTCGAACGGAACTGCGCTATGGACAAGAACGCAAAATGGAAATGGATCCTGCTCGGCCTGCTGGCCCTCGGCTCGCTGATGCTGGTTACTCCGGTGAAACAGAAGGTAAAACTCGGCCTGGATCTTCAAGGCGGCATCAGTTTTATCGTCGAAGTCGACGAGGAGCAACTGTTGCGGGAGTACAGCGATCAGAACCGCGAACTCAGCGAGGAACAACTCGCCGCCGACGTGCGCCAGATTGTGCTGGAGTCGCAAGACAAGGCGGTCGAAGTCATCCGCAACCGCGTCGACACCATCGGTATCGCCGAGCCTTCTATTTATCCGAAGGGCGACAACCGTATCATCGTACAGCTCCCCGGCGTCGACGAGGTCAAGCAGAAGGAAGCTCGCGATTCGATCATGAGCGTGGCGTTTCTCGAGTTCCGCCTGGTGCATGAGAACAGCCAGCAGTGGGCGCAAGAACTCTTTACCGATGCCCGGGCCCCGCGCGGTTTCAAACTGCTACCCGGGAATGACCCGGTTTACGTGCGCGATTACGAGAAGGTGGCCGATGCCGACATGGACCGCAAATTCTGGTCCGATCTCCAACGTTTCGCGCCCAAGCCCCGTTGCGACTTTATGCTGATGCGCGATGACCGCGAAGGCATTGGCACCGTTTACCGTTCATTTTATGTAGAGACGCGCCGGCAGCTTTCCGGCGATGCGCTCAAGGATGCCAAGGTCGAGTATGGTCAGTTCAATGAGCCGCGCATCACCCTGGAGTTCAATGCCGCTGGTTCCCGCGAGTTCGGCCGCGTGACCTCCGATTACAGCCCGAACGGCGAAAAAAACATGGGCAACGAGGAAGGCCGCCAGCTCGCCATCGTGCTCGATGGCACCCTCTATTCAGCACCGGTGATTCGCACGGCGATTCTTGACGGGCGCGCCGAAATAAGCGGCATGTTTTCCGTCGCCGAGGCCACGCGATTGGTGAATGTCTTGCGTGCAGGCTCGCTCCCCGTGCCGGTGCAAATCGTTGAGGAACGTCAGGTCAGTCCCTCACTTGGTCGGGATTCGATCGAAAGTGGCGTTCAGGCGGCTATCTATGGTGCCGGTTTGGTCGTGCTCTTCATGCTGGTCTACTACCGCATGGCTGGCATCGTCGCGAATATCGCTCTATTCCTCATGGTGTTCCTGCTGCCGGTGGGCATGTGGGTTTCGGCCGGCTTTCTCGGAACCTTCTTCAGTGGCGGCGACAGCGCGGGAACTTCGGGCGCGATTGGCCTGCCCGTAATCACCCTGCCGGGTATCGCCGGTATCATCCTGACCATCGGCATGGCGGTCGATGCCACCGTGCTGATTTTTGAGCGCATGCGCGAGGAACTGCGCGCGGGGAAATCGCTTGGCGCCGCCATTGAGGCCGGCTACGAGCGGGCCTTCAGCGCCATTCTCGACGCGAACGTCACCACCGTGATCACGGCGGTTATCCTCTTCTGGCAGGGTTCCGGCCCGATCCGCGGTTTTGCGGTGACGCTCTGCGCGGGCATTTTGATCAGCATGTTGATCTCGCTGGTTTACCTGCGCATGTTCCTGCGCCTGCTGGTGGAGAAGTTCTCGCTGCAGGTAATGAAGTTTTCGACCATCGTTAAGCCCACCGAAATCAACTTCCTCGGCTTCCGGAAAATTTACGCCGTTATCGCGGTGCTGGCGATTGCTGGCACCATGACCGTGTTTGTGCAGAAGGGCGACGAGAACTTCGGCGTCGACTTCACGGGTGGCACTGTACTGGTGTTTCGTTTTGACGAGTCGCAGCCAGTCGAAACCGTGCGCAATACGTTGGAACAAAACGGCATCCTCAGTCCGCTCATCCAGTATCAGCGCGACATCGCGGTTACCGAGGCCGGTGAGTTCCGCGAATTGCTCGAGGTTAAGGTTAGCTACGAGCAGGGCGACGCCGCCCGCGATTTAATGCTGGAAAGCTTCGCCGGTGCCGGCTTCGAGTTGGCGCAGACCGAAAGCGTAGGGCCGCAAGTGGGCAATGAACTTAAGCGTAGCGGATTGATTGCCATGATTACCGCGATCCTGGGGATCATCATCTACATCACCATCCGCTTCGAATTCGCCTTTGCCATTGGTGCGATTGTGGCCACGATTCACGACGTGCTCCTGACCGTCGGGATTTACTGCCTGATGGGCAAGCAGTTCAGCCTGACCATTATCGCCGCGCTGCTGACCATCGTCGGTTACTCGGTCAACGATACCATCGTGGTGTTCGACCGCATCCGCGAGGATTTGAAGCTGGTGCGGGGCAAGAGCTACTTCGACATCGTGAACATGAGTTTGAACCAGACCTTGAGCCGTACCTTGCTCACCTCGTTGACCACCTTGCTGACCGTAACCATGCTGCTGGTATTTGGCGGTGGCGCGATCAACGATTTTGCCCTGACCATGTTCATCGGTATCATCATCGGAACGCTCTCCTCGATCTTCGTGGCCACGCCGGTCATGCTGTTATGGCATCGTGATAAGGCTCCGGAGTCGGCGGCCGCCAAGGCGAAGGCTAAAGCATAGGATTTTCGGGCTTTTTTTCTTCACAAGCCTGGCTACCGGTCTAGTATCGGAAACCAGGGAAGGAAAAAGCCATGAAGATACGATCAACTCCGATCGAGGGCGTCACCGTCCTCGAACCCGATCTTTTCGCCGATCCGCGCGGCGTGTTCACGCCCATGTTTGTTCGTGATGACATGTCCGCTATCATGGGCGATCGCCAGATTATTCGTGTCAACCATTCGACCAATCGCGACGAAGGAACCTTACGCGGCTTTCATTTGCAGCTCGGCCCGCACGAGGAAACGAAGATCGTGCAGTGCCTGCGGGGAAAGATCTACGACGTGGCACTCGACCTGCGCAAAGGTTCGCCGACGTTCGGAAAATGTTATGGTGAGGTGCTGGATGCTGAATCGCGTCGTATGCTGGTGATTCCCGAAGGATTTGGTCACGCCTTTCAAACCATGGAGCCGGACACGGATATTATGTATTTCGTTACGGGCGAATACGCTCCGGACCGGGAGATGAATGTGAATGGCGTTGATCCGGAACTGGATGTGGATTGGCCTCGACCGGTCACCTGCCGTTCCGAAAAGGACACCACCTCGCTCACCGTGGCCGGTCACATTGCGAATGGATTCACCGGGGTTGAACTGTCCCGGTCCTGGCACATTCCTTCTACGAATAATCGGGATGATCTAGACGATGTCGGACGATCCATGATGCGGGAGCGCAACCTGCTGTCAGCACTCGAGAAGCTCTTATTGCATTGTCGTACCATCACCCTGGCTGACGCGGGCAGTATTTACCTCGTGGAAGAAAAGAGAGGAACCCGGCTATTGCGCTTCAAACATTGCCAAAATGATTCGGTGAACGTGAATTACGATGAAATTGCCATTCCCTTGAACCGTGATTCAATGGCCGGACACGTGGCGCTGAGCGGGGAGGTGCTGGCTATCGACGATGTATATCAATTGCCTTCGGGCGTCGCGTATGGCTTTAACAATCGGTTCGACAAAGGCCATGGTTACCGCACCAAATCGGCGCTGACCGTTCCGTTGCGCGATGAAAAAGGTGAAATTATGGGTGTCCTTCAGTTGTTGAACCGGAAAACCGCCAAACACCATAAACTTGCCAGCCCCTATGCCGTCGACCAGCATGTCGTCCCTTTCTCGGCTCGCGATATCGCCCTGGTAGACGAGTGGGTGGCTAACCCTTTTACAGCGTGAAACTATGGCCATCCAAACCATTCTGTTTGGTTGGCCAAAGTGATTATTTCGATTGGTCAAAGCCGGTGGTGCATTCTAGCATCGCCAAAGCTGGCTGAATGTGGCATATCATCGCGCCCTTATTGACCGCATCAACACCCCGGGACCGTATGACCACAGAAATTCCATTCACCTTTGACCAGTTTTCCTTCTCCGAACCGATTGTTCGCGCCATCCGCGAGGCGGGATTTCGCCAGCCTAGTCCGATTCAGGCGGAAGTCATTCCCATCATTCTCTCCGGGCGTGATCTTATCGGGCAGGCCCATACCGGCACCGGCAAAACAGCCGCGTTTTGTCTGCCCGCGCTTCAGCGTATGAAGGGCGGTTGCGGAGTGGAGCTGTTAGTGGTGACGCCCACACGGGAGCTCGCAGCGCAGGTCAGCGATGAAATTTACCGTCTCGGTCATCACGCCGATGTGCGTACGGTCGCCATCACGGGTGGGGAATCCTATGCCCGCCAACTCAAGCTGGCTAACGGCGGATGCCAGGTCGTGGTGGCCACACCGGGCCGCATGCTGGATTTGTTGAAGAGCGGGAAAGTGAAATCGTTCCAGCCTTCCATGGTTGTGCTGGACGAAGCCGACGAGATGCTCGACATGGGCTTTCTCGACGAGGTACAGGCCATCTTTTCTTATCTGCCCGAAGACCGCCAAACCCTGCTCTTCTCCGCCACCATGCCGGAGCCCATCCGGAAGCTTGCGTCCTCGATTATGCGCGACCCCGCGCATGTCAAAACCAACGAAGGTAGCCGGGCCACGAATCAGGATATCGAGCAGCGTTATTATGTCATGGAAGAGGAGGAGCGCCAGGAAGCGGTGTCGCGCTTGATCGCCGAGCTTGATCCGGAGAAGGCGATTATTTTCTGCCGTACGCGTCTTGAAGTTGATTCCTTGTGTATGTTCCTCGGCGCCCGCGGCTATTTGACGCAAGCTTTGCATGGTGACATGGAGCAGCCGGCCCGCAACAAGGTGATGACCGGGTTCCGGCGTGGTGCATTCGATTTACTGGTAGCCACCGATGTAGCGGCGCGCGGATTGGACGTGGCGGATGTCACGCATGTGATCAATTACCATATTCCTTTCGACAGCAAGAGCTACATTCACCGCATCGGGCGGACAGGACGCGCCGGCCGCAAGGGCATAGCCCTCACGCTGGTCACGCCGCGCGAATTCCGGCAGATCGGCTTTATTGAGCGTGACACTGGCTCGACCATGGCGGCGGGAAATATTCCAAACCGTCGCGCGTTACGACTCACGCGTCTGGCTCGTTTGAAGGAGAAACTCGCTAATGCCAAGGTCGTGAAAGAAGCGGCGGACGCGGTTGAGTCATTCCAAACGGACTTTCCAGACCGCGAATTAGCGGCGAGGCTTCTTTCCATGATGCTAATGGCCGAGCAGGAAACGGGTCCGGATCAGATCGGTCTTCATCCCGACCATCACGACAAACTCAAGTCGCGTCCGCGTAAGCCATTCAAAGGCGGGCCACCGCGCCGCGGCGGCAAGCCCTGGCGCTTGCAACGCGGGAATAAAAAGCGAAGATAGGACCTATGCAGGATTCCCCGTCATTACCTGAAGCGGCCCCGTCGCCTGGTCGTGACGAACGTCGCGTGCGCGCGGCGCAGGATGTCTTGCGTACCACAATACGCGATCTTTACCTGGGGCATTTCGGGGCAGCGACAACCGGCGGGGCGATGGATGTGCAGTTGTCGCTGCGCGTCAATCCTGCCGATAACTGGGCGCTGGAGTTTTCTCCGCCGCTGCTCGAGCAGCTCCTGCCGCAGCTCGCCGACCGCGAGGCGGCGCGGGATGTTTTCACCTTGGGGCATGTGTTTTGCTTTCGCTGTACCTCCAGTTCCTGTGACCACGGGCGACCGCCGGATGGGCTGCATGTCTTCAAGGGATATGATGCTACCGGGCGTCCGGAATGGCAGGAGTTTTCCCAGACCCTGATCGACGTGAAGGACGAGCGGGTTGATCAACTTTACGATCGTCCGCCGCGTTTGGTGGCGTTGTTTCAATACGGCCGGGAGCTGAAAGGCAAACAACTCGCCACCTTTGGAAAAGCCTCTTTGAGTTATTCGGTGCTGGGCCAGGTGGTGGCGGGATACTTTGAGTTGAATGGTGAACGGCTTGCGTTGAGTTTGCAGATCGTCGAGGGCCGGGACCGCGAAGGGCGCATGACCCTCAAGCTCAATCCGGTGGGCTATGCGCTGGATGAAGCGTTTCTGATCGAGTGGTTGTCGCTCGATAAAAGCGCGATCTTGTTTCGAGCCATGCAGATCGCGGAGCGGGAGCTGGACCGGATTGAGAAAGATGTGCGGCAGGCGCGTGCGGCGGGCGAGCAGGATCGTGCCAACCGTGCGCTCGGGCGTATTCCCGGGGTGGGGCGCCGACTCGCCGAAGCCTTGTCGCGGGGCGGACGACAAGAGGAAAGAAGAACGCGGCATGCTGAGACTCGCCGCAAAGAGCAGCGACCTGTCCACAAAGCGCTAGAAGATGCCAAAGCCGCCAAACCCGAGCATTTCTATTTCGATCTCAAGGCCGATACCTTTGTCGTTGTTGGCGAAAAGGGCCGCGTGCATGCCTTTAATGAAGAAGGAAAACACGTCACCAGTTTTATGATGAAGCCTGCCACCGTGGCGTTCCGGGTGAGGACCGAACGCTGGCGGCGGGCGACGGGCGAGGAAGTTGTTGGAATGCGAGAACGTTTGTGAGGATGTTGGATTGTAGGGCGGGAAGATATAATGAATAGAGAAATAAAAGACCGGCCCTACTTCTTTGATGAGGGACTTCGCTTTGAATGCACGGGATGCGGGAAGTGCTGCACGGGGGCGTCAGGAACTATTTTTGTGAATGACCGCGAGGCGGGGGAGATTGCGGCGAAGCTGGGAGTCAGCAAGCGCAAATTCTTGCAGGATTATGCCTACCCCATGGAGGGCGGGCACAGCATACAGGAGCGGGAGAACGGCGATTGCGTTTTTCTGAATGGTAAAATGTGCGGCATCTACGAGGTGCGTCCAACCCAGTGCCGCACGTTCCCATTCTGGCCGGAAGTTCTACGCTCGGAACGAAACTGGAAGCAGGCGGCCAGGGAATGCGAGGGGATTGGACAGGGCCGTCTTTATGAGAAACAAGAGATCATGGATATTCTCAACCGGGTCATGAATGAATGTGCCGACGCGGAGTGGTGATGCAGGGCGGTTTGGCAGTATCCGTGATATGGTTTATTTTTTGTTCGTATGACCAATTCTGACAATCAGCACATTGGTGCCTCCTGCTACCAAAAATATCAACCGTTCAAGGTTCCCGGAAAACGTCAGCGTCCTTCGGAGGAACGCGCACGGCAGGATGCATTGTCGGCGCAGTTGGGGTGGTTGCATCAGACGAAAGATTTTGACTGGCTGGACAAAAACATTCCCTGCCAGGCGGCCTGTCCGGCCGGAACGGATATTCCCGGCTACCTCGATGCCATCGCGCAGGGAAATTACGACGAAGCCTACCTGATCAATCTGCGTGACAATGTTTTTCCGGCGGTGCTTGGACGGGTATGCACGCGTCCTTGCGAACCGGCCTGCCGCCATGGATGGGAGGGGCTGGGTGAGCCGGTGGCCATTTGTTTCTCCAAGCGCTCGACCGCCGATTTCATGAAGAACAAGGCGCCGGTGAAGCTTGATCCCATGTTTCCGGCATCTGGCAAGAATATCACCATCATCGGCGCGGGAGCAGCGGGTCTCGCCGCAGCGCGGGAATTGGCCTTACTCGGTCATGCCGTCACGGTGCTGGAGCAGTATGCGGAACCCGGGGGCATGATGGTGCAAGGGATTCCCGAGTTTCGCTTGCCGCGCGAGGTGGTGCGACGGGAGATTGAGCAAGTTCTGCTTTGCGGCGTGAAACTGGAATGCGGAGTTACCATCGGGCGTGATCGCTCGCTTACGGAAATTCTCGATGTCTCAGACGCAGTAATCATCGCTGCCGGCACTGCCAAACCGCATTGCCCGTCCATTGACGGCGTGGAAACGCCAGGGGTTCTGACCGGGCTACATTACCTTCAACAAGCCAACGCGGGTAAGCGTCCGGCCACCGGCAAAAAGGTGGTGGTCATTGGCGGCGGATTCACGGCGGTGGATTGCGCACGCATGGCGAAGCGGTTGGGGGCGGAGGAGGTCCACGTATACTACCGCCGCACTGAACAGGAAATGTACATTCATGCTGGCGAGGTAGAAGAGATGCGACACGAGGGCATCCACTTTGAAACGCAGGTGGCGCCAATGGCTTTTCTGGCAGGCGAGGATGGATCGTTACGGGCTGTGCGGTTGCAACGGACGGAGCCGGGACCGGCAGGCGAAGACGGACGCCGCA
The DNA here is from genome assembly GCA_049451655.1 of Kiritimatiellia bacterium. Taxonomy (GTDB): domain Bacteria; phylum Verrucomicrobiota; class Kiritimatiellia; order CAIVKH01; family CAIVKH01; genus CALMUP01. The sequence continues at coordinate 5,289 of JBMTVS010000017.1, read as the reverse complement.
GTTTTGTGCTGGTGGCTAATAGTGAATTTGAGGTGGAAGCCGACATGGTGCTGCTGGCGACCGGGCAGGAGCGCGATGAAAGCTGGACCTATGCCCTGCACGAAAAGGGTCAGCGGCCGGAGAAGCTTTTCCTCGCCGGGGATTTTTTGAACGGTGCGGGTTCCCTGATTGATGCCGTGGGTAGCGCCAAGAAATGCGCGAGAGAAGTCGACTTATTCCTGACCGGTGAGGCAAGACTACGCGATGCGGGTTGGGTGGAGGATGCGGATAAGACCGGCCGCACGCGGGAAATGGACGAACTGCCGAGACAAAATATGCCCGCTCTGAAGGCAGAGGCACGAGGTTTAATTGACGAAGTAGAGACGGGTTTGGATGAAGTCGGGGCACGAACCGAGGCAAGTCGTTGCTACCTTTGTCATTACAAATTCGAGATCGATAACGACTTGTGTATCTACTGCGATCGTTGTCTTAAGGTGAAACCGGTCGAGAATTGCATCGTGAAAGTCAAAGCGCTTAAGCATGATGAACAAGGTCGCATCACGGGTTACGAGCGGTCGACTGGTAGCGCGGATTACAACTTGCTGTATATTGATCAATCACAATGCATTCGTTGCGGGGCTTGTCGTGATGTTTGTCCGGTTGAATGCATTTCGTTGCAAAAAGTAAGTAAAAAGACGGTTTGTGTAGCCTGAAAACAAGGAGTGCGTGATGAAAAGGAGTATGATCATGGCGGGAATCTTGGCGTGGTTGACCGGTGGAACGTCAGCGCATGCGCTGCAGGTGGGCGATATGGTTCCGGATGTGGCGGTGCAGTCGACCAGTGGTGAAGTGGTCAATTTGAAGGAGATGCCTGGAAGCTGGAAGGTCCTGTTTTTCTATCCCAAGGCCTTCACCCCGGGTTGCACCAGCCAGGCTTGTGCGATGCGCGACGCCAACGAGGATATCATGGCGATGGGCGTTAAAATCTTCGGCGCCAGCGTCGACTCGCTCAAGACCCAGCAGGAATTCAAGGCCAAGCACAATTTGCCCTACGATCTGCTCGCCGACGAAAACAAGGAACTAGCCAAAGCCTTCGATGCCCTCGGCATGATCGGTTTCGCCAGCCGCAAGACCTACATCATCGACCCGGACGGAAAGATTACCGACATTATCGGCTCCGTATCCGTCGGCTCGCATGATCAGGATGTGATGGATCTGCTAAAAGCACACATTGCAGCGGAGTAGGATGGCTTGCCATGTTAAGCTTTGAGCCCTGTTTATCCGAGGCCACGCATGGCGTGTCTTACTAGTGGCAGGGCTCGGGTGAAACATGGTCGGGGCGACTGGATTTGAACCAGCGACTTCTACGTCCCGAACGTAGCGCTCTACCAGGCTGAGCCACGCCCCGTGGGAAAGAGTCTGTAAAATACAAAATATCCGTTTGGACGCAAGCTTCCTTATCCGGCGGATGCACTTCTGTTCATGCAGGCGATGAACATACCATCACCCGGCCCCTCATCCGGTCCGAGCGCAGCGTATTCCGGAACGCTGACACCGGAATAAGGGTGGGGGAAGGATTTGAAGTCGATGTCCCGGTGGCGAGCAATAAAGTCTTGCATGATGTTTAATCCCTCCATTCCGGTAAGTGTGCAGATGGAATAAACGAGTTTGCCGCCCGGCTTTACGCGCTTGGCTGCCTCATCCAGTAATGTGATTTGTTTTTGAGCAGCTTCGATGACGTCGTCCAATTTCGTTCGCCATCGGGCGTCTGGATTGCGGGGCCAGGTGCCAAGGCCGGAGCAGGGGGCATCGACGAGCACGCCATCATAAACCGTTGCGGTATGATAGCTTGTCGCGTCCATGACGTTTGCCCGGATGTTGGCAAAGCCGTGAGCGGCGGCTCTTTTTTCAAGATTGCCGATGACCGATGGCCGGATATCCAGGGCGGTCACGCTTCCGGTTGATCCGACCGCTCGCGCAAGTCCGAGCGATTTGCCGCCGCTTCCCGCGCACACATCCAGCCAGGTCTCGCCGGGCCGGGCGTCGCAAATGCGCACCACCGCCTGCGAGGCAATGTCCTGCACTTGAATAGCTTGCCCCCAATGCTTTTCAAGCGACTCCAGATGAAACCGGTCATGTATGGCCACCGCGCCAAGCACCCGTTGATCGATATCGAAGTGCAGACCCTGACCAGTCAGAAACGAACCAAAATGCTCCAGGCTTTTTTCCGGTACCGCTAGCCAGGTAGGAGGTCGTATGGCGCAGGATTTTATGAAGTCTAACCGCGAAGTCGCATCCGGCATGACCCCCGGTAACCAGTCCGGCATCAAATCGTCGGGCGTTAATTCCAGGGCGGCCATGGTTGTTTCATTAAATGCGCCCAATGGACGGGCGGTCGCGCTATCGATGTCTGCATCCCACGTTTCAAAGAGATTATCGCCCTCCGTGGTTAACGGATCGATGGCCAGCGCCCATGCGATCTGTTGTTCGAGCTGCCCCGGCGCCAATTTTTGCACCCAGCCACGCCAGCGAAAATAGCTAAAAACCGCTTGTGAATAGTAACGTCGATCCCGGCCTCCATAACCACGTTCACGACGGAAAATGCGGGCCAGAGCAGCGTCCGCGGGAAGCCCTTCCTCTACAGCACCCGCGACTTCGCTGATGATTGCGACGGCAACGCCGGCCTGACGTTTTCGTCTATTTTGTCGTATCTGACTTGATTCCAAGAAAACCTCCTACTACCTTCTCCGCTTAACTTTAATCCGGAGATATCATGTCAAAACAGTTAGCATACGTATTAGTCAATCCTTACACCATCTCGAAGTCCCGCACCGGCGGTGTTATCAGTCGTATAACCAGCCGAACCGGCTTGGAACTGGTGGCGGCCCGCATGTTCGGCCCCAGCCAGGATCTGGTGGAGCAATACGTGGCCATCATGAAGGATCCGGCCAACCAGCCCAGCGAGGAAGTGGATCTGATTGCCGATCACGTGCTGCACAACTACGGCCCCGACCCGGTAAGCGGTAAGCGTCGCCGCGTCATGATGTTGTTGTTTGAAGGTGATGATGCCATCCAGAAAGTAGCGGATGCCGTTGGTTCCCTCCGCAAATTGACCACCTCCGGGCAAACGGTCCGCGACACCTTTGGCGATGTGATTTACGACGAAGATCACAAGATCAAGTACGTCGAGCCCGCCGTGACGATTTCCCGCACGCCCGAAGCCACCGCTAAAGTATTGCAGCTTTGGGCGAAATTCACCGACACCGACGGCGGGTTGGTGGACGATGCCGATGACGTGGTCGAGGGCGAGGACGTTCAGCGCACCCTGGTCATCATCAAGCCGGACAACTTCCGTTTCCCCAGCTCGCGTCCGGGCAACATCATCGATCTGTTCTCCGGTTCCGGTTTGCGCATCATCGGCGCCAAGGTGCATCGCATGAGCGTGGCCGAGGGCGAGGAGTTTTACGGTCCGGTGCAGGGCGTATTGCGCGAGAAGCTGAAAAAGCCCGTGGCTGATCGAGCTGCGGAAGCGTTGATGGAAGAGTTCGGCTTCACCTTGTCTGATGAAGTGAAGACGCAACTCGGCGAACTGGTTGGCCCGCATTTTGGCGATGAGCAGTTCTACCAAATCATCGAGTTCATGACCGGATTGCGGCCCAACGATGTGAAGCCGGAGGACAAACCCAACCCCGGAACTTCCCGCTGCTTCATTCTCATCTATAAAGGACCGAATGCGGTTGAGCGCATCCGCAAGATTCTTGGCCCAACCGATCCCAGCAAGGCTGGTCCGGGCTCCGTCCGCAAGGAATACGGTCAAGACATCATGATCAACGCCGCTCACGCCTCCGACTCACCAGAGAATTGCGTGCGTGAGATGGGGATCGTGAAGCCGGAGAAGGACACCATCAAGGCCTGGGTCGAGCAGTATTTCCCCAACTAAAACCACGGACAGCCTACTTATGTTCGAATCCCTCACCGCGGCGCCGCCCGACGCCATTCTCGGGCTCACGGCGGCATTTCAGCGCGACGACAATCCACTCAAAGTGAATCTCGGCGTGGGCGTCTACAAGGATGAGCGCGGCCAGACACCGGTGTTGGAGTCCGTCAAAACCGCGGAAGCCCGTATTCTTGCCTCCGCTGACACGAAGAGCTACATGCCCATCGGTGGATCGAAGGAATTCGAGCGGCTAACCCAGCATCTCCTCTTCGGTGCTGACAGCGCAGTCATTGCCGGGAAGCGTGTGCGCACGGCCCAGACGCCGGGCGGTACCGGGGCGCTTCGGGTCGGTGCTGATTTCCTTCGCAAGGTTCGACCTGGCGCCAAGGTTTGGGTGAGCCGCCCGACTTGGGCAAACCATAAAGGTATCTTTGCTTCAGCAGGTTTTCCCGTTGAGGAATATGCCTACTACAATCCCTCAACGCGGGAATTGGATGCTGGTGCAATGATGGCTGATTTGGAGAAGGTGCCCGCGGGTGACGTAGTACTTTTTCACGTCTGCTGCCATAATCCGACCGGTGTTGATTTATCTCTTGAGCAATGGCGTCAAGTCGCTTCGCTGGCTGCTGACAAAGGTTGGTTGCCTTTTCTCGATTTCGCATACCAGGGTTTTGGCGATGGTGTGGAATCGGATCGTGCAGGATTATTGGCCGTCGCGGAAGCTTGTCCGGAACTTTTGGTCGCGAGTTCCTTCTCCAAGAACATGGGTTTGTATCAGGATCGAACCGGCGCGTTCAGTGTGGTGGCCGGCAACGAACAACAGGCGAATCACGCCTACAGCCATGTAGAGATTTGCATCCGGGTAAATTATTCCAATCCTCCCGCGCATGGCGGTTTGATCGTGACCACCATTCTCGGTGATGAATTATTGAAGGCACAATGGCTCGTCGAATTGGAGGCCATGCATCAGCGTATTGCCGGCGTTCGCGCCGAGTTGGTGAATGGACTCAAGCAAGCGGGGATCAAGACGGACTTTTCTTTCATTGGACGCCAGCGAGGAATGTTTTCATTCAGCGGGCTCGACGATGAACAAGTCGACTTCTTGCGCGAGAAGAAAAGCATCTACATGGTCAAGGGTGGCCGCATCAACGTTGCCGGCATCACGCACAGAAACATGGATTACCTCTGCGCCTCGATCAACGAAGTGATCGGGTAGGGGAACCGGCTTGTAAGGCTGGAACGGTCGAACACCTTCCAGCCGGGCTCCCATCCTCGAGCACATTCACTCGTCGATTGGTTCCGGCGGGAAGATTCCGAATACTAAAACTTTCAAGCCCTACAAAGCTGCTTGGGGATTTTCGATCATCATGCGG
>JBMTVS010000016.1:0-20144 GCA_049451655.1 Kiritimatiellia bacterium | reverse complement strand
GCCGTGCGATATCACTGACCAGAGGATGAAGAGACGCGACGCGCAGAGGTTCGGCGAGCGAATGGAACGCCATCAAGATGACAGCAAGGATCGAGAGGATAAGTTTTGCGCACATGTTTATCATTTTAGTTCAGTCAAAAGTTGTCACGCAAGCGGTTCGCTAATTTTCAATCGCCTGGTAGGGCGAACCGTCCCCGGTGAGCCGCGGAGCATAAACAGAAAATGCACCCGCCGGCACGTCCAACCCCGCCATACACCCACCAAACACTTCGCGCCTATTCATTTTCCCACCCATGCTCACGGCTCGGCAGAGACGCCTTGCCCTACCAATCCAAAAACAAACTCATTCCATCAACCATCAACCATAAACCATCATCCACTACCGCACCTCGCCTCCGCCCCAGTGTAAGCCCAACTGCGCCCAAATCGCATGCTCATCTTCGGCATAGCCGAGGTCGTCGTAATTGTATTGAACGCGGAGGGTGGCCCGCCGGTAAGGATCGAGGTAAGCGGTTATCGCGGGACTGATACGGTAACGTTCTTCCGTCTCGAGGTCCTCGTTGCCTTCCACGTAACTGAAGCGGACACCGGCATCAAAACGCTCGTTCAAGGTGTAAATCAGATCCGAGTAGAAACCAAACTCGCCGCCGCCGGGCATCATTTCGTCATCGTGCAACACTTCAGCATGATCGTGTTCTTCCTCCTCCTCATGTTGAGCCTCCGCATCATCAATATCGCGATAGAGCAGTTCGGTTTTCCAGATCAGGCTGCGACCACCCGGCTCAAGCCCGTTTTCGCGCCAGGTATAGGTAAAATCGAGGCCAAAAACGACCATCTGACGGCCATCTTCCGCATCGCCTACCGCAAGGGAAAGACCCGGCTCAAGCATAAGGAAATCGTCATTGCGCAATTGAGCAAAGAAGCGGGCGCTGGTCACTGAATCGCCGAAAGCCATGCCATGTTCATGATGATGCTCTTCCTCCCCGGCATGATCTTCCATTGCCGCATGCCCGTCTTCCACCTCATGCTCATCTTCGCCTTCGTGATGCGCAAGCACGGCATCGCCGTAACCCACGGTTAGGCCATAGGTATTGGCCAGGCCTTGCTTGATCCACGTGATATCTCCACCCTCATACCAGAGACCGTGCTCGCCGAGAAAGCGACCGAGTGCCAGCGGCATGTCCACAAAGTTCCAGGCATGGAGATGGGTGGCGTTCAGCGGACCAAAGCGACCCAGCATGCGGCCACCGCGGACTTCGAACCCGCCCGGCAGGTCGCGCAGTTTCAGGAACGCTTCCTCCCACTCCTCTTCCCAATCTTCTTCATCACCATAGACGAAGACATACGTCGCGAAACCCTCCAATTGACCAAGGCGCAGCGACGCGCCCAGTTCCAGTCCTTGCACACTGCCATCCTCGCGGGTCGGGTCGTGATGGCCAACCGCCAGATACTGCGCGTGATCCGCAGATGAGCTCCCAATTGCCCCATTGAAATGGACGGAGGGTGTCAGCGGGCCGATCGTTGGTGCCATCCAGTCCGGCTCGGCGCGATTAAGCTCGGCAGACACTGACGACGACAAAATGCATCCACTCACGGCAATCGCACGTAACTTCGAAAAATTCATACCAAGAGCTCCTTTTAGTATTTGATAATCAGTTACTATTATCGTTTGCAACTATAAAGTCAACTCCTAGTCATCCGATTTGGTGCGAAAACGTGCTTCAGACAGGCGCAGACAGTTTACCTGCGCTAGGCGCCAGTTTTAACGGCCAGTAACTGCACGACCGACGCCATGCCTGTATGTAATTTGCCCTCGATGACTTCTCGCTCCACTTCACGCGCGATCAGAAAATCGAAGCCCGGTAACTCTTCTCGAAGCAAATCCACACTCATGCACAGCGCGGGATCACGCGGACCGCCGGTATCGCGGCAAGCTTGCGCCGGCGTGTAAGCCTCGAGCAGCAGTATCCCGCCCGGCTTGAGGCAACGGGCCAATTTGTCGTGCAACGCTTTGCGGATGTCCGGTTCCGTGTGCGCAAAAATTGAGACCACCGCGTTAAACGTACGATGCCCGGGATCATAATGGCGCAAATCGGAATGCACCCAACGCACATTCACCCCGCGCGTTTTAGCCAACCGCTCACCCTTGGCTATTCCAACCTCAGCACCATCCACGCCCACCACTTCCAGTCCCATGCCGGCAAGAAAAACCGCATTACGCCCTTCCCCCTCGGCAACACTCAAGACCGGACCCGTTAACTTCCCGGCATGCTCCCGCAAAAAATCATTCGGCTCGGTACCGTAGACATATTCCTCAACGCGATAGCGCTCGTTCCACATAGCGGGTCATACTGCCTGAGTGATGATAGCTCGAGCAAGGGGAATGAGGTGGATGGGAGTTCGGGGTTCCAGACAAGACTAACCGAACCCCGAACTCCGACACCCCTTCCTCACCCTCACCCTCCGCTTTCCCTTTACCATCCACCTCGTCTGCGGTTTACTTGCATACATGACAGATGAACTTGAAAAATATTTGAATGATCTTCGTGAGCGGGCGCCGAAGTCGTTGAACACGGGCCTGCTCGTCGGACTGGTCGGCATCATGCTGCTGGCGGGCGGGATTTTCTCCTCCGTGTATAGCGTGCAGACCGACGGTCGCGCGGTAGTGAAGCGATTCGGAAGTGTGGTCGCAGTGAAGCCCCCCGGCCTCCATTTCAAACTGCCGTTCGGTATTGACCGTCACGTCTTCATTCCAACCGAGCGCGTGCTGAAGGAGGAGTTTGGCTTCCGCACCGCCCAGGCCGGTCGCCAATCGCAATATCGAAAGAATCAGGAAACAGACAACGAGTCGCTGATGCTCTCCGGCGACTTGAACGTGATCGACGTCGAATGGGTCGTGCAATACCGCATCCTCGACCCGGTCAAATTCATGCATCAGGTGCGAAATCCGATCGACAGCATCCGCGATGTTTCCGAAGCGGTTATGCGCCGCATCGTCGGGAATCGTCTGGGTAGCGATGTGCTGACCGTGGGCCGCGTGACCATCGCCGCCGACGTGAAGGATGAACTGCAACAGATCCTCGACACCTACGAAATGGGCGTGGCCATCGATCGAGTCGAACTCCAGGATGTCACCCCGCCCGAGCCGGTCAAACCCGCCTTTAACGAAGTCAACGAAGCCCGCCAACAACTCGAGCGGCTTATCAATGTCGCCGAAAAGGAGCGCAACCAGGTCATCCCCCGCGCCCGCGGCGAGGCGGATCAAATTATTGCCGAAGCCGAGGCCTATCGCGCCGAGCGCGTGAACCAGGCCCTAGGTGAAGCCGGTCGTTTTACCGAGCTGGTGGCCGCCTACCGGCAGGCCCCGGAAGTCACGCGCCAGCGTCTGTATATCGAAACCATGAGCAAGGTATTACCGAAAATCTCCAAGACCTACATCGTGGACGAATCGGTGCAAGGAGTCTTGCCCCTCCTCAACCTCGACGGCAGCAAGGAGGATCAGCCATGAGCAACCGCAACTCCAATCAAGGCTCGGGACTCATCATCCTGCTGGCGATCATAGCTTTCATCGCCGTGATCATTCTCTCCAACTCCGCCTACACCGTCGATCAGGCGGAGCAGGTGGTCGTGCTTCAATTCGGCAAACCGGTCGGCGACCCGGTTACCGATCCGGGACTTCACTTCAAGGTGCCTTTCTTGCAGGAAATCCGCCGTTTCGACAAACGGCTTATCGTCTGGGACGGCGACCCGAATCAGGTGCCCACGCGCGGACGCGAATTCATCTCGGTTGACACCACTGCCCGCTGGCGCATCGTGGACGCATTGCAATTCCTAAAGAGCGTACGCGATGAGATCGGCGCCCAGTCCCGGCTCGATGACATTATCGACTCCGCCGTCCGGGACAACATCTCGAGTACCGAGTTGACCGAAATCGTGCGATCCAAGGATTGGAAAGTAAGCGAAAAAGATATCGAGCGACTCAACGTCTCGACGGTCGAGGGGCAGGAGCAAAACGACCTGACCGGTGCCATCCGTCTTGGCCGCGAAGCACTCACCCGCAACATCCTCAAGGTCGCCGCCGAGGGCTTGCCGGAAAAATACGGCATCGAGCTGGTGGACGTGCGTATCAAGCGCCTGAATTACATCACCTCCGTGCGCCAACAAGTCTTTCAGCGCATGATTTCCGAGCGGCAACGCATCGCCGAACAATTTCGATCCGAGGGCGAGGGTCAGGCGTCACGCATCCGCGGTGATACCTCACGCGAACTGGCGCAAATCCGCTCGGAAGCACGTCGCAAGGCCGAGATTATTCGCGGCGAAGCCGACGCCGAGGCAACACGCATCTATAACGAAGCCTTCGCCTCCGATGCCGATTTCTACACCTTCCTGCGCACCCTTGAAAGTTATCCGGAAACCCTGACCAAGCGCTCCGTCCTGATGCTGGGCACCGGGTCGGATTACCTGCGCTTCCTCAACCGCGTCTCCGGCGAGTAGTCAACACGCGTGCCTGACTCCTCCGGAATACGATTAAACAAGCGCATGGCCGAGCTTGGTCTGTGCTCCCGGCGTGAAGCCGATGCATGGATCGCCGAAGGCTGGGTGCGGGTTAACGGTGAGGTTGCGGTGCTTGGGCAGGCCGTGACCGGTAGCGACCGCATCGAACTCGATCGCGCCGCCAAGCAGGTAAAGAATCGCCAAGTAACGATCATGCTCAACAAGCCCATCGGTTATGTCAGCGGACAACCCGAGGATGGCTACAAGAGCGCGGAGGAACTCATCACCGCGGAAAACCATTGGCGCGACGACCCTTCCCCTACCCGCTTTCAACCCGCTCATACCCGCCACCTTGCCGCGGCGGGACGGCTCGACATCGATTCCACCGGATTACTCATCCTCACCCAGGACGGTCGCATTGCCCGCAAAATCATCGGCGAGGATACCGAACTAGAGAAGGAATATCTCGTCCGCGTTCATTATCAGGTTCCTTCCGGTATGGTGCGCGAAAATGTGCGTGCGGTTTTCCCGGATCGCCAGCTCGCGCGCCTGCGTCACGGGTTATCCCTCGATGGCAAGCCTCTTAAACCTGCGAAAGTCGAATGGCAAAACCCGGAGCAGCTTCGTTTCGTTCTGCGTGAAGGAAAAAAACGCCAGATCCGTCGCATGTGCGAACTGGTAGGCCTGAAAGTGGCCGGGCTCAAGCGTGTGCGCATCGGCCCGTGGAAGCTCGGCAACCTGCCGCCGGGGCAATGGTGTTATTTGCCTGCAAGGAAGTGATCCCCGCATTCGTCGCTTCGGTTTAACGCCTCTCCGTAGTACGGGGGTCGAGGGCATCGCGCAAGGCATCACCGAGCAGATTAAAGGCAAGCACGATGAGCAGGACCGCGAGGGTGACGAAGGTCATCTCCCACCAGACCCCTTGCCAAAGACGCAGCCGGGCATTGTTGATCATGATGCCCCACGAAGGTTCCCCCTGCACGCCGAGGCCGAGAAAACTCATGAAGACCTCCGTGCCGATACTCGCGGGAAAACGCAACGTGAACGCAACGATAATGACATGCGTTACATTCGGCAGTATGTGGCGAAACAGGATGCGGGCATGGCTAAAACCCAGCACACGTCCGGCCATGACATAAGGTAAGGCCCGCTGTTTCATAACCTCTGCCCGGATCAAACGGCACACGCCCACCCACATGGTGAGCCCGATACCGAGGTAAACACCGAGTAACCCCTTCCCCGCAATCATGGCAATGGCGAGGATGAAGAGCAGCCCTGGTATGGCCGCGAAGGTCGAGTAGAGCCACACGATAAAATCATCCGTGCGACCGCCGAAATAACCGGCCAGCGCGCCAAGTATGACCCCGATGGGAATAGCGATCAGCGAGGTAATGATTCCCACGCGAAAGGCAATACGCGCGCCTTGCACCAGCCGTTGAAAAACATCTCGTCCCAGGGAATCGGTCCCCATCCAGTGGGTGGCTCCGGGTGGCTGAAAACGGCGGTCCAGATCCTGCTCTTGATACGAAGGCATGGTGTCCCGGGCCTGGTGCACCTGATAAACCACCTCGCCATAAATCGCCATCAACGTATAGATCAGTACCACCAGCAAACAGACCCGGGCGGCTCGATCCCGCCAGAGCAATCGCCATACGCCATCGCGTTGAACTGTCTGACCGGCTTCGCTCATGATAGCTTCACCCTCGGGTCTACCCACGCATAAGCCAGATCCGCCAGCAGGTTCGCGATCAGATAAAGCATGGAGCCGATCAGCACCACCGCCCGCACCACGTCGACATCGGATGAATTGATGGCGTTTACACTCAAGTAACCCAGCCCGGGAATACCAAAGAAGGTCTCCAACAACAGGCTGCCGGTGTAAAGAAATGGAATGGACAACACCACATTAGTGATGATGGGAATCATGGCGTTCTTGAGCACATGGCGGAACAAGATGGTCCGCGGCCCCAAGCCCTTGGCGCGCGCGGTTCGCACATAATCCTTGCCCATCTCTTCGAGCATGATTGTCCGGTAAAAACGCACGTTGGGACCGAGTCCGTGAGCAACCCCGATCATGACCGGAAGCGCCAGATAACTCCACGATGCAAAGCCCCACACCGGAAACCACTCCAGCCGGTAGGCCAACCAGTATTGACCGGCCACGATCCAGACCAGGTAGTTCACGCTCATTAGAAACACGCAAACGAACAGAATCATCCGGTCGTAAAAACGGTTGCGGTAGTAGGCGCAACCCAGCGCCAGCGCCACGCTGAGCACCGTCTCGCCAACCAGAATGGGCGTGGCCAACATCAGGGTCGGGCCAATGCCCTCCTTGAGAATATCAACCACGGAACGATTGGCCGCATGGGAGCGTCCTAAATCCAGCCGGATCAATTGACCGAGATAATACGTCCATTGCGATCGCCAAGGGTTTTCATAGCGGCGCACACAATCAATAGCGATGACAGTAATCGCTTCACCATCAGCAACGCGAATCACCGGCTCGTTCAGGATTTCGACATCTTCGCCTTGGTAGCGAATACTCCACTGGAATACGTGATGATCGGGTGGCTCAAAACTCATCGGAATGGCGATCTCAGCCGGGCCCTGGATTTGTATTCCAACGCCCTCTGCCCAGGTCACGCCATCGACTTGCGCCCAGGGTCCCGGTGATATCAGCAAATCGGTCTCCGCATAAAGCCGGGTCGGGCCGGCGTATCCCCAGAAGAGTGGCCGATTAAACCCGCGCTGCTCATCAAAAGCCTCCAGCGCGGAGGCCGACGCCTTGTCGCCCAGCATCATGCTCGCCGGGCTGCCCCCAACCAAATTGAACAAGACAAACGTGATCAGAATCACCCCGAACACCGTCGGGATCATCTGCAATAAGCGGCGCAGGATGTACCGGATCATGGAGCATCCCCCGCCAACCGGTAAAACTTTTCGAGACCGTAAGGAAAGGCATGCAGCTTGTAGTTTCTATAACGCGGCTGCCGCAGATCGACATTGATGTACTGAAAAGCAAAAATCCACGGACAGTCATCCACGATTAGCCGCGACATGTTTCTGTAGATCGCTGTTCGCTCGTCGTTGTCCGGCATAACCTTGATTTGGTCATACAAGGCATCGAATGCGGCATTGCGATAATTACACCGATTCGGTCCGGGCGAGGCATTGGGGCCATAAAACAGCTGCAGGAAATTTTCCGCGTCGGGATAGTCCCCTACCCAGCTAATGAAAAACATCGGGGCCTGTTTACGTTCCAGTTTTTCGAAAAGGGCGGGCCCGTTGTTGTAGCTCAAGTTAATCTGGATGCCGATCTGGCTCATGAAGAACGCGAACAATTCCGCGGACTGGCGGCGCTCCGCGTTATCGGCGCTGCCCAACTCCAGCGTGATGTTAAGTCGCCGACCGGTCGCGGGGTCGCGTCCGTCCGGGTAACCTGCCTCGACCATCAATGCGCGGGCCCGCTCGAGATCAAACGGAAATGGCGCATACCCGGGATCGTATCCGGCCAAACCATCGGGAATGGGTCCGGTGGGGCGAGTTATGCGACCGTTGTATAGTTTGATCCAGGCTGCGGTATCGAAGGCACAGGTCATGGCCTGTCGCAGCGCCAAATTCCGACCGAGAACCGGATCTTCCATGTTGAACGCGAAGTAACCCAGTTGCAACGAGGGCCCTTTACTCAACTGAACACCACGCTCAGCCAGTTGAGGATTCAGATTCAACTCATCATCGAGAATGGTTTCCCAGTTATCACGCGAAACATCCGAGGCATCGAGCTGACCGCGCATGAACATCAACCAGCGGGTCGCCGGATCCTGCACCACGAACTTCACGATGCGATCAATAAAGGGTAGCGGTTTTCCAGCATCAGCCAGCAAGCCCCGCGCCTCATCATCCGAAGATCCGTTAACCGGGTATCGATCAACACGACCCGTCTCGTGCCATTTGGGATTACGTTCGAATTCAAGACGGTAGTTTTGTCGCCAATCCTTCAGCACGTAGGGACCCGTGCCAACCGGGTTGCGACTAAAATCATCGCCATAATATTCCACCGCTTCGCGCGGCGTCGCGACCACGTAAGGCATGGCCAAAATCCAGGGCAACTGGGGATACGGCTGGGTTAGTGTGAATTGCAGCGTGTACCGGTCCAACGCCTTGATACCGGGAATTTCCTCATCATAGTTGGTCGGCCCTGGCTCCGCGGATTTATCGCGAAAGGCATCCAAACCAACCACGCGGCCGCTCAGTGTCCAGTAACCAACGGACTGGTTCTTCCGGTCAGCCATGCGCTTGACCGCGTAGACAAAATCATCCGCGGTGACTTCACGCCCCTGGCCATCACCAGCCACAAAACATGGATCATTCTGAAAATAAATGCCGCGCCGAATGGAAAAGGTATAGACCAGTCCATCAACGGACACCCCGGGCAATTCATCCGCCAACAGCGGCTCGAGTTTGTAGGGACGTTCCAGATAAGCATACTGGAGCAAAGGTTCGTAAATCAGCGCGGTCGCCCGGGCGCTGGACACATCGCCGGCTCTAACCGGATCAAAACCGCGAATACGCGAGGTGTCCTGGTACAGGGTATTGTCGGGGGCGCCATCGCTCAACGATCCGGGTGCGCAGCCGAATGTGATCAGAGCAAGAATCGCGAGCAGACAAGGCGCGAAAACTTTGATTCCTGAAAAAGACTCCGGTTTGACCACACAAACGCGATCCAGAACCAAAAACCGGAAAGACAAGATTACTACACCTTTGTTCCGGAAGGGATTTCCGCGTTCTTGCGCACAACGATGACGCCATCCTGAACGGTATAGAGATCGGTCGTCTCGCCGTCCTTCTTACCTTCGGGCGAGAGGTACACGCCATCGCCGATTCGAGCATTCTTGTCGATGATGGCGTTCTTGATGTAGCAATCACGGCCGATGCCGAGAGGCGTCTGACCGGGTTCGGGCGTTTGCTCGTAATAATCGGCGCCCATGATAACGGAGTGTTCGATCACCGTGCCGTCGCCGATCACCGCGCGTATGCCCACCACGGAATGCAAAATCCGGTGTCCGGAAACGATACAACCTTCGGAAAGCAGGCAGCGATTCAAGTCACACCGGTTGATCTTCGATGGCGGCAGGTAGCGCATAACCGTGTAGATCGGCGCCTTCGGATCATAAAAACTGAATTCCGGCAGCATGTCGGTCAAACCGAGGTTGGCCTCCCAGAACGAGCCCAAGGTACCGATGTCTTTCCAATAACCGTCGTAGATGTAGCTGTGAACCTTGTGCGATTCGATCGAACCGGGGATGATGTGTTTACCGAAATCAACTTCGTTTCCGGAAAGCAATTCCTTCAACACCTGCGTATTGAAAACATAGATGCCCATGCTCGCCAGGTAACGCTCATCTGTATCAAAAGGCGAACGCAGGGCGTCCAGGGCCGGTGTGTTGCCGGGCTTTTCGACAAAATCAGTGATCCGCTTATTCTCATCTATCTTCATCAAGCCGAGCGCATAGGCTTCTTCGCGACAAACCGGCTTGGTGCAGATAGTGGCATCGGCTCCACTCGCCACGTGTTCACCGATAATCTCGGCAAAGTTCATGCGGTATAACTGGTCACCGGAGAGGATCACCACTTGATCAGGCTCGTCCTCTAAAAAGAAACGGAGGCTTTGCCGCACCGCATCGGCCGTTCCTTGAAACCATGACTCGGATCCCGGCGTCTGCTGCGCGGCCAGAATACGTACAAACCCTTGCGAGAAAGCGTCAAAGGTATAGGTGCCTTGGATATGACGGTGCAACGACTCGCTGTTGAACTGGGTCAGCACATAGATCTGGCGAATACCGCTGTTGATGCAATTGGAAACCGGTACGTCGATCAAACGATATTTGCCCGCAATGGGAACGGCGGGCTTGGAGCGCTCGCTGGTGAGTGGCATCAGACGCGTACCCTGACCGCCGCCAAGAATAACCGCGACGGCATTGATCGTTGAAACAGTTTTCATCGCTTCATATTTCCTTTTCTATGCAAGGACGCAGTGAACCTCTCGTGCCATTAACGTTAGCGACCAGCCTCTTTGGTCAACGTTGCGAGGCGCTCCTTCATCCCTGCCGTGAGCATATCCCAGGTGAAACGCCAACGCCAGTTATTGCTTTTGGTCCCGGGGACATTCATGCGGGCCTCGGTTCCCAAACCAATTACGTCCTGCAAAGGAAAGACTGCCGTGTTGGCCTTTGACTTGAGCGCCAGCGCGATCAGGTCCCATTGGATTTCAGAACCGTCGGTACCGACGTAATCCAGAATGGTTTTCCGCTCCCGCTCGATGTCTTCATGGCTGCGGGTGGATCCCTCCCCTGCCTCGCTCCAGAACCAGCCCACGGTGGTGTCGTTGTCGTGCGTTCCGGTGTATACCACGCAATTCTCCGGATAATTATGCGGACGAAATTCCTCGGCCTTTTCGTCGTTGCCGAAGGCGAACTGCAGAATCCGCATGCCGGGCAGATTAAAGTCGTCACGCAACCGATCGACATCCTCGGTGATCACGCCCAAATCCTCGGCGATGACCGGAAGCTCGGGTATCTGCCTCTTTAAGGCGTGGAACAAGTCATGCGCCGGCCCAGGCATCCAGCGGCCGTTCATGGCGGTTTCAGCATCTCCCGGAACCTCCCAATACCCGGCGAAACCGCGGAAGTGATCGATGCGCACAATGTCGACCATTTCGAAAATCTTGCGTAAGCGACGCACCCACCAGGCATAGTCGGTCTGTTTGTGAACATCCCAACGATAAAGCGGATTGCCCCATAGCTGGCCGGTTGCGCTGAAGTAATCAGGCGGCACGCCGGCGACGACCATGCACTTCCCGCTTGAGTCCAGGTAGAACAACTCCGGACTGGCCCAGGCATCGGCGCTGTCATGGGCGACGAAAATCGGAATGTCGCCTACAATCTTCACGCCGCGTTCATGGCAGTGCTTACGCAGGCGACGCCACTGGTCATCGAAGATATACTGAAGAATCTTAACGTTACGGATAGCCGCCTTGTGCCGTTTGCGAGCCGCGTTCATGGCCTCAGTCTCGCGACCGATTAATTCGGGCGCCCAAGTGGTCCACGGTTCAAGGTTGTACTCGTACTTCAAGGCCATGAAGAGGGAGAAGTCTTCCAGCCAGTCGTGGTTCTTGACGCAAAACTCGCGGAAGGCCTCCTTCTGCAGGGCGGTGGCGTTCTTTTCAAAGCCGCGACAGGCCAGATTAAGCGCCGCCTCCTTGGCCATGATCACGGGCCCGTAATCCACGGTGTGCGCGGGAAATTCCGGATAGCGCTCCAGTTGTTGAGCGGTCAGCAGGCCATCCTGCACCAGCAGGTCGAGGCTGATAAAAAGTGGATTTCCGGCAAAGGTCGAAAAAGACTGGTAAGGCGAATCGCCGTATCCGGTTAATCCATGGGGAAGAATTTGCCACAACTTTTGCCCCATCGCGGCCAGGGTGTCGGCAAACTTGTAGGCTTCCGGGCCAATATCGCCGATGCCGTAAGGACCGGGCAAGGAGGTGGGATGTAATAAGATGCCGCTTTCTCGGGGAAAATTCATGGGGTAACTGCTCCTGGATGGTTCACACTGTCGTAACTACAGGTGTTAAATCATGAATAATCCGACCTTCAATTGTCACGCAGATTGTTTGATCGGAATTAGGAGGCTAACGTCCGGAAAACATTTTCTGGAGCTCCCAGTACCCCTGAATGGCGCGGGCGCTGCTTTGCACCATTTCGACCTTCACCAGCAAATCGGCCATGACCCGGGTCACCAACCGCAAGCGGTCATCCTCGTTACGCAACTCAAGTAACGCCTGTTTTACCGCCGCGTCCAGTCCTGCGCTGGAGGCTAGCAGATAAGACAAGTCAGGCAACCCGGCATAGAAACTGTCATCGGGCTGTTTCCCGGTCATGACCTGCATCAAAGCGCGATGGGTATTAAAAGCCTCGTTGGCGATCTCCTCGTCCCAATCACTACGCTCATCTTGAAACAACGACGTGCCGCCGCGCGGGTAACCGCCCTCGTTTTCCTGAATATTATCCACTTTGACCCGTCGCCGTCCGCGCACCACAATGTCGAGCCGTCCGTCATCGTGTTCTTTGAGCACCTTGACCAGACGGGTTACGCAACCGACTTCACGCGCCGCGTGCTTGTTGGTAAACAGCACCACGAATTCACCCGATCCGCCCTGCTCCAGTTCCGCCCGGCAATGAGCAAGCATGGCGCGATAGCGCGGCTCGAAAATGTGAAGCGGCACCAGCTCATGCGGGCATGCAGCGAGGGGCAATCGAAATACCGGAAGGGTGTTCACGACATAATATCACCGCTTATGGACGAATTGCCAGAGGCCGCGAAGGATTTATAAAACTTTAGCCCTCATCCAGAGCCAAACGAATGTTTTTACCGAGGTTGTCCATGCTGTAGGGCTTCTGAAAATGCAGGTCGATGCCAATTTTCCGCGCCTCGACAATACGCGCGATATCGGCAAATCCACTGGCGAGTATGGCTTTTTGACCCGGAAACAGCTCCAACGCCGCCTTAAACGTCTCCACCCCGTCAAAGGCATCGCCCAGCACCAGGTCAATCACCATCAAGTCAAACGGGCGTTCACCGGACTGCCCTTTCAAGCAATCATTCAAGAGGCGAAGGGCTTCATGCCCACTGGAAACAGCGGTAACCTCATAACCCAGCTCGCCCATCATGGCGGCCGCCTCCTTGCGTTGGACCTCGCTATCGTCCACCAACAAAATGCGTTCCCGGCCGGTGTAATCGGGGCGCAACTCGAGCACCTCGGCTTCATCCTCGCCGCTTATCGGCAGGTAAACCTTGACCACGTTGCCATGCGCTTCCCGGGGGTGATCGATTTCCACAAAACCGTCGTGTTCCTCGACCACGCGGTAAACCATGGTCATGCCAAGCCCGCTCAATAAGCGCCGCCCGAGCCGGTTGCGCACATAAAAGGGCTCGAACAAACGTTCAATGTCCTCTTCCGTGAGCTGATTGGCGGTATCCTCAAAACGGATAGCCACATATTCCCCCGGTTGCCGCGTGCCGAACGGACTGACATGCCGTTCTTCATGACCCGCCGAGGTATGAATCCGCAATACGCCGCCTGTCGTCATGGCCTCCATGGCATTGGTAATCAGGTTGGCAATCACCTGGCGCAAATGCTGACCGGATCCACTTACCAGCGGCAGGGCTTCGGCCAACCGGGCCTCAACCTTGACCATGGGATTGGACCCGAAGAGCATGCGATAATCGGCGCTCTTGAGAAAGCCATCGATGATATCGTTGACCTGTAGCGCGTTTTTTTTGAACTGGTTCGATTTGCCGATCGCTTCCAGATCCCGGATCATCGCGGATGCCTTTCGAAGCGATTCCTCGAGACTGATCAAGCCTCCGTGGGCATCGTGCATGGGTTCCAATGTTTTGCGAATTTCTCCCGGCAGATCGATCACCGGTCCCAAAATCTCCTTCAGATCGCGCGCGGCACCCTCGGCCAACGCCCCCAGCGACGACATACGTTCCGCCCGGTTGAGCTGGTTAGTCATGACCTTCTTGCGCTCTTCGGACTTTTGACGCTCCATGGTTAAAGAGCGTCGCAAGTTCGCCGAATCCAGGACCATACGAACCCGGTGTATAACCTCCTCCGGATCGGCCGGCTTTTGAATGTAATCGCTCGCGCCGCCTCGCAACGACTCCAATGCGGAACCTACCGAGCCGTGACCGGTAATGATAACGACCGAAGTATCCGGGTGATTGGCCTGCAAATAACGCAGCACATCCATGCCGTTCTCGTGTCCTAACACCAGATCGCAAATGGCCAGATCCACCGGCTGGCTTGATAATTGTTCCCTGGCTTCGCGGCTGTTGCCTGCGGTAAAGACATGAAACCCTGCCCGCTCGAGATTGGCGGCCAAGCCGCTAAGCACGAGTTCGTCATCATCAATAACCAGCACTTTTTCGCTCATCAGGACCTCCTCGCCAATGGAACCCGCAAGGTAAAGACGGTTTTGCCCGGCTCACTTTCCACGTCAATAACGCCGCTCACCGCGCGCACCAATGAATCGGCCACGCTTAAACCGAGCCCGCTGCCCGTGGCTCCTTTGGTCGTATAAAACGGTTTGAAAATCTGATCCATGCGTTCCGGTGGTATGCCGGTTCCCTCGTCCGAAATGCTCATCACGGCCATGCCACCATCCTTGCGCACCCCCAAATGAATACGGCCACCATTGGGCATTGCATCACGGGCATTAATCAAAAGATTCAGCAAGACCTGGGTCAGATAACGGCGCGGCAAGGCCGCCATGATCTGCTTTCCGGTAAATGTCGTTTGTATGGTGACTTTGTCGCGGGCGAACTGGCTGGCTAGCAACTGAATCACAAACTCCGTCGCCTCGCGACAATCCACCATCTCGCTCTCCTCGTCGGTGCTGCGACCGAGAATCAGCAACTTCCGGACCAGAGAGGCGATGCTATCGATACCCCGCTCCACCATGCGCAAGCTGTTGGCCGCCCGCTCGTCATCCTGCACCAACCGCTGAACGGTGTGCAGGTGACTGATCATGCCTTGAAGCGGATTGTTGATCTCATGCGCCATGCCTGCGGCCAGCATCCCGAGCGAATTCAACCGGTCTGCACGTTCCATTAATTCACGATGCTGCTCCTGAATGATGTCCTGCTCGGCCTCTGCCTTGCGACGCGCTATGATGTTGCCAAGAAAAGCGCAAAACACCGCCACCACTTCCTGCTTAACCTCATCGACCGGCCCGCCGCTGATTGTCGCGTCGTTACAAAAGAAACCAATCGCCTTCGGTCCGGAAAATATCGGGGTCAAGGCTACCCAGCCTTTGTTGTGACCCACCATTTCCTTCCCGTCCCACTCAAAATGTTGCTCGTGGATGATGATCCACGGCCGTTCACCCGCCTTGCGCGGCCGCAATCGCTCGCGCCATTTTTCGTCCATCGGCATGACATGGGCTGACTCCGTAGTCGTTTGTCCCTTGAGGTTGGTGCCAAAGGTTCCTCGAATGGACTCACCCTCCAGCAACATGATCGCCGTTCGCTCGAGTCCGAGCTGGGCGCGGGTTAACTCAACCGCGCCGCGATAAAGATCCTCATCACCGGTAGCGGCAATCAACCGGTCTGCCATGGTCAGTACGGCGCGCAAGCCATCCTGGGTCGCCACCTGGCGCTCGTCGGCCAGTTTGCGATCCGTGATGTCCATGACGATTCCCTGATAGTGGGTAATCGTTCCGTGCTCATCGCGGCGAATCCAGGTACGGTCATCAATCCAACGAACTTCGCCACGCTTGTTGAAGATGCGGTATTGTTGCTCAAATTCATCCACTCCGGATGCTGAGTAACCCTCCACCTCACGTCCCACCCGGATCAGATCCGCAGGATGCACGATCTGCGAGAATGGCATCCCGCCCGCGAGGAAATCATCAGGCGTAAAACCAAGCTGCCGGATGCTGTCGGATACGAATTCCACCGGCCAACCCGGCGCTGCCCGCCAGAGAAAAACCATGGCCGGACTTTTATTGATGATGCTCTCCAGTTCGGCCCGCCGCCGGTTGGCTGCATCCAACGCGGCCCTGGCCTCACGCAAATCATGAGCCCGGATTTCGTCACCGCTCATCGCATCATCCTGAAAGGTATTGGACATGATAGTTAAGCAGGCTCGCAAGTCTTCATCAGGAGCTCGCCTTATTTCATGATAGAACCGTCGCGAAGCACCACGCAACGACAAAGCCGGGAGGGCAAGGGCAAAAGATCCCAGCTTGTAGCGAGTCCCGCTTCGCGTTTTAATGCTCTCGCCAGACATGACAAACACGGAACAAACCTTAAACGGCAACGTGGAGCGGGTGACCTTTCACAACGAGGAGACCGGTTTTGCGGTATTGAAGATTCAAGTCAGCGGTCGCAAAACCCTCATCACCGTGGTCGGCCAGATTCCGAATATCGTTCCCGGTGAAAGCATCACCGCCACCGGCGAATGGATTCAAGACCGCGCCCATGGTCGCCAATTCAAGGCCGCCTCGCTGCGCAGTCATCCACCCGACTCCATCGAGGGCATCCAAAAATTTCTGGGGTCGGGTCTCATAAAGGGGATCGGTCCGGTGTACGCCGGAAAACTGGTTCAGCACTTCGGCAAGGAGATCTTCGACGTTATCGAGCGCGAGTCCGCCCGCTTGCAGGAGGTCGAAGGTATTGGTCGCACCCGGCGGCAACTTATCAAGGAAAGTTGGAATGCCTCGCGCGAGATCCGGACCATCATGGCTTTTCTCATGGCCAACGGTATCAGCACCGCCCGCGCTTTTCGCATCTTCAAGCGCTATGGCGACCAGGCGATTCCCACGGTAAAAAAAGATCCCTATTGCCTGGCCCGCGACATCAAGGGCATCGGCTTCAAGAGCGCCGATCAAATCGCCATGAACATGGGCATCAGTCCGGACAGCGAACTGCGGGCGCGCGCCGGCATTGAGCACGTTCTGCTGGAATACACAACGGCCGGGCATTGCGCCTGCCCGCAAGACACCTTGATCGAGCAAGCCGTCACGATACTAAACATCAATCAACCCGTTATCGAGGCGGCGCTCACGCATGGCTTGAGCGAGAAACGACTGGTCAAAGAAACGATCGAGGACGAACACCTGGTTTACCCCGCGGTTCTGCATGAAAACGAAGTCGATCTGGCCGAACGGTTGCACGCCCTCACGCGCGGCAACTACCCGGGACCTGCCATTCAGATTCAAAAAGCCATCGACTGGGCCGAGGAGAAAATCGGCTTCAAGTTGGCACCGGCACAGCGGGATGCAGTGGCCAGCGCATTGCAACAAAAAGTCAGCATCATCACGGGCGGACCCGGCGTGGGCAAAACCACCCTGGTTCAAGCGATCATACGCATCCTCAGGGCGAAAAACATCGATGTGCATCTTTGCGCGCCCACGGGTCGTGCTGCCAAACGCCTGACCGAAACCAGCGGATTGGAAGCCAAGACCATTCATCGCCTGCTGGAGGTTGATCCACGCCGCGGCGGCTTCAAACGCAACGCACAACAACCGCTGGAAGGTGATGTCTTCATTGTGGATGAATCCAGCATGCTGGACCTACCACTTGCCTGCGCACTGGTCAGGGCCCTGCCCCGCCATGCCGCCCTGGTGCTGGTTGGGGATGTCGATCAGCTTCCCTCGGTCGGCCCTGGTTCCGTATTGAAGGATATCATCGCCAGCGGATGTTTTCCGGTCACCATGCTCAACGAGATCTTCAGGCAAACCGGCGGCAGCTCTATCGTGGTAAACGCCCATGCGGTCAACCGCGGCGACATGCCGGAATCCGGCGCCCCGGGCTCTGGCTCCGACTTCTTCATCATGAACGAAGAGGATCCCGACAAGGCGGTGGAAACCATCCTCCGGCTGGTGAAGCGCCACATACCGCAACGCTTCAAACTGGCATCGATTCGCGACATCCAAGTGCTGGCTCCGATGATTCGCGGCGCGCTCGGCGCGAGGAATTTGAACGAGCGCTTGCAGGAACTGCTTAACCCCGGCGAGGAGTTTCTCGAGCGCTTCGGAACCCGTTTTCGCGAACGCGACAAGGTCATGCAGCTGGAGAATGACTACGATAAGGACGTATTCAATGGTGACGTTGGCTTCGTGCACAGGATCGACGTCGACGAACAGCAAATGGTAGTTCGCTTCGGCGATCGCTTTGTGCGCTATGAATTCAACGAGCTGGACGAACTATCGCCCGCCTACGCAATCACGGTGCACAAGAGCCAGGGTAGCGAGTACCCCTGCGTGGTCATTCCGGTGCATACCCAGCATTACATGATGCTACAGCGCAACCTGATTTACACCGCCATCACCCGTGGTCGAAAACTGGTCATCCTCGTCGGCAGTAAAAAAGCCATCAGCATGGCTGTGCACAGAGCCGATGCCGGCACGCGAAAAACGGGCTTACGAACCCGCCTGCAAACAATAGCCTGAGGATCAGGAAGGTGAAGAGTCCACCGTCCGCAGGGCCAAATATTCCATCAACCATTCGACACATAATCAAAGATTTTACGGCCTGCGAAAGCTGACTTAAACCGGAAAAATCCATGCGTTGCATGCGGGTAAAGGTTTTCATCCCAGGGGCGTCGCACCAAATGAATGGGCAACCCGGAGGCGGTTAATTCACGCACAGCATCGTCCCACAGACCCACCGCAGGCTCGGGCATAAGTACCAGATCGAGCTTCTCCCGTTTCAGCCAATCCGCAACTGAAGCGACCGGCGTCCGTCCATGAAGTATTTCTGCGCCAGCATCCTTCAAGCCAGCCCGGCGAAAGTTCACAACGCGATCATCAACGGCCAAGTGCTCGTAAGCCCGTTCGGGCAGCATCCCGGCCAATGAGGCCACCCCGTATTCCCCCGCTAGCCATGACCCCGCCGAAACATCTTCATCGGTGAGCAGCACACCGGTTCGGCCGCTTCGTTCGGGCCATATGCATTCCTTCAGCGCTTGCGGTCGCGGTACCTCCTCGTCTTCATCGAGCGGTTCCGCCTTTTCGTTCAGCTTCATCGGGCCGCGAAATCGTCCGGCGGTGAATCGTTCGATATTGTCCGCGCGAGCGACATAATGCTTGCCCTTCGTCTGCAATCCCGCCACCCATCGCCAGCTCAAGGTGTTGGAGGCCGGGTCGCCATCAAGTAGATACCGGAAAAAGAAATCCGCGCCCAGCTGCCAGGGCAGCCTCAACGTAAAGATCCAGATGCTGGCGAACCACATGCGGGCGTGGTTATGCAAATAGCCTGTGTCAATCAATTCGCGGGCAAAGGCGTCGAAGCAAGCAATTCCGGATTCGCCCGCCATCGCTCGCCGGCAACCTTGATGATCGCGGTAATCATTTCGTAGCGTTTGCACATCCGCCAGGTAGCGACGCCATACCTGCGGTCGCATCGCGAGCCAGCCCTTCCAATAGGTGCGCCAGCAAACCTCTTGAATGAATTTTTCCGCCGCGCCGGGCGAATGCCGTGCGAGCACCGCGCGAATGACTTCTTCTTCTGTAACGACACGAGCGCGAATCCAAGGCGATAAACGCGAAACGTTGTGGCGATTATCCGGACCGCGATCCTCGTTCCGGTCGCGCGCATAATCATGCCCTGCCCGCTCGACGAAATCTTCAAGCGCCGCCAGCGCCGCCGCCCGCTCCGGCCGCCAGTACAATTCCGCGTCCAGCGTCATGGCGCGATGGGAATGAGCACCTCATTCCGTCGCCAGAACCATGGCGTGAAGGGTGCATTGTAGCGCGCCCAGACCGCCTCGCCATCAGCGCCAAGATTTTTTGATGCCATCCACGCCGCCAGCAGTGCCTTGTGTTTTTCAAATCCCGTGCGCGTCCAGCGCCCGGAATAACGTACCGCCGCGATGCGACGGGCCGGCACCTCGCGCAGCGTCACGGCATCGTTCATTGGTTGAGGAATGGTCTCCATCGTGTAAGAGGCCGGCATCATAAAACTTAAGCGCCATCCGTTTTCCGCCTGCACCTGGCCGACCGGCGCGGTCATCGCGATCTTTTCCGACACCGGTTCCTGACCGACCGGCGCGGCTAGAGCAGATCCCGATCCGATTGGATCGGGAT
>JBMTVS010000015.1:0-20193 GCA_049451655.1 Kiritimatiellia bacterium | reverse complement strand
GAGCTTAAAGAATACGAAAACAAGATTCTCGGTGCGCAGGACCGGGCCATACAGCTCGAGCAGGAGTTGTTTGTAGAAATTCGCAACCGCGTGGTCGAACATACGGCTGACATCCAGCGGACGGCCGCCGCGGTTGCCGGGGTGGATGTTTTGGCATCGTTTGCGGAGCGAGCGAACGCCTTGCGTTATGTGCGGCCTGTGTTTAACGACGAAAATCGCATTGCCATCAAGGACGGCCGTCATCCGGTTATTGAGACCCTGCCGCAGGCCGAACGCTTTGTGCCCAACGATGCGCTGCTCGACGGTGAGCGCAATCAGGTCATCATCATTACGGGTCCCAACATGGCCGGTAAATCGACCTATATCCGCCAGGTCGCGGTAATCGTTATTCTGGCGCATGCCGGATGTTTCGTGCCGGCCGCTGAAGCGGATATTTCCGTCACCGACCGGGTCTTCACCCGCGTGGGCGCCAGTGATGACCTCGCCCGCGGGCGCAGCACGTTTATGGTCGAGATGCAGGAGACCGCCAACATCCTCAACAACGCCACTCCGCGCAGCTTGGTCGTGCTTGATGAGATCGGACGCGGCACCAGCACCTTTGACGGTATCAGCATTGCCTGGTCGGTCGCCGAGTATTTGCACAACAACGCCGGTAGCAAGGCACGCACCTTGTTCGCCACGCACTACCATGAACTCACCGATCTAGCCCTGACCATGAGCGGGGTAAAGAATTACAACGTGCTGGTCAAGGAGAGCGGTGACCGGATTGCCTTCATGCGCAAGATTGTTCCGGGCGCGGCGGACAAGAGCTACGGCATTCAGGTCGCGCGCCTTGCCGGACTCCCGCCTGCGGTCATCCAGCGAGCCCACGAAATTCTCGCCAATCTTGAGGATGGCGAGTTCGAGGCGGAGAGCGGGAAGCCGAAGCTGGCTGTCCAGCGCCGGAAAAAATCCGCCGGGGACGATAGTCAGCTCGCGCTGTTTTAGTGCGTGAAAGCAAAGTCTGTGTCATGACGCAACCAGTTCAGTCTTCCCGGAATCTCATTATTGTCACCACCGCCAAGGGCATGGTGCCCATGCTCACCGCCGAGCTTGAGCGGTTGGGGATCCACGCGCAGGGATCCACGGAAACCGGTGTGTCGGTGGTCGGTGATATGGATGTCGCGTTGCGGTTGAATCTATACCTGCGGTCGGCCCACCGTGTTCTATGGAAACTCGGCGATGGCGTGGCGCATCATCCCGATCAATTGCATAAGCGGTTGATGAGCCTGCCGTGGGAGGACTGGATTCCTTTGCCCGGTTATGTTTGCGTGACATCGTCAGGGCGAAGTGCGTCGGGCGATGATCCCAGGTTTGTCGCGTTGAAGACCAAGGATGCGATCATGGATCGTATTAAGCAGGCTTGTGGAAGTCGCCCTGACGCCGGGCCGGAGCGCAACCGGACGGTGATTCACACGCACTGGGAAGGAACGCATTACACGGTGTACTTCGATACCTCGGGCGAGCCGTTGTCTCATCGCGGTTACCGATTACAGCCCGGCAAGGCACCGATGCGGGAGACGCTCGCGGCCGCTTGTTTGCAGGGAGCGGGTTGGGATCCGGTTACGCCGCTGATCAATCCCATGTGCGGTTCGGGCACGATAGCCATCGAGGGAGCTTTGATAGCTTCCAGAACCGCGCCGGGGTTATTGCGCGACAACTTTGGTTTCATGCACCTGCGCGACTGGCCCCGCGAGGCATGGTCGAAGTTACTGGCCGCGGCCCGGCGCGAAAGAATCATCCGGCCGCCGGTCATCCGCATTATTGCCAATGATCATGATCCGGTCGCAGTAGAGGCGGCTCGCGCGAATGCAAAGCGGGCGGGTGTGGATGCCTGGATACACTTCTCGGTAACCGACTTCCGCAAAAATCTTCTGCCGCCGCCCCCCGGCCTGCTCATCTTCAACCCCGAATACGGCGAACGCATGGGCGAGGCTTCAGCGTTGGCGGAACACTATCGTGCCATCGGCGACTACATGAAGCAGAGCGCACAGGGCTACACCGGAGCTATCTTCACTGGAAACGCCGACATGATCAAAGCGGTAGGCCTGAAACCCCGGACCAAACTACAACTCTTCAATGGCCCCATCGAAGGCCGCCTCCTCATCTACGACCTCTACGCCGGCACCAAACGCGACCGCCGCGCCAAAGCGGGGACATAGACGTTATGTCTTGCGTAAAGCGTTGATAATCAACGGTCGAAAAAAAGTACCCCAGCGACAACGATGTGCCATAACTTCTATGTCCCCATGTCGCTTGCCGCATAATTGGTTGTATAGCAACAACTTGCATCAAGAGGCCGCCTAATCAATAATTATCAATTATAAAAACTGATAATTGATGTGGCGGGAGCATGGAACTGGAAGCTATCGCCACATACTGCCCATTGTGTTATGGAGGTTAGGTTATGGATATCACCTTTGCTGAAGGTCTCGGCTATGCGGCCTCGGGCATCATTGCGGTTTCGCTGCTGATAACCAATCTGTGGTACTTTCGATGGGTTAATCTGGCGGGCGCTTTGTCGTTTTCAACCTACGGGATGCTGATCGGCTCGACCCCCGTTGCCATGTTGAACGGGGTTATCACCCTGATCGATGTTTACTTTATCGTTCACATGATACGACGGGTGGACTATTTCCACTACTTGACGGTGACTTACAAAGACAGCGCCTACCTGCAGTATTTTCTGCGCTACTATATCCGCGATATCGGTCACCATTTTCCGCGTTTCTGGCCGGAAAAACTATCGCCGGATCAGAAGTATACCTTCGTGCTGCGTAATGCCGTATCGGTCGGCGTGTTTTCGTATCATGTGGATGACGATTGTGGCGTGATCGACCTCGATTACACCTTGCCCGCCTATCGCGATCTAAAAAATACCCGCTACCTCATCGAAGTAGCCCTCGCCGGTGAATTCAAACAACAAGGCATCACCCGGCTCCGTACCTACACGACGGTGGCCCGGCACATCAACTACATCAAAAAGCTCGGCTTTCAACCTGTGCCCGGTGAACCCGGAAACTACGAGCTGAAACTGTCACCGGCGGTTGTATAAATTAAGTTGTCACCCGCTGGTTTTACGGAAAGATAAACCTCGTGAAACCAGGTCTAATCATTACCAGCCCGCAGAATCCCGGTATCAAGGATGTGGTCAAGCTTCGGCGCCGCGGACATCGTGACGCTACCAGCCCTATCATCATCGAGGGTTACCGCGAGGTGAAACGCGCGGTTGAGTTCGGTTGGCCGGTTTCCGTGCTCTATTTTTGCCGCGAACATTTCCTGGGCGAAAACGAGGACGCCCTGCTTCAGTCCTGCCGCGACCGGGGCATCAAGTTGGTTGAATGCGCTCCCGCCGCCTTCGAGAAAATGGCCTACCGCGATCGCCCGGAAGGTCTGCTCGCACTGGGCGAGCCGGTGAAGGGAAAACTTGCGGACCTTAAACTTCGTGAGCGCCCGTTTGTGGTCATCGCCGAGGCCATCGAAAAGCCCGGAAACCTCGGCTCGCTTCTTCGCTCCGCCGATGCGGCCGGCGTGGATGCGGTAATCGTCTGCGATCCGCGCACCGACCTGAACAACCCGAACGTCGTGCGCTCGAGCGTGGGTACCCTGTTCACCGTGCAGGTGGCGCAAGTCGAGGCGCGCGAGGCGCTGGCCTGGTGCCGCGAGCAGAAGCTGGACGTGCTCGCCGCCACTCCCGAAGCGACCCTCGAGTACACCGAACCCGATCTGACCCGTGGAGTGGCCATCGTGGTCGGCACCGAAAAGTTCGGACTGAGCGACCTCTGGATGAAGGAGGCGGACGTGCAAGTCCGCATTCCCATGCTCGGAAAAATCGACTCGCTGAATGTCTCCTGCGCCGCCACCATTCTGCTTTACGAAGTTGTTCGCCAACGCCGCCAACCAGGGTAACCCCATGAGCGAGTTTCTTATCCGCAGCCAGCATGTCGTAGCCGACGGAAAGGAGTTTCCCGGCGCGATTCGCATCTCCGGCGAAAAAATCACCGCCGTGCTGCGCGAAGGCGATGCGTTCCCGCATGGTATTCCCATCGAGGATGTTGGCGATGCCTGGGTTTTTCCCGGGTTGGTCGACACCCACGTTCACATCAACGAACCGGGACGAACCGAGTGGGAAGGATTCGCCACCGCGACCCGCGCCGCTGCCGCCGGAGGCATCACCAGTCTTGTCGACATGCCGCTGAACAGCGATCCGGTGACCACGAATCTCGATGCGCTGCGCGCAAAAATCGACGCCACGAAAAATCAGCTCGCGGTGGATGTCGGTTTTCACGCCGGACTGGTGCCGGGTAACCAAGATGATTTGGAGGCCCTCATCGATGCGGGCGTATGCGGCGCAAAGGCGTTTATGGTGTATTCGGGCATTCCCGAATTTCCCGCTGCCAAGCGCGCAGATCTCGAAGCGGGTATGCGCCTACTCGCCGCGCACGGTCTACCGTTGTTGGCTCACGCAGAGCTGGATGGCCCGGTCGCATTACCCGAAGGTTCGCCACAGTCCTACGCCCGCTATCTCGCCTCGCGTCCTTCCTCGTGGGAAGTCGATGCCATCGCCATGTTGCTCGAGCTCGTCGCATCCACCGGCTGCCATGCGCACATCGTCCACCTCGCAACCGCGGATGCCCTGCCCATGCTGGCAGCGGCCCGGGCGAAAGGCCTGCCGGTTTCGGTCGAGACCTGTCCGCATTATCTGCACCTCTGCGCAGAGGATATCCCCGATGGCGCGACCGCCTTCAAGTGTGCCCCGCCCATTCGCGAAAGCACTCATCGTGAAGCGTTGTGGAACGCGCTGCGCGATGGCCAAATCGATATGGTGGCGTCCGACCATTCGCCCTGCCCGCCCGCCATGAAGGATCCGGAGGGTGGCGATTTTTTCAAAGCGTGGGGTGGCATCGCGTCGCTGCAATTCGGTCTACCGCTCATGATAACGGAATGCCGTAGCCGCGGCATCCCACTCGCACGCATTGCGGACTGGATGAGTGCCTTTCCGGCCACGCTCGGCGGGCTTGCGGCCACCAAGGGTGCTATTCGTCCCGGCGCGGACGCCGATCTGGTGGTGATCGATCCGGAGCGCACGTTTGATATCAACGGGGATATCATCCGGCATCGTCACAAGGTCACGCCCTATCGCGGGGAAACCCTTTACGGCGTGGTACAAAAGACCTACCTTCGCGGACATGAAGTTTATCGCGAGCAAGCCAGTCTTGATGCCCGTTATGGGCGCTGCCTTTTTCGTGATACAGGAGTAATATCATGAGCCAATCCGCTCCCAGAGCTGCCGCCTTCGCCGGATTCATCGACCTCGCTGCCGAAAAAATCGGCGGACAAGCCCTTTCCGCCAGCGACGAATTTTTCGCCGGGAAGGAAAACCTGCTCAAGGAGGGACGCGGCATTTTCATCGCCGATAAATTCACCGAGCGCGGGAAGTGGATGGACGGCTGGGAGACCCGCCGCAAGCGCGTGCCCGGACACGATTGGTGCATCATCAAGCTCGGTCTCGCCGGTGTGATTCACGGGGTGGATATCGACACCAACCACTTTCTCGGCAACAACCCCGCCTTTGCCTCGATCGAGGCCGCGACCAGTGAAGATGGCCCGTGGACGGAAATCCTGCCGCGTTCGCCGCTCAACCCCGGCGCGCAAAACCTGTTCGCCATCGGCAACCGCGCCATCTGGTCCCACCTGCGCTTGAACATTTATCCCGACGGCGGCGTCGCCCGCTTTCGTGTTTATGGCGCGGTCGAGAAGGATTGGTCCGCCGCATCCGACCATGAAGTGTTTGACCTCGCCGCGCTCGCCAATGGCGGGAAGGCCGTCGCCTGTAGCGACATGTTTTTCAGCTCGATGGACAATCTCATCATGCCGCATCGCGCCGCGAACATGGGTGACGGCTGGGAGACCAAACGCCGCCGCGGCCCCGGCTACGATTGGGTCATCATCAAGCTCGGCCACACCGGCTTGCTGCGCCAGATCGAAGTCGATACGAACCACTTCAAGGGCAACTACCCCGACACCTGCAGCATCGAGGGTTGCTTTGCGCCGGACGCGCACATTGACCTCCTCACCTGGGACCGCCACGACTGGACGGAGCTGCTGCCACGCGTGAAATTGCAGGCCAGTCATCAGCATTTCTTCGAGAAGGAAATCGCTCAAGCCGGTCCCTATTCGCATATCAAACTCAATATCTATCCGGATGGCGGGATCAGTCGGCTGCGGGCGCTGGGTACGTTGTGGCGCGGTGGTTGATGAACTGGTATAGTTGGACCATGCACGCTCGCATGGTCACTTTTCTTTTTTTAGTCCTCACGGCGCAAACCGGCTTTGGTGAAACCAACGCCGCGCCCGACTGGCAGAACGCCCTCGCGGAACTTGGCATCCAACTCGATCCGGCTGACGCCACGCGTGCCTCCATTATGGCCGCGGTTCAAACCGCGGATAGCAAAGCGCGCCTCATCGGTGAGGGCGATTGGCAAGCGCTATGTGACCGGGAAAACGGGCTCGGTTTTCATGCAGGTATCCAATTTGTCATGACCAATGGCTTGCCCGTGGTGATCGAATCGGTCACGACGAACCTGATACCCGGCGATAGCATAATTGGCGTTGGAACCAATGCTTTAACTCCGCTGTCTCGCACGGATGCGCGCGCGATGTTGCGCGCCGGGGAGCCGTTCACGCTCGACCTTTCGGTGTTACGCGAAAGTCAAACCAACCTCGTCGAGGTTACGTTGGAATCATCACAGCTCTCCGTCGTTGATTATTCGGAAATGCTCGCTGGTGACATCGCCTATCTCAGCGTAAACGGGCTATTCTCTGGAAGCGGCGCGGCGTTGGTCGAGGGGATTACGGAGCTAAATGCACAAAATCCCTCCGGCCTCATCCTTGATCTGCGCGATGCGGGCGGTCCGGATCCCGGGGCTGCGGCCGCTGTGGCCTCGCTCTTCAGTCCGGCGGAACAGTTTCTTTTCGCCATGCGTGACCTCCACAACGAAGAGCTTGCCCGCTACAGCGCGAGCGCGGGTACGAAGCTTCATGTGCCGGTCATCGTGCTGGTCGACCACCAGACTCGCGGCGCGGCGGAAGTACTGGCCGCCTTGTTGGCCGAATCCTCGCCAGCCGCGCTGTTGTTGGGCGAATCCACCGCCGGTGATTTCGGCCTGCGGGAGGCGGTTGAGTTGGATAACTATCTGGCTCTGCTATCGACCCGGGTGCTGGACACGGCGGGCGGTCATCGCTATGACGGCCGGGCCGGATTGGAGCCGTCCATTGCCGTCGCGCCGGAGGAGGGGACAACCTACGACTACGACCCGCCGGAGAATGAGAATGACCGACGCGAAACGCTGCCCATCGAGCGTTTGCATCAGGGGTTGCGCCAACGCACACGAGGCGATGCCGCACTGGAGCGGGCCCACGATATTCTCACCGCGTTGAAAACCTTGAATCAAGGCGATGCTTCGGTATCTTTTTCCACACCATGAAACAGGTTTTATTTGTTTGTACCGGTAATGTGTGCCGCAGCCCGATGGCGGAGGTGCTGTTTCGCGCCCGCGCGCCGGAGAGTCTGGGCTGGAAGGCCCTTTCCGCCGGTACCGCCGCCATGCCGGATATGCCGGCCAGTCCGGAATCGGTTATAGCCCTGCAGGAAAAGGGGCTAAATGGCCACGATCACCATAGCCAACCGGTGAACCGCTGGCTGCTCTTGAATTCCGACCTCATCATCACCATGACCGAGCGCCATCGCCAGGATATCCTGCGCTTTGACCCCTCAGTCGCATCCAAGGTGCATTTGCTAACGTCGTTCAGCCCCTCCGGCAAGCATCGGGACATCCCGGACCCCATCGGAATGTCACTGGATGTGTACCGGCACACGCGCGACGTCATCGACGCCGCCATTGCGGATCTTGTTTTAACTATCATCGAGCGCGAGCGCGCCAAGTCGCCCGCCCCGGAAAGGAAAACCCTAATGAACATGGCCATCGGCGCCGATCACGGCGGACTTGCATTGAAGAAAAAGATCATAGCTCTGCTGGAGAAGCGAGGTGTCGGCGTGGAAGACCTTGGCGCTCATAGTGAAGATTCGGTCGACTACCCCGATTTTGCAGCTGCCGTGGCGTCGCGAATCAGCGAGGGGCAAATGGAGCAGGGCGTGTTGATTTGCCGCTCCGGCATCGGCATGAGTGTGACTGCCAATCGATTCCCCGGTGTGCGAGCCGCGCTGGTGCGAACGAAAGACGACGCTTTCATGGCGCGTTCGCATAACAATGCCAATGTGCTGGTCTTGGGAGCGAACAACAATAGCAACGCGGAGGAAATTCTTGAGACCTGGTTCAGCACCCCGTTTGAGGGCGGACGTCACGAAAACCGCGTAAGTAAAATCGAGACCGCCGCCGCCGATCTGCAGGCCCTGGATTCCGTGGCCGCTACCGATCCGGAAATCTACCGGGCTATCCGCCACGAAGAGGAGCGTCAGCGCCGCAACATCGAGCTGATCGCCTCCGAGAACTATACCAGCCGGGCGATTCAGCAGGTGGTCGGTTCGGTACTCACCAACAAATACGCCGAAGGTTATCCGGCCAAACGCTGGTACGGCGGGTGTGAGAATGTCGACGACGCGGAGAACCTCGCCATCGAGCGGGCCAAAAAACTTTTCGGCGCCGAGCATGCCAACGTGCAGCCCCACAGCGGCAGCACCGCCAACATGGGTGTCTTCTTCGCCACCCTCGAACCCGGCGACACCATCCTGGCCATGAATCTCGCCCACGGCGGGCATCTTACCCATGGCCATCCCATGAATTTCTCCGGGCGCTACTACAAGGTGGTGCCGTATGGCGTTGATCAAAAAACCGAGTACATCGACTACGATGAAATCGAGAAGCTCGCGGTCGAGAACAAGCCGAAGATGATTATCGGCGGCGCCAGCGCCTACTCGCGCATTATCGACTTCCCGCGCCTGCGTGAGATTGCGGATAAAGTGGGGGCCATGCTGCTGGTCGACATGGCCCACATTGCCGGGCTGGTCGCGGGTGGCGCACATCCAAGCCCCGTGCCTTACGCCGACTTCGTCACCACCACCACGCACAAGACCTTGCGCGGCCCGCGCAGCGGTTTGATTTTGTGCCGCGAACAATATGCCAAGGACATCGACAAACAGGTATTCCCCGGCATTCAGGGGGGACCGCTCATGCACGTCATCGCCGGCAAGGCGGTTTGCTTCCACGAAGCCTTGCAGCCGGCCTTCAAGGAATACGCGGCGCAGGTTGTAAAGAACGCCAAGGTGATGGCGGACACGCTGGCCGCGGCGGGGGTGCGTATTGTTTCCGGCGGAACGGAAAACCATGTGATGTTGGTTGACCTCACCCCGGTCAGCCTCACCGGCAAGGACGCCGCCGCGTTACTCGATGAGGCGCTCATCACGGTGAACAAGAACGCGATACCGTTCGACACCAAGAGCCCGTTTGTCACGTCCGGCATCCGCATCGGTACGCCCGCCGTCACCACGCGCGGAATGAAAGAGGCGGAGATGAAGACCATCGCCGGGTTCATTGAGCAGTTGCTCAAGAATCCTTCGGAGGAAACCATCCATGCCGTGCGCGAGCAGGTGGTCGAACTGACCGCTCGCTTTCCGGTGCCTTGAGTCGATCCGTGTCCTTCACGCAGCAACTTTGGCGCGAGGCCGAGGGCATTTACCGGGCCATCATCACGCATCCCTACAACGTGGAGATTGCGCAGGGCACACTGGCCGCGGAACGCTTTCGCTACTACGTGCAGCAGGACTCGCTTTACCTGCGCGACTACATGCGGGCACTTACCTTACTGGCCGCCAAGGCGGAGGATGGCGAAGAAGCGCACGAGCTGCTCACCTGGGCGCGCGATGCGATTCAGGTCGAGCGCGACTTGCATCAGATGATGAGCGAGACGCTTAACATCCCGCCAGTCGACGAGCAGGAACCGGCGTGTTTTGCCTACACCAATTTTCTGCTGGCGCGCACCGCGCTTGATCCTTATCCGGTCGGATTGGCGGCGGTGCTGCCCTGCTTCTGGATCTACCGCGAAGTCGGTAATCACATCGCCGGATGCACGGTCGAAAACAATCCCTACGCGCCCTGGATCAGCACCTATTCCGATCCCGGATTTGCCAAGGTCACCGATCGCATCATCGAAATCACCGATCGCGCCGCGCAACGCAGCAGCCCCGAGATCCAGCGGGAGATGATCCGCGCCTTCGTCCAGTCCTCACAATGCGAATGGGATTTCTGGAATGCTGCTTACCGGGAAATCAGGTGGACCACGCGGGGGTGAGAGGGGCGCGTTGGGGTTCGGTGTTCAGGGTTCGGGGTATCGGCTTGCCGTAGGTTCATCGCGTGGGTGGGTCGGAGCCGCTGGGCATAAAAAGAAAATGAACTGGCCGGAGCACCTGATCCGTGTTGCCCCCAATCCGCGTTTCGCACCGAATTTTCCTTATCATGCGCTCGACACCCTGACAGGCGCTCAACGGCGATGGGGGACATAGACGTGATGGTCCTCAAAGAACCCTCTATAGCTCATTATTTGATATAATTATGGGTTATTGAGGTGTACTCTATCGCTCATGACTTGGAATTGGCAAAAAAAGGAGTGGCCTTGCTTCTGCTTTGATCGGGGTGCGCTCGATGGATTGGAGCGGGTCTTTCTAAAGGCATCGGGCGTTCTTGAAGGAACCTACCGGCACCTGGATGAAACCGATAAATCCGAGCTGACCGTCGAACTGATGAGCGAGGAGGCCTGTCAGACATCAGCCATTGAGGGGGAAATGCTCGAGCGCGATAGCGTGCAGTCATCAATTCGTAACGAGCTTGGACTTCAAGTTATCCCCGGAAACAGTTCGCCAGCCGAGTCCGGTGTAGCAGCAATGATGGTGGATGTTTACCGGCGTTGGCATGAGCGATTGTCGGACCACATGCTCTTTTCCTGGCACGCGATGTTGATGAAGGGTCGACGGGATATTTCAGACGTTGGTTGCTACCGCTCACATGCCGATCCGATGCGGGTAGTGTCAGGAAATCTGGCGGATTCCCGCATTCACTTTGAAGCGCCGCCATCGATCATGATATCCGAGGAGATGCGACAATTTTTGGCATGGTTTAATCAAAGCGACAACGAGCAAGCCTTGATACGGGCAGGTTTGTCTCATCTCTATTTTGTAAGCATTCATCCGTTCGAAGATGGTAATGGACGTATCGGCCGGGCGATTTCCGAGGTCGCGCTGGCCCGTAGCCTTGGCAGACCATCTTTGATTGCGCTTTCCACCACCATCGAGCGACGGCGAAAGCACTACTACCAGGCGCTCGAAATGAGCAATAAACACCTGGAAGTAACCCCATGGTTGGAGTGGTTTGGGCAAACGGTCATCGATGCTCAGGCGCGCAGTATTTCGATGATAGAATTCCTGATGGCAAAAGCCCGGCTTTACGACCGGGTGGACGGGAAGTTGAATGCCCGGCAACAAAAAGCGCTTACCCGCATGTTCCGCGAGGGCGTGGACGGGTTTAAGGGAGGGCTCAGCGCAGGAAATTACATGAAGATCACCAAGGCGCCTCCATCCACGGCGACAAGAGACCTGCAAGATCTGGTTGAGATGGGAGCGCTGAAAAAAACGGGAACACTGCGGCACACACGTTATTTTCTCGCCCTGGATTAAAGGTCTCGCGGGGACATGGGCGTGTGCGCGCTACCGGCGTTGGTTTGTAGGGTCGCTGTCAGGCGATCTCTGAGCATGAAGTAGAAAATGTATGCGCCGGAACGTCCGACCCGCGTTGTGCTGCGTCTTGAGCTTCGCTCCATTCATTTTCCTATTCATGTACCCGGCTCGGACAGAGCCTCGCCCTCCATGATGCATATATGCGTGTCTGGAGGGACACGCTCCGTCGTGTCCGCGGAGCATAAAAAGAAAATGAACCCGCCGGAACGCCCTTCCCGCCCCCGCACCGAAAATGATTCGACGACTGTGCCGCCGGTCTGTTATCTCTTTACATCCAATTTATCGCAGGAATGCATCGATGGACGAACTACTTAAATTACTGAAAAGGAACGCGCTTGAGACGCCGGAAAACCTGGCCCGCATGCTGGACATGCCGGTCGACGAGGTGAAGGCAAAGATCGAGCACTACGAACAAGCCGGCATCATCCGTGGCTACCAGGCCGTGGTGAACCACGACCAGCTTGATCTGAACATGGTCACTGCGGTGATCGAGGTGAAGGTTACCCCGGAGCGCGAGGGTGGCTTCAACCACATCGCCGATCGTATCAGCCGCTTTGAAGAGGTGCAGTCGCTCTACTTGATGTCCGGCGCGTTCGACCTCCTGTTATTCGTTTCCGGGCGCACCCTCAAGGAGGTTGCTTTCTTCGTCAGCGACAAGCTGGCTACTATTCCCGGCGTACTTTCCACGGCTACCCATTTCATGTTGAAGACCTACAAGGACCACGGCGTCCTGATGGAATCACAGGACGAGTATGAGCGACTCAAAGTCTCGCCCTGAGCGGGTTGCTTCACATGTAAGGGAGATGCCCCCCTCCGGCATCCGCGACTTCTTCGATATCGTCAGTTCGATGAAGGACGTGATCAGTTTAGGTATTGGCGAACCCGATTTCACCACCCCCTGGCACATCCGCGAGCATGCGATCTTCTCACTCGAGCGGGGCATCACCAGCTACACTTCAAACCTCGGCCTTTTGAGTTTGCGCGAGGCGCTTGCGGATTATGTCGCCCGTGTGTTTCACGTCGAATATGACCCGAAGCGCGAAATTCTGATCACTGTTGGCGTGAGCGAAGCGCTGGATATTGCCATGCGGGCCATTCTGGAGCCCGGCGATGAGGTGATCTATCACGAGCCTTGTTATGTTTCCTACAAGCCGGTGATCAAGCTAGCTTACGGCGTGCCGGTGGCGATCGAATCCAGCGCGGAAAACAACTTTGCCATAACCGCGGAGGAGGTCGCCGCGAAAATCACCCCGCGCACCCGCGCGCTGGTGTTAAACTATCCGAATAATCCCACCGGCGCGGCTCTTCCGCTGGAGAACCTGAAGGCGATTTGTGCCCTTGCGGTTGAGCATGATCTCATCGTCCTGGCCGATGATATTTACGCGGAGCTCACCTACGATGGCGTACACACCAGTGCGGCGAGCTTGCCGGGTATGCGTGAACGCACGATTTTCCTGCATGGCTTTTCCAAGTCGTGGGCGATGACCGGCTTCCGGCTCGGATACGCCTGCGGACCGGCCGACCTGGTCGGCGCGATGATGAAGATTCATCAATACACCATGCTGTGCGCGCCGACATTGAGCCAGATGGCCGCCGTCGAAGCGCTCAAGCAACCCGAAGCGGACATTCTCGAAATGAAAGCCGAGTATCAGCGCCGCCGTAACTTCGTGCATGCCTCCTTTACGGAGATGGGCATTCCCTGTCCCCGGCCCGCCGGCGCCTTCTATGCCTTTCCGTTTGTGGGTGATTGCGGACTCAGCTCGCGTGATTTTGCTTACAAGCTTCTCGAAGAGGAAAAAGTGGCCGCCGTGCCCGGAACCGCCTTTGGAAGCTGCGGCGAAGGTTACGTAAGGTGCTCGTATGCAACATCCATGGACGACCTAAAAGAAGCCATGACGCGCATCGCCCGCTTCGTCGGACGCCATCGCGCTTCTTGAGCCGACTTGTTAACAGGTCGCGCTACAAAGTTGTAAAAAATCCGGTTAGAGACTTCTCGACATTCGTCATAAACAATTGATTTACAACGAGATGAGTCGTTTGTCGTAAACGCCCTCGAGTACCATTTTTTATTAACAGCATTTACCGCCGCTGTTAATAATGTGGATAACCCGCGACTACCAAAAGGCAACTTTTAGTCGTTCATGGATCTGGCGGTGTGATGTCCCGGACTAGACGGTACCGTTGCGGGTATCAATAACCTCGTTGATGCGGTCCAGGGCGGATTGGATCAGCGCCATTTCGTCGGCCAGGCGAGCGAAGCATTGTTCTGCTGCGTCCTGCTTCGCTTGCAGTTTATCGACTTTTTCCTGCAGCAGACGAAGCATCTCTTCCATTTCGATGCGAGCGCTGTCTTCCTGGGAAAAGTTTGAACGCTCTCCATCCGGAACGCGTACTTCGTTTTGACAATCCGGACAAGTCACCAGATAACCAGCGCCCCGCGCATCGATCTCCAGGCTTTTGCCGCAGTGCGGGCAGTCAAAAATTATAGATGGATAGATTCCGCTAACCGTCCCCGAATCCGCAATGTCCTCATGCATGGCGCACCTCGTAATTTTTCTCGTTGTCTTGATTATCTTTAATTCATCCATGTGTTCCAACCATAAACGAGCATGAAATAAATCGGCGCGCAAAATGTTTGCAAGCACCGGGTCGGCAACAATTTACTGACAAAAAAACCCTATTTTTAGCAAGAGTCATTCAGTACAGTGAGGTCGGAATTGGGGACATAGCATTATGGAACAAGCACGGAAAACGAAAATTATCGCCACGATTGGACCCGCGACGATCGATCCTGCCATGGTGGACAAATTGGTCGCCGCCGGCATGGACATCGCCCGCATCAACATGAGTCATGCCACCCACGACCAGGCACGCGAAACGTGTCTTCGGGTGCGCGAGGCCGCAAGCAAGGCCGGCCGCCGGGTCGGCGTGCTGATGGATTTGCAAGGTCCTGCTATTCGCACCGGCGAAGTTCCTGTGGCCCTGGACCTTAAGCCCGGCCAGACCATCGCGCTCACCGTGCGCGGCGAAATGTCGGAGGAGGAACATTCGGTCGACGTTAATTACGATGATTTGGTCAACGACATTAAAACCGGCGACGTAGTGCTCGTCGATAATGGCGCTATCCAGCTCAAGGTGCTTGAGAAAAAGCGCAACCAGCTCAAATGTGAAGTGCTGACCGAGGGTAGTCTGGGGAGTCGCCGCCACATCAATCTGCCCGGTGTGCGGGTGAACCTGCCCGCGCTCACCGACAAGGACATCACCGATGTAGAGCTCGGCATCGAAATAGGCGTCGACTTCATCGCCATGTCCTTTTGTCGCGAAGCTGAAGATGTCTTGAAGCTCCGCGCCATTCTTGAATACCGCAAAGCCCATCAGAAAATTATCGCGAAACTCGAAGATCAGGAAGGTGTGCGCAACCTTCAGGCCATCACCGAAGTATCGGATGGAATTATGGTGGCGCGTGGCGATCTTGGCATCGAGGTGCCTTATGAGGAGTTGCCGATCATCCAGCGCCGCATCGTGAAGGGCTGCATTATGCGCGGCAAGCCGGTCATTGTGGCCACCCATATGCTGGAATCGATGATCGATAATCCTTCGCCGACCCGCGCGGAAATCACAGATGTCTCCAACGCGGTGTTCGAACAGACCGATGCGATCATGCTCTCCGGGGAAACTTCGGTGGGTAAATATCCTGTTAAATGTATCGAGATCATGGATCGAATCGGTCGGCGCATCGAGCGCAGCGGCGGCGCAAACTATAGCCAACTTGCCGAGATGGACAGCATTGGAGCCAAGATGGTGAAGTCTGCCAACGTGATGGCGAACGAAGTGCAGGCCCAGGCGCTGGTGGTTTTCACTCGAACCGGCGGCATGGCTCGCAATGCCGCCTGGTTGCGGCCGGCCAACACCCCGATTTATGCCTTTACCGATAACGAAAAACTGCTCGATCAGCTCACACTTCATTGGGGTGTGCGGCCGTTTCTGATGACGTTTGATAACGATCCCGCCAACAATTTTCAAAATGCACTGGCGGTTCTGAAGCAGCATGATCTAGTGCAGGCCGGCGGGCATGTCATCGCCGTCACCGAGGTCACTATCAACGGCAAACTCATCGACACCATTCTGGTCGAGACCGTCGAGTAACCCCGGTTCCTTAATCCGGTCGCCGCCGCAGAAAATACTCGCTGGTCCAGATGGCAACAAAGGCCAGCGCGACGGAAACCAGCAACAGCCGGTATGCGGAGGCATCCTGTCCGAGTTGCACGTGCTGATAGATGGCGGTGGCGATGGTGGTGGTGCGTCCGGGAATATTGCCGGCGATCAGAATGGTTGCGCCAAATTCACCGAGGCAGCGGGCATAAGCCAGGATCA
Source organism: Kiritimatiellia bacterium (assembly GCA_049451655.1). Taxonomy (GTDB): domain Bacteria; phylum Verrucomicrobiota; class Kiritimatiellia; order CAIVKH01; family CAIVKH01; genus CALMUP01. The sequence continues at coordinate 4,034 of JBMTVS010000015.1, read as the reverse complement.
GGCCCGCGATGATGCCACGGGTGGCTAATGGTAGATTCACGTGCCAGAAGACCTGCAGTGCATCCGCGCCCTCTACCTTGGCCGCATCTTCCATCTCCTCCTGCGCTTGCTCAAAACCGACCCGGGCCGCCCGCACCAACAGCGGAAAAGCCATCACACCACCAGCCACCAGTACCGCGCGCCAGGTGAAAACGACATCGATCTCGAAAACGCGATGAAGGAAACCTCCCACGGGCCCGCGTCTTCCCATAAGCTCGAGCAGGATCAAGCCGGTAGCCACTGGGGGAATAACCAGCGGCAGGGCAAGCAAGGTGTCGACGAGGCTTTTGCCCGGCCAGGAGCGACGCGCCATCCACCACGCCAACAGAATACCCGGCGGGGCGATCATAAGCGTGGTCAGCAAAGCCGTCCGCAAGGTAAACGCGGTGATTCGCCATTCCTCGAAAGTCATGCCGTCATCGTACGCTATTTCTCGCTAACCCCAAATCCGTATTGCTCAAATATCATCCGGGCTTCTTCGGAAAAAAGTGCGTCTACAAATCGCCGGGCCGCATCCTCGTTGGCGGTGGCATTCAATATGGCCACCGGATAGGAAATTGCGGGGGCTTTGGCGGGCGGTATCGTAAAGGCTATTTCCACCTGATCGTTATGCGCGAGATCCGTGCGGTAAACAAATCCGAGGTCTACATTTCCAGACGCAACCGCAGCGAGGACCGCCCTCACATTATGCAGGGGAATAAAGCGCGGCGTCAGATATTCCCACAATGCTTCTCCTTCCAGCCATGCTTTTGCGTACATCCCGGCCGGTACTGCGGCAGGATCGGCCAGGCCGATACGCGTTATCGATCGGGAGGTCAAATCCCCCGGATTGCTTATGGAGAAACCGTGGTTTCGACGCCCGATAATGACCAGCGTATTCGATAGCAAGCTGCGCCTTGAACCCGGCAGAATCAATCCCTGCTCTTCAAGCCAGTTCATCTTTATTTCATCCGCGGAAATGAAAATATCCGCTGGAGCTCCCGCGATAATTTGTCGGGCCAGACCGCTGGAGGCTTCAAGGTTGAAGACCACGTCGTTGCCCGGTTCGAATTCAAGCGTCGTGGCTACTTCCTCGATCACCGTCGCCAAGCTCGCCGCTGCGTAGACCATCAGTTGTTGTCCCCGCACGGCCGAACCGCAGAATAACGTTGCGCTGATAATGCATGCCGTAATCCAAGTGAGCGGCCTGACAACATGTGCGCTCATGTTGCGAGAAAAGTCATGCAGCTGATTTGATCACTCAAAATAACCATGGCGCGCATGATTGGCAAAAAAGGACATCTCGCCAACGATATAGTGCAACCAGGCCGCGGCCGCAAAAACCGGGAATCAAATCAGTTGCCGGTTAGCCCCAAAAAAGACGCCAAATTATAGATCACGATCAAGGCAATGGCCGCGCTACCCAGATAGATAAGTAGCATACCAACCAGTCGTGAAGCGGTTGCCGCCCATGAACCAGATCGTTGTTTGTAATGTTCCCGGGATGTGATCATACTGATGATGCTTTGCTCTATTTCCAAAGTAATATACGAAAAAATTTATTCGTTAGTACGTCTTTGTAAACCTGTACTTAGGTGCTGAGCAATAAACTCATGCCCCCATCGTGCATTCCCTCAGACAAGCACGCTTGACCTTCGTCGAGCCGTCTCTAGCATGGTGCATACATCATGCGAAACGCACTGAACATGCTTGTTGCGACGGGTTGCACACTGCTTTTTGGCGGCTGCGCCACCACCGATTACGTATCCGGTTTACAGACCAATAACATGTACAGTTTGTATGAGGATGCCGAGATGGGGCGGTCGTTCAGAAAGCAGTTGCTTGAAGAACTGCAAAACGAGGATGCCGCAATTAATCGCGATCCGGTCCGGGTAAATCTTTTGCGGGAGATAACGGCCAATATTGCGTCGGTGGCACATATTCAAGATTTCGACTACGAGACCACGTATGTCAATCACCCGGAAATCGTGAACGCCTTCGCGCTGCCGGGTGGCGCCATGATCGTGTTTGAAGGGTTGATGGATCCGGAGATCGGCTTCGTCAAAACCGTGGACGAGCTCGCCGCCATCATCGGGCATGAACTGGCGCATGTTAATTGCCGTCACTCCACCGAACAAATGACCCGCGAGATGTTGCCCAACCTGCTGCTCGCCGGGGGCATGATCTGGGCTTCGGTTGAAGGCGATGAGGATCTGCAGTTGCTCTTTGGCGGGGCCATGCTGGTCTATGACGGCCTATTTGTTACCCGTTATTCACGCATCGACGAATTGGAGGCCGATCGCGTCGGGATGATGTATATGGCGCAAGCCGGATATGATCCGCGGGCGGCGGTTCGCATTTGGGAGCGCTTGTCTGACGTTGGACCCGGTTTTGTCGATCAGGCACTCAGCATATTTTCCACCCACCCGCTCGATTACCGGCGCGCCGCCGAACTCCGCATCCATCTTCCGGAGGCGCTGGCGCTTTACGAAGCCGCGCCGGTCAAGCGCGACGGCGCGCGCCAGTTGGCGGATCTATTGACGTTTACACCTTGAAGCTTGCCTGCAATTCTTGACCTCGTAACCCCGCCTACCCTATTGTCTGGTCATAAGAAAGACGAAGCCATCAGGTAGATGCCCTACGCTCACGCGAGTTGATTGAAGACCGGAGAAATTACCATGCATTCCTTCTTTACCAGGTTGGTAGCCATCGCCGCGATGGTCATGTTTGGCTGGTTCATACCGTTCCGGGATGCGGTGGCAAACACCGTCTTCGCCGTGAGTTTCAGTACCGGTGAACTGATTAGCTACGACTCCTCTGACCCGGCGGGTACGAGGACAACCCTGTTAACCGGTGGATCGCTCGTTTCGCCGGGCTCGATGGTCATGGGGCCGGATGGCAACCTTTACATTGGGGAAAATGGTGACGGTTCCACGTTCGCGCCCAGAATCTCCAAGTACGAACCTGATACGCTCACGCTATCGACGGTCTACGCTTTCTCGGGTTTTGAGGTCTTTCCAGCCAGCCTTGCCTTTCAGGGAAATGATTTGCTCATCGGCCGCAATCCGTTCTATTCAAATACCGGCCCGATCGTGATGCTAAGCAACGCCACCGGTGGTGCGCTCGCGGTGAGCGACTACACGACGGGGGGCAGCCTCGCGAGCAGCCCGGGCCTGGCCTTGGCCGCCGACGGCCGGCTTTTCGTGAGCGACCAGACGTATAACTTCGGCACGGGAATCGCCAGTGGTCCGGTGAAGTGGTTTGACGCCATGGGCGCTTACGTTGGCGAATTCATTGCCGATGGCGCTTCGGGTCTGGCCGGTCCCACCGGACTCGCCATCTACGACAACACCCTCTACACCGCGAGCATCATGAACGGCGACATTTTGCAGACCGACCTGAACACCGGCTCCACAACCGCTTTCGCGAGCACGGGCAGCCCGTTCGAAGCCGGGGTACTTGCCGTGCTACCCGGCGGAGGCCTGATCGTCGGGAGCCCCTCGGGCGGTGGCAACATCTACCAATACGGTTCCGACGGCACCCTGCAGGGCACCTTCGCCTCCGGCCTCGGACAAATCGGCGGCATCGCCGTCGTCCCCGAACCCGGCACCCTCAGCCTCGCCCTCGCCGGCCTCCTCGCCGGCGGGCTCTACCGCCGCCGCCTGCGCTGAGCGGGGACATAGACGTTGTTGTCTTGGTAAGTCTTTGGTTTCCAATTTTTTTAAGTAAACCATGGACCTAAAACTCCAAGCATGAAGTCCATCAATTCTTGGGCGAACGAAATGGATGGCCCTCGCGATGCGCACTGGTCTCAATGGTAAGAGTCGACAATTCTTCAAACGCCAAGTTGAGTGTATACTGACATTTTTTGATCATCGATTTTTCAACTCTTATTAAGGGGGCATCTACAACAAGGTATCAAGTATGATCAGAATAGCCCATGGATAAGGGAACCGGAAAAGATTCAAGACCAATATCTTGCTCCTCTGCGGTGGACTTGACCTTTGTCTTCAAAA
>JBMTVS010000014.1:0-21001 GCA_049451655.1 Kiritimatiellia bacterium | reverse complement strand
TCACCACCTCCCGCTGGTTCCGGCCGGGCGAGGGGGATGTGTGGCATAAGGAGAAATGACCATGAGCCTGTTAATAAAAAACGGTGAAATCGTCACCGCCGAAACGCGCTACAAGGCTGACATCCTCGTCGAGCGGCAAACCATCTCGGCGATCGGCAAGAACCTTGAGGCGCCGGCGGGCGCGACGGTAATAGATGCGAAGGGAAAGTATGTGTTCCCCGGATTCATTGATCCGCACGTGCATATCTACCTGCCCTTCATGGGCACCTACGCCAAGGATGATTACGAGTCGGCCAGCCGCGCGGCACTGGTGGGTGGCACCACGACCCTGATCGAGATGTGCTGTCCGTCGCGCGAGGATGACCCGATGAAGTCCTATGAGCTGTGGCGCGGTAAGGCCGAAGGACTCAGCACTTGCGACTTCACCTTTCACATGGGGGTGGCCCGCTACGACAAGAAGACCGCCGACCAGTTGCGGCAGATCGTCAAGGAGGGCATCAGCAGCTTCAAAGTGTTTCTAGCCTACAAGGGATTCTTCGGGGTTACTGATGACGAGCTCTACAACGTGCTCAAGCTCGCGAAGGAGTTGGGCGTCATTACCACCGCGCATTGCGAGAATCCCGAGCTGATCAGCGCGATGCAGCAGAAACTGCTCGCCGAGGGCAAGACCGAGCCGAAGTGGCATTACTACAGCCGACCGCCCGAAGTGGAGGCCGAGGGGGTGCATCACTTGATGACCTTCGCGAAGATGCTCGATGCCTCTGTTTACATCGTGCACACCAGTTGCGAGGAGGCGGTAAGCAAAGCGCTGGAGGCGAGGGCGAACGGGGTGAAGGTGTGGATCGAAACGCTGATCCAGTATCTCGTCACCGACATGACCTACGCCGAGTTGCCGGACTTCGAAGGCTCGAAGTATGTGATGTCGCCCCCGTTGCGGCACAAGCGCAATCAGCCGTATTTGTGGAACGGATTGCAGCAGGGACTCATCAACACGCTGGCCACCGACCATGCTCCGTTCGACTTCAAGGGGCAGAAGGAAATGGGCCGCGCCGACTTTACGAAAATTCCGAATGGTATTCCCTCGCTGGAGGATCGCGTCAACCTGCTCTTCACCCATGGCGTGAAAGAGGGGCGCCTCGACCTGCATCGCTTCGTCGACGTCGCCAGCACGGCCACCGCCAAGGTCTTCGGTTTATATCCGCGCAAGGGCGCCATCGCGGTCGGCGCAGACGCGGACCTGGTGGTCTACGATCCAAACTACAACGGCGTCATTTCCGCCAAGACCCACCAGATGAACATCGACTACAGTGCCTTCGAGGGTTGGAAGATCGGTGGCCGTCCCGAACACGTCACCGTGCGCGGCAAGCTGGTGGTCAAGGATGGGAAGTACTGCGGCAAGAAAGGCCACGGCAAGTTTTTGAAGCGGGAGCCGGGGCATTTTTGAGTCCGCGAGCCTGCTTGATAATATAGCTATATTAAAATAGTCTACTTTTATGAAAACGATCACCATGCACGAGGCCAAAACACATTTGTCACGATTTGTTGATGAAGCTTTATCGGGCAAAGATGTGGTGATTACCCGTTACCGTAAACCGGTGGTTCGATTAACCGTCTATCGTGAACAGGAAAAGACCATACGGAAGACAGGGGTTCTTCCCGGCTTGATTGTCAAGATGAGTGATGATTTCAACGATGAGATCGACGGGTGGAGCGAGGAAATGTTTCCGCCGGAGCAACGCGTTCGAAGACCGCGAAAGCGTAAAGGATTGCGTCGCCCGTGAGCTACCTGATGGATACGCACGTGTTGCTCTGGTTTCTTGCCGGAGATGCGCGATTGTCCGGCAGGGCTAAGCGTGTGATTCAAGGGGAGTCGAGAATATATTTCAGCCCGGTCAGTCTTTGGGAGATCGGCATCAAGTTGGGCCTCAAGAAAAAGCAGTTCCAGTTGGCGGGGGACTGGTGGCAATCCATGCCGCGGGCTTTGGTACAGCAAGGGATTGAGCGATTGGATTTGCGGCCGGAAAACTTCCGGGATGTTGCTTTGCTGCCGCTTCATCATCGCGATCCCTTTGACCGGATGTTGATCGTCCAGGCAAAAGAAGCTTCCATAAAAGTGATTTCCGCGGATGCGAAACTTGTAAAATATGATGTTGAGGTTGTTTGGTGATGGCAGCGGATGGCGATATGTTTCGCTCTGCTTTGCTTTCGGAAGAACCCCTGCAAATTGCCGGCACGATCAACGCCTACACAGCCATGCTCGCGGAGCGGGCGGGTTTTAAGGCGTTGTATGTTTCCGGGGCGGGGGTGGCGAATGCATCGTTCGGTTTGCCCGATCTTGGTTTCACCACGCTGGATCAAGTGGCGGAGGATGTACGCCGCATAGCGGGGGCGACCTCGCTTCCGGTGCTGGTTGATATTGATACGGGTTGGGAGGATGACTTGTTTTCCGGTCGCACCATGCGGGTAATGCATGAGGCGGGCGCGGCGGCGGTGCATCTGGAGGACCAGGTGAGTATGAAGCGTTGCGGGCACCGGCCGGGCAAGAAACTGGTTTCGACCGCGGAGATGGTCGAACGGGTCGAGGCTGCGGCAAAATCCAAACCGGATCCGGCGATGGTTTTGATGGCCCGCACCGATGCGGCGGCTGTGGAGGGCATTGAAGCGGCGATTGAGCGGTCGCTGGCTTATGTCGCGGCGGGTGCCGATATGATTTTCGCCGAGGCGCTTACCACGCTGGACGAGTATCGCGCTTTCACCTCGCGCGTGAAGGTGCCGGTGCTCGCCAACATCACTGAATTCGGTAAGACGCCGATGTTCACGGTGGATGCGTTGCGCGAGGCAGGTGTAGCGATGGTGCTGTATCCGCTCTCTGCTTTTCGCGCCATGAGCAAGGCGGCGGAGGAGGTTTACACCGCGATAAAACGCGATGGCACGCAGGCGGCGGTAGTGGAACGCATGCAAACGCGCATGGAACTTTACGACGTGCTGAACTACGCGAAGTATGAGCAACAAGCAGACGAGAAGCTGAAACAATAACCTGACCTGGGGAGGGTAATCATGAGCGAATTCTCGAAGGGATTGGCCGGCATTGTGGCTGGACAAACCGCGGTGGCGATCATTGATGAGGCGGGCGGCGGTTTGCAGTACCGTGGCTATCGCTTGAGCGATTTGACGGAGCATTGTTCGTTCGAGCAGGTAGCGTATCTCCTGCTGAAGGGCGAGCTGCCGAACGCCGGGGAACTGAAAACGTATCGCGAGCACCTGGCCGCGGAGCGTGATTTGCCGCAGGCCGTGCGCACGGTGCTGGAGCAGCTTCCCGCATCCACGCATCCCATGGACGTGATGCGCACCGGCGTTTCCGCGCTGGGATGCGTCGAGCCGGAAGGACATTTACGCGACCAGCAGGCGGTGGCGGACCGGTTGCTGTCTTGTCTGGCCTCGATGTTGATGTATTGGCATCGTTTCGCGCATGCCGGGGAGCGGATCGACACCACCGCGGGCGGTCATTCCATCGCCGAACATTTTCTGCACCTGCTACATGGCAAGGATCCGGACGAGGCCCACCGCAAGGCGTTGGATGTATCACTGATTCTTTATGCCGAACACGAGTTCAATGCCTCGACCTTCACCGCGCGCACGATCACCTCGACCTTGTCCGACTACTACTCGGCGGTGACGGGGGCGATCGGCGCGCTGCGCGGGCCACTGCATGGCGGGGCGAACGAGGCGGCGATGGAATTGATTGCGCGATTTGGCGATGCCGACGAGGCGGAACGCGGGATCATGGCGGCGCTTGAGCGGAAGGACAAAATCATGGGCTTCGGGCACCGGGTTTATAAGCATTGCGATCCGCGCTCCGATGTCATCAAGGTCTATGCGGAGCGTCTATCGCGCGACGACGAGGAGGGCAAGCGGATGTTTGCAGTGGCGGAGCGGATTGAGCAGGTCATGCGTCGCGAAAAGAATCTGTTCCCTAACCTCGATTTCTACAGCGCGATCGTCTACCACCGGCTCGGCATCCCCACGCCGCTGTTCACACCGCTCTTCGTCATGTCGCGCATCACCGGCTGGTCCGCCCACATCTTCGAGCAGCGCGCCGACAACCGCATCATCCGTCCGATGTCGGAGTACATTGGAGAGGCGATGCGGGAGGTGCCCGCGGTGGTTGATCGATAATTATCGAGATTTGACGAGGCGCTTAAAATAAACTAGTTTGGTCTAGTTAAAAGGTGAGGCTATGACGGTCGTAAGTTTGTTTGATGCAAAAACGCATTTGTCACGAATAGTCGGTGACTTGGTGGCGGGCAAGGAGCGCGAAGTGTTGATCTCGCGCCATGGAAAGCCGGTGGCCAAGCTTCAGGCTTTGCGTTCAACGGATACTTCCAAGCGAATTGGCCTGGCCAAGGGAAAGTTCAGGGTCCCCGATAATATCGACCGCTCTAACGACAAGATTGTCGATCAATTTCATGGCGCGGGAAACAAGCCTTGAGGCTATTGCTGGACACACATGTCGCGCTTTGGGCTTTGACGGATAACAGAAAGCTTTCGCGTAAGGCTCGCGCGCTCATTCAAGACCCACAAAACGATATTTATTTCAGCGCGGCTACTATATGGGAAATTGCCATCAAGCATGCATTAGCGCGAAAGGATATGCCTGTTTCCGCGACGGAAGCCCAAAAGTATTTTGCCGCGGCTGGATATATTGAGCTTCCTGTTCACGCGCATCATGCCGCAGCGGTGGAATCTTTGCCGGGACATCATGCCGACCCTTTTGATCGCATCCTGGTTGCCCAGGCGCAGCATGAGCCTATGAAGCTGTTGACCCATGATCGTCAGTTGATTGCATATGGACAATCGATTGAATTTGTATGAGGTAAAAAATATGAGCGCACCGATATCGAATACTCGTCCGCCCGCGGATGATGTGCTGGTTCAGATTGCCGACTATGTTTTAAGTGCGGAGATCACCAGCGGGGAGGCGGTGCGGACGGCACGATACTGCCTGCTCGATAGTCTTGGTTGCGCTGTACAGGCGCTGGATTATCCGGCTTGCACGAAGATGTTGGGGCCGGTGGTTCCGGGGGCGGTGTTGGAGAACGGGGTACCGGTGCCGGGGGTGAAGGAGTTGCTCGACCCGGTGCGGGCGGCGTTCTGCCTCGGGGCCTTGATTCGCTGGCTCGACTTCAACGATACCTGGCTTGCCGCGGAATGGGGGCATCCGTCGGATAATCTCGGCGGCATTTTGGCATTAGCGGATTATCTCGACCGGAACGTTAGACCGGTCGGACTGGTCGAAGTGTTGAATGCTGCAATCAAGGCGCACGAAATCCAGGGGGTGCTGGCGCTCGACAATAGTTTCAACCGCGCGGGCATGGATCATGTCATTCTGGTGCGTATTGCCACCACGGCGGTGGCGGCGGGAATGCTGGGTGCGAGCCGCGAGCAGTTGATTAACGCCGTCTCGAATGCCTGGGCGGATGGCGGGGCGTTGCGTGTCTACCGCCATGCCCCCAACACCGGTTCGCGCAAGTCCTGGGCGGCCGGCGATGCAACCAGTCGGGGAGTGTGGCACGCCTTCAACGCCATGCGCAACGAGATGGGTTACCCCGGCGTCCTCACCACGCCCGTCTGGGGTTTTCAGGACGCGCTCATGCGGGGACATAGCATTACGCTCGCCCGCCCCCTTGGTTCCTACGTTATGGAAAACGTCCTCTTCAAAATCTCCTTCCCGGCCGAGTTTCATGCGCAAACCGCTGTTGAAGCGGCTTTTGCGTTACACCCCGACGTCGCCTCACGGATCGGGGACATAGAACGTGTGGACATCACCACCCACGAATCGGCGATGCGCATCATCGACAAGCGCGGGCCCCTCAACAACCCCGCCGATCGCGACCACTGCCTGCAGTACATGACCGCGATCGGTCTGATTTTTGGCGAACTCACCGCCCGGCATTATGAGGACGAGATCGCCGCTGATCCCCGCATCGATGCTTTGCGCGAAAAGATGGTGGTTACGGAGGATAAATCCTACAGCGCCGACTACCTTGACCCCGAAAAGCGCTCGATCGCGAATGCCGTCCAAGTCTTCTTCGAGGACGGAACCAGCACAGATCGCATCGAGGTTCATTATCCCATCGGCCATCGCCGCCGCCGCGAGGAAGGCATTCCCGAGCTGGTTAAAAAATTCCGGAAGAGCCTCGCCGACCGCTACACAGAAGAACAGGCCATCGAGATCGAGGGTTATTGCCTGGCGGAAGATGCTGGTGTTCGAGCATCGAGGTTGGCGGACTTGTTGGTGCGGTGAGGTGGATTACGGACCTAACGGACTAAACGGACGCAAAATAGCGGCTATGTCCCCACGCGCCAGGGGAGGAGGTTGAGGGTGCGGTTCCAGAGCCAGCGGAGGATGAGGCGGGCGGGGACAGCGCGGACCTCCTGCACCGGGTCAAGCAGGAGCCAGGCTTGCATGCGAAAGATGGCGGCGATGGCGAATAGGCTGTGGTAGCCGGTCCAATGGAAGTCGCCGATATGCCGCTCGTGCTGGCTTAGGTATTCCAGCAACACACCCGACAGCAGCCCCGCGCCGAAGCCGACGATGCCCGTCACCGCGCCGATTACCGCGAGGTACATCATCCGCTTGTCGCGCGGTGCGGTTACCACGCTCAAGTTGAACATCGCCGCGTTGATACCGCCCCAGGAGAACGCATCCATGATGCCGCTGATCCAGATGAAGGTGAGGTTGCCCGGCGTGGCCAGCATCCAGCAGACAGGGTGGGCTGAGCCGGCGATGAAGGTCGTGATCTTTAACACCTGTTTGTGCCCGAACCGGTCGGCAATTTTCCCCCAGGCCGTTCCGATGAACAGCGCAGCCACGGAGGCAATCGCCGCCCAGATGGCGACCTGTCCGTAGGTCATCCGCAAATGCTGGAAAAAATAGGGAATCACAAAGGGCGCGGCCAACATCACGGAAAAATTCCAGTAGATGGCGAAGCGCAAAAACTTGCGGAAATTCGCATCGCGAAACGGCGCCTGGATGCTCGAACCTAACGGCGCACGCCCCCGGTCCAGCGGCGGTTCATCGTGATGGCGATAAAGCAGAATGCCGACAAAAGCGAAAAAGACCCCGGTCAAAAAAACAAGCTGAAAACCCAGAGGTTCCGGCGCGCGATCGAGAAAGAAGCCCGCACCCAACCCCGCCGTCATACCGATGATTCCCAACAAACCGTTGCGAAAACCGAAATAGCGGCCGCGGGTCTCATCCGGCGTGACATCCGCCATCAACGAGGCCCAGGCCGGCCCCAGGCTGTTCTGGAAAAGCGCGGAAATGAATACCACCGCTAGCATGACGCCTGGCAGCCATGCCGACGGCCAGTTCAGCAGCGGCAACAATGCCGCCACCAACCAGATGCCGCGGCACACCACGCCGGACGCGATCATGAGCTTAAGGCGCGAGCCCAACCGGTTGGTAAGCCAGGCCGATACCGGACTGAAAAACTGCACCAGCATGGGCAGGCTCGCCATCGCCGCCAACTGGGTCGATGTTGCACCGAGATGCAGCATCCAGCCGGTGAGCACGCTGCCCGTGGTCCAAACCAGAAAAATCTGGGTAAAGCTTCCCTCGATGACCGAGAGTCGCATCGTACGGCGCGCTTGTTCGGCCGTTAAGGATTCTTGCGATGGAGACATGGCAGAAAGCCGCCGCCGCGGAAAAACTAGCCCGCCGCCCGCTCCAGCAAGCGATCAAATTCACCCGATGCGATCATGGGCTCAAGCTTGCGCCAGCCGGCTATGTGATGCCCGTTCACGAAAATCTGCGGCACGAAATCCACCGGCCCGCACCGCCGGTGCATCTCCCGGCTGGCCTCCGAATCGACAAACTTCTCCCCGTCCCAGAACACTTCATGCGCCGTGAAGGCCAGATCACGCGATCGAAAATAATCCATGGCCTTGTGACAAAGACCGCAGATATCGGCGTAAAAAATCTCAATGTTTGTATGCATGGTGAAAGATTACATTAGTGCCCTTGTGAATAACAGATACTTGTAGTTCAACCTCGAAGCGCCAGTAAACGGCATGATCTCAGCACGCATAAAATGCTCTAGACTAGTTGTTTATGACTACCGGCAAGCCGCACAAATAAGCCTATTTCCTGCTATGTCCCCGCCGTTGACTGAAATGCGTTGATGCGTGGTTGATGCCTCGGTCATGATTGGAAAAGATGTCTATGTCCCCGGTCAGAGAGCTCGATGCTGCGTTGGAACGGTTGTTCCGCCGTAATCTCCATACGATCAAGCTGGATCTGGCACCGATGCGGGACTTGATGGCTTGGTTGGGCAACCCGCAAGATGGGTTACTCTTCGTGCATGTTGCCGGCACGAACGGGAAGGGTAGCGTTTGCACCATGCTGGCGGCGATGTTGCGGGCGCAGGGTTATCGAACCGGGCTTTACACGTCGCCGCATCTGGTTCGCTTCAATGAACGTATTCAAATAAATGGCGAAGCCATTTCGGATGAACGCTTGCAAGATTTGATTGATGAAGTCGAGCAGGCGGCGAAAAAGCTCAGGTCATCCGGCCAGCGTGACGTGACTTTTTTCGAGTTTACCACGGCATTGGCCATGCTTTATTTCGCCCGGGAAAAGACGGACATCGTCGTATTGGAAACCGGCATGGGCGGACGATTGGACGCGACCAACATTATCGTTCCCGCCCTGTCCGTTATAACCTCGATCGGTTTCGATCATATGGCCTACCTCGGTGACACCCTCGCCAAAATCGCCGCCGAGAAGTCGGGCATCATCAAGCGCGGAAGGCCGGTGGTTCTGGGCCCGGTCGCGGAGGAAGCCCGCGCGGTCATTCATGAACGGGCCCGTTCTCTGGCAGCGCCGGTTCGAGCTGCGGATCAGCTTGTTCACATTACTGCGCGCTCGTTTGAACTCGATGGCCAAATCGCGCAAGTTGTCAGCGAGCAGGACGATTACGGCAGTGTAAAAATGAAAATGACCGGTATCCACCAACTGGCTAATGCGGCCATCGCGGTGGCTGCCGCGGAATGTCTTGATCGCGAAGTGGGTGTGCCCCTGAAACGCGAAGCGATCAAACAAGGACTCGCCGAGGCGTATTGGCCCGCGCGCAATCAACTGATCTCTCTCGATCCACCCATGATTCTCGACGGTGCCCATAACGCCGAAGCAGCGGCAGCCCTTGCCGCATGGTTGAAGAAAGTAGCCGGCAAGCGACCACTGGGAATGGTCGCTGGATTTCTGGCCGACAAGGATCCCGAAGCATTTCTAGTTCCCTTCCGCGGGCGCATCCGGCACCTGTGGCTGACACCGGTTCAAAGTGAGCGGGCAATGGATTCACGGGAAGCTGCCCGGCGCTTGGCGGATGTCCCACAGCTCGAGGTAAGTCCGGATTTGGCCAGTTCGCTCGCTGCCGCTAAAACCTGGGCGCGCGACGAATCGGGACTGATCGTGATCACCGGCTCGCTTTATTTGGCAGGCGAGGTGTTGGCTACGATGCCTGGCTGAACAGGCGCGTTCGCATGAGCTTGTTAAGGGTCGGTTTTCAGGCTATTTTCTAATCATATGACAACTATTTTAGATGGTAAAAAAATGTCCGCGGAAATGCGGCGGGAGATGTTGGGCGAGGTGGTCGCGCTGGGCGCTCGCGGAGTTACTCCCGGATTGGGCGTGGTGCTGGTTGGCGACAATCCGGCATCGCGTTCTTATGTGACCGCTAAAGAGCGGGCCTGCGAGGACACCGGCCTGCATTCGCATGAGGTCCAACTGCCGGCCTCCGCAAGTAAATCGGATATTCTTTCCGCTGTGCGCGCGTTTAATGAAGACGCCTCCATTCACGGTATTCTGGTGCAGCTCCCGCTACCAGAAAGTGCAATGGAGCAAGCCGTAATTAACGCAATCGATCCCGATAAAGATGTAGATGGATTTCATCCGGTGAATGTCGGTCGCATGATTCTCGGGTTACCCGCATTTATTCCATGTACGCCGCACGGCGTCTTGCACATGCTGCAGCGCAGCGGTCACGCACCGGCGGGCAAGCATGTCGTGGTGGTGGGGCGCAGTAATATTGTGGGTCGTCCGCTCGCTAATTTACTTTCCATGAAGAGTGCCCTTGGCAATGCCACCGTTACCTTGTGCCACACTGGCACGCCTGACATCGGTCATCACACCCGTCAGGCGGATATCGTCATCGCGGCGGCCGGACGGCCGAACACGATTACCGCTGATATGGTGCGTGAGGGTGCAGTTGTGATCGACGTTGGCGTAAACCGAATTCCCGACTCCACTAAAAAATCCGGATTCCGTCTAGTTGGCGATGTTGATTACCATGCCATCCTGCCGAAGGTCGCCGCGATTACGCCGGTGCCAGGTGGCGTGGGGCCCATGACGATCACCATGTTGCTGCATAACACCATTGAATCCGCCAAGCGAGCCAGTCGAGGTGCTGCGGGCGGAGGTTCAGCCTAGTCCGGAATAAGAACCATGCGCATTTTGCAGCGTTATCTACTCAAAGATTATCTGGTGTCATTCTTGATGACGCTGAGTGTATTTACGTTTGTGATGTGCCTGGGGGTGGTGATCCGGGCCATTGACATCGCGGCCCGCGGCGTTTCGAGCGAACTCATCATGAAGTTGTTCTTGCTGAACATCCCTTACATGATGACCTTCACCATCCCCATGAGCGCGCTGACCGCCTGCTTGCTGTTGTTCGGGCGTCTATCTTTTGATGGTGAACTTACCGCGCTGAAGGCGTCCGGGATGAGCCTGTGGAACATCATCGCTCCGGTCATCATCATGTCCGTGCTGCTCAGTATGTTATGTATTTACATTAATGTTTCAGTGGCCCCGCGCTGTAAGTCGCTGTCGCGTACGGTGCTGAGGGATGTCGGCATGGAACAACCCATTAATTTGCTGGAGGCCGGACGCTTTATTCAGGAGTTTCCGGGCATGATGATTTATATCGGCTCGCGCGATGGCAATGAAGTCACGGATGTGGTGGTTTACGAGCGTGATGCAAACGGTCCGGTTCGCAATGTTCGTGCCCAGCGGGGTGTCTTGCGGTCAGACGACACGAACAAGGTGCTGAATATTGATTTGTACGGGGTGCGTATTGATCAGCGTGATCGCGAATCCACCCTGGAAAGCCCCAAGTCGCATTACATCAATGCGGATTACTATCCGGTAAAAATTGATCTTTCTGAATCTTCCAAACGTTCCCGCCGCAAAAAGCCATCGGACATGATTGTCCCGGAGCTTATCGAAAATATTCGCGACATCCGGACGGCGTTTCCGGAGTTGCAGGAAAATGATGTGGCGCGCCAGAAAATGTTCATGGTGGTGGAGGTAAACAAGCGCTTCGCCATGTCGCTGGCCTGCTTTGCCTTCACGCTGATCGGCATTCCGCTCGGCATGAAATCCCGCCGCAAGGAATCATCCGTGGGGGTGGGTATTGCGCTCGGGTTGGTTTTCGCGTTCTACCTGTTCACGATCATTGCCAATGCGCTGGTAGGTAAACCTGAATTTCGCCCGGATCTGGTGGTGTGGCTACCGGTTATTTTGTGTGAAGTGATCGGCTTCGCACTGATTTACCGGCAGAATTAATCAACATTGGCTCCGGCGGTAGGGCTCGAACCTACAACCTTGGCGTTAACAGCGCCCTGCTCTACCATTGAGCTACACCGGAATGGCTTAATCAAGCGAGGTGAAAAGTTAGGAAAGCTTGTCCCGGTTGTCAAGTGGCGCTTGCGTCTGGAATTCAGGACTTCAGGTATAAGCTGGCCGCCGCAAGCAGTTTTGATTTTTTTGCTGCATCCATTTTGTCAAGGGTACGAACCATCATGGATAGGCGCGGTTGCTTTTCATAAAAATCGCGGTGCTCTTCGATGAAGCGCCAGAAAAGCCCATCCCAAATGTCACACCACTCTCCGGCAGCATAATCGCTCATTTTCTTGAGGTAGTTCGACCCGGAAAAATACGGCTTGGTGGTAATCAGTCCGCCATCGGCATACTGGCTCATGCCGTAAACGTTGGGCACCATGACCCAGTCGTAGGCGTCGATAAAAAGCTCCATAAACCAGCGGTAAATTTCGTCCGGGTCGATTTCGCACAGGAGCATGGCATTGCCGAGTACCATCAGTCGTTCAATGTGGTGGCAATAACCGCTGGCAAGCGCGCGACCAATGGCGTGGTCGACCGGGGCAAGACCGGTCGTTCCGGCATACCAGCGCTGATCGAGTTTACGCTGATGCCGCCAGAAATTCGTGGTGCGTTGGCGAACCCCCTCCCGCACGTAAATAATGCGCATGAACTCCCGCCAACCGATGATCTGCCGTATAAATCCCTCGGCATCGTTTAGTGGAATATCGCGCTCGCTCATCGCTTCGAATGTTTCGTCAAGCACCTGTTGCGGAGTCAATAGGCCGATATTCAGAGCCGGGGTTAGTACCGAGTGATGCAATACAGCATGGCGCGTGGAGATGGCATCCTCATAGTCGCCGAAACCGGAAAAGCGATGATCAAGAAAATGCCGCAGCGATGCGAGTGCCTGTTCGTGGGTGACGGGGTAGTTGAAGGGCTCCGACGCCCCGGGATTATTCGAAAATCGCTTCGCGGCATAAGCGCGGGCCTCGAGCACATGGTTGGTTTCCGGCGGCGTGTATACCGGGGGCGGTTCCATATTTTTTGGCCAGCGTTTCCGGTTCTCGGTATCGAAGCTCCACTTGCCACCGACAGGTTTTCCGGCGCTGTCCACGAGGATGTTGAGCCGCTTGCGCTGAGCAACATAGAAGTCGGCCATGAAATAACGTTTTCGCCCGTCAAACCATGGATTAAACCAGTCGGGCGGCGTTAGAAACATGGGTGTATCGACGATGCAAAGCTTTTGCCCGGTGCGAGAGGTGTGACGACGCAGACGTCGCTCAAGCAAATAGTCAACCGGGTCTGCTAGATAAAGCGTGTCGATCCCGCGCGGCAGGTAGCGCTCCATGGCAGCACCGGCCTCGACATAATGAACTATCCATCCATTCTCCTCCAACCGCTCTGCATAAGCCTTCATGCTGGCTCGATGCAGCAGGATTTTCTGGCGGTGAAACTTGAGCGGGTGATGGGGGTCGGTTCCGAAATAAAGCCCGTCTTCGATGACGTAAACCGGGCGATTCTTTTTTAAGCAGGGGTGAGGGTCGAACAGTTGATGCGGAAAAATCAGCGTGGCTTCAGCGGATCCGGTTTCGATTCTTGCGGCTGATGACGCGGATGCTTTCATCGTGCGCCGTCAGGGACTAAGTCTGACCCACGACCAGATTCCGTCTGTCCGGGTGTAGCGGAAGCGGTCGTGCAGGCGATAGGTGCGGGCCTGCCAGAACTCGATTTCGGCGGGGATCAGGCGGTAGCCGCCCCAGTAGGGCGGAAGCGGTACGGGGCCGCCGGCGAATTTTTGCTCGAACTCATCGTACTTGCTCATGAGTTCTTCGCGGCTGGACATGACGGCATCCTGATTGGATGACCAGGCACCAATCTGGCTACCCCGCGGACGCGAGTGGAAATAAGCCTCGGATTCTTCGCGGGAAACTTTTTCAACGGCGCCGGTCATGCGAATTTGGCGAAGCAAATCGTTCCAATAAATGACCATGGAGGCGTACGGATTTTCATCCAACTCCCGCCCCTTTTGGCTCTCATAGTTGGTGAAGAAAACGAAACCGCGCTGGTCGTAGCGCTTCAGTAACACCATGCGAACCGAGGGCTTGCCGTCCTTGCTGGCGGTGGCAACGGCAGTGGAGTCCGGCCAGTAGATGCGGACTTTCCGGGCGAACTTGAACCAGACCTCAAAGAGATCCATCGGGTCGTCAGGCAGGTCTTCCTCGCGCAGCCCTCGCGCCATACCCCGCAGGGAGGCTATTCTGGCGATGACTCCCATAACGTTATTTCTCCAGTTGATCGAGCGCGGCGCCGAGAGCATGCCACGCCATGGTGCAGCATTTGATGCGGAGGGGATAGTTGCGTACGCCCTTGAGGGCGACGAGGTCGCCGAGCTCGTCGTCGGACATCTCATCGCCGCCGCGCATCATGGCGTTAAAGCGCGTGATCAGGTCGCGCACCTCGGGTACCGGCACACCGAGGGTTTTCTCGGCCATCATCGAGGAGGAGGCGGTGCAGATGGCGCAGCCTTCACATTCGATTTTAACGTCGCTGAGTTTCTGGTCGGCGGTGGCGGCGGTGAGCTTGATGTGATCGCCGCAGGTGGGATTTTCTTCGTCCACCATAGCCTCGGCCTCGCTAATTTTCGCGAAGTGACGCGGGTGCTTATAGTGATCGAGAATGATCTCCTGATATAGATCGTCAAGCTGCACGGTCAAAAAAGCCTTTCACGCGACGAAGCGACTTGGTGAGCGCATCGATGTCCTCCCGGGTGTTGTAGAAGTACAGGCTGGCCCGGGTCAATGCAGTTTCGCCCATCTTGCGGATGAGCGGCTGGGCGCACATGTGGCCGGCCCGGACCGCTACGCCGTCCTGGTCGACGAAGTGCGCGATGTCATGCGGATGCACCCCGGCCATGGCGAAGGAAATCGCCCCGCCGCGCTGTGGCGCCTTGCCGAAGATTTTCAGGCCATCGATGGCTTCCAGCCCTCGCATCGCATACGCCACGAGTTCGTCATCGTGGCGGCGGGCACCTTCGCGGTCGAGGTTCATCAGGACCTCGATGGCCTTGCCGAGGCCGATAGCGCCGGAGATGTTGGGCGTGCCGGCCTCGAACTTCTGGGGAATCTCCGCCCAGGTTGATTTTTCCAGCGTGACCTTGCTGATCATTTCGCCGCCGCCAAGAAAGGGCGGCATTTTTTCGAGCACGGATTCGCGGGCGTAGAGTACGCCGATGCCGGTGGGGCCCATGACTTTGTGGCCGGAGAAGGCGAAGAAATCGCAGTCGAGCGCTTGGACATCGATGGCCATGTAAGGCGCACTTTGGGCACCGTCGAGCATGACCAGTGCGCCGACGTCACGGGCGGCGGCGATGATGTCCTCGACCGGATTGATGGTGCCGAGCACATTGGACATCTGGGTGACGGAGACCAGCTTGACCTGATCGTTCAGCAGGCGGGGCAACGCCTCCATGTCGAGTTCGCCGGAGGGTGTTATGGGTATGAAGCGCAACGCGGCGCCGGTCGCTTCGGCGACGAGCTGCCAGGGGACAAGGTTGCTGTGATGTTCCATCTCGGTGAGCAGGATGGCATCGCCCGGCTTCAGGTTGGCACGTCCCCACGACTGGGCGACGATGTTGATGGCCTCGGTGGTGCCACGGGTAAAGACTATGGAGCGGTCGGAAGGCGCGTTGAGGAATTTCGCCACCGTCCCGCGTGCCTGTTCGTAATGTTCGGTCGCTCGCTCGGCGAGGAGGTGAATGCCGCGATGCACGTTGGCATTCATGGTCATGTAATAATTGCCAAGACAGTCTATCACCGCTTGCGGTTTCTGGGTCGTGGCGGCGTTGTCCAGATAGACCAATTTTTTTCCATCGCGCACGGGACGGGCGAGAATAGGGAATTCCGCGCGGAAGGCGACTGGATCAAAGGGGATCATCAAGCAGGGTTTTTCAACAGGACCTTTTCGCCCTCCACTTTCACCGTATAGGCCTTGATCGGGCGTACGGCGGGAAGACACTTATGCTGGCCGTCGCGCAAGTCGAATCGGGCGGCGTGCAGAGGACACTCAATCTCATACCCCTCGATGTCGCCATGTATAATGGTGGCTTTCTGATGACTGCACCAGGCGCTGACCGCGTAAAAGCCGTCCGGCAGTTTAAACAAACCAATTTGATGTTGTCCGCCGAGGTCGACCAGTTTGCGGTCGGTCTGCGCGAATTCGGATACGTCGGCAATTTCAATCCAATCACTCATGCTTTTTCCTGTGTGGTCCTGTTAATGGCGTAAAATTACCACAGTTGGGGTTAAAGGCAAAGTACATGCCTGATGAGGACGGATTCATACACTTGAACGGTAACCGACCTGCCAGAATAACCTACCCCACGACAAATAAAGCACGCTCATTTTGCTGGAGGTTGCAGCCCTGCCGTGCCTCTGGTCGTTAGTAGGGCCAGATGAAGTAGAGGTAGGCACCGTAAGCAGAAAGGAGCAGGAGGCCTTCGATGCGGCCAATGCGCATACGGGAGATGCTCAGGGGTAGCATGATCAAGGTTAATGCGATCATCACCAGAAAATCCGCAGTCTGCATATCCGGAAAAGAGAGGGGGTTGAATAGCGGAGCCAAACCGCCGATACAAAGGAGGTTAAAGATGTTGGAACCAACCACGTTGCCCACCGCGATGTCCGATTCCTTCTTCAAGGCCGCGACCACCGTGGTGGCGAGTTCGGGGAGACTGGTGCCAGCTGCAACCAGGGTAAGTCCGATGAGGGCCTCGCTTACCTCGAGTGCACGGGCGATTGCCACCGCGCCATCGACCAACCAGGAGGCACCAAGTGCCAACAGCCCGATGCCGGCAGCAACCCAGACGACATCCACGAACAAACCGCCGGCGGCCCGGGGCGGTAAATGATGCTCGACCTCCCGGGTCAGATCCGGCTCGGGTGCCTTGCGCGCCATGATGACGGTCACTGTGATGTAGCCGATTAAAATTAAAAACAATAAGCCGCCCTCTAGCCGCGTGAGGTTCACGTCGCGGGTGATAAAGTAGAAAAGCAGGGTGGCCGCGATCATGAATGGAATATCCTGACGGATAAGTTGGGATTTTACATTGATGGGCTGCATCAGGGCCGCGGCACCGAGGATGACGGAGAGGTTGAAGATATTCGAGCCAATGATATTGCCCATGGCGATGTCGCCGGTGCCGCGAAGGCCGGCCTGCAGGCTGACGAATAGCTCGGGGGCGCTGGTGCCGAAGGCCACCACGGTAAGGCCAATCACCAGCGAACTGATCCCGAATCGCCGCGCCAAACCAACCGCGCCCGATACCAGGCGGTCACCTCCGACGGTGAGCGCGACAAAGCCTGCAGCCATCCAAATCAGATGAACCATCATCGAAAGACCACCGTGCGATTGTCGTAAACAATGACCCGGTGTTCCAGATGTGCAGTAACCGCACGGGCTAGTACGATCTTTTCCGCGTCCTTGCCCTTGCGAATAAAATCCAGCACATCGTCGCGATGCGAGACGCGGATAACATCCTGTTCGATGATGGGTCCTTCATCTAGGTCAGCGGTGGCATAATGACAGGTCGCCCCGATGATTTTGACGCCGCGGGCATGCGCGGCATGATAGGGGCGGGCGCCAGGGAAGGCGGGTAGAAAGGAGTGATGGATATTGATAACGCGAAAAGGATACTGCCGGAGAAAATCCGGGGAGAGGATTTGCATGTACCGGGCAAGTACAATGGTGTCGATGTTGTAGGCGCGCATTAATTCGATTTCGGCCTGTTCCTGCTCCGCTTTATTTTGCGCGTTGATGGGAAACAGGTGAAAGGGAATGCCAAACTTCTCCACTACATCCTGCAGATCGTCGCGATTGCCGATAACCAGCGGAATATCCGCCCACCACTCGCCGGACTGATGCCGGGCCAGCAAATCAAACAGGCAATGCGATTCGCGCGTTACAAAAACCGCCATCTGGGCGCGGTTCGAGGTGTCATGTAACTCCCACTGCATGTGGAACCTGTCGGCGATCGCGGCAAACGCAGTGGCAAAATATTCCGGGCTCAAGGCCTCCGATTCTGCCTGTAGAGCGACCCGCATCAAAAATACACCGACCGCGCGATCCACGTGCTGATCGAGGTCGAGAATGTTGCCTTTATGCTGAAAGATGAAATCCGTAACAGCGGCAACAATGCCCGGTCGATCGGGACAGGAAATCAGCAATATCGCGGTTGGCGGCAATTGTTCGTTCATGACGTATGTTGTCAGATAATACAGCAGATTGTGATCGAAGTCATCCCGGAGCGCACCGGAATTCATTAAAGTTGGCCACGAAATGTCTTAATCGGGAAGTGTTTGCCGGGGCAGGCCGTCGGTTTGATGTTGATTTCGCGGTGCGTCTTTACCTCGCTACCGGGGACGCCGCAGCGACGCATCAGGTGCCTAACTAGCGCGTGCAGACTTTTCATTTGCGCGTCGGTGGGTTTGCTGACATCGAAGTTGCCGACCAGACAAATCCCGAGCGCGATTTCATTCTGGGCATCACTGGTAAGGTGACCGCCACGCAATTGTTTTTTCCAACGATCGCCGATGCCTATTTCGCCGTCCGGCATGCTTTGACCATTGCCGATAACAAAATGATAGGCGAGGCCGTTTTCCATGCGGCGTTTTTGGCGGTGATAAGCATCGAAACTTTTAAGGCTGCCGGACTTTGAGGCGCTGTGATGAATGACAATATGCTTCCAGCGACCGGCCTTGACCGGGGCACCGTCGATGGCCTGGCGGATATCGTTGGGCAACGGATAGCGAACCGCCTCAGAGAGCGTCCCGCCGGGACCGGGAACGGGGATGCTTAATTCCTGACCTATCTGCAGTTTTTTTGGGTCAGCAATGTTGTTTGCGGACATGATGGCGCCGACCCCGGATGCGTGCTCGAGCGCGATTTCCTCCAGGGTGTCGCCCTTCTGAACGACATACTTGACGGGTGCGCCGGGTCGGGCCGGGATCGTGAGTTTCTGGCCGGGTTGGATAAGCGATGGCTTCTCAATGTTGTTCTCGCGAATCAGATCCTCGACATTTACGTCATAGCTCCGGGCAATGCGATCAAGGCTTTCACCTTTTTTCACGGTATGAATCTCCGGTCCAGCGAAGCTGGCTGCTGCCAGCACGTGAACCGCGAAACCCGTGATGATGACGTGGCATACAAACTTGTTTACTTTGTGCGAGGCGAAATTCATGCTTTCAGATTATGGCATTTACCATTCCCGTAAAACAAAACAGCAAACTAAAGCAATTGATGGAGCTGATTCAAGCCGATGAAGAGCTCAATCAGCTTTGGAAGTGCGCCAACATCAACGCGGTCGACCGTTGTGGCATCAGCGATCACGGCGAAATTCACATCCGCATTGTGGCTAACTCTGCGTTACGTATTTATCGTTTGCTAGTCGAAGGTGGAGTAACCCCCAGCGTGGTTAAACACTACGGACTCACGCCGGAAGATGGTGAACTGGTGGTGGTGGCGGCGTCTTGCATGCATGATTTGGGCATCAGTGTTCATCGCGATCAGCACGAGCGCTACAGTTTGTGGCTTGCCTATCCGAAGGCACGGCAATTGCTCGCGCCGATTTACGCTGAACCGCATCTTACCATCATGGTTTCGGAGATATTGCACGCCATAATCGCCCATGATTCGGACGAGCGTTGTCTGACGGTTGAAGCGGGAGCGGTGAAGGTGGCGGATGCCACCGACATGTCGGAGGGGCGTTCGCGGATTCCGTTCAAGGCCGGGCAGGTCAATATCCATTCAGTATCCGCGCTAGCCATTGAGGGCGTAAAAATCGACAAGGGCGAGCATCGTCCGGTACGAATCACGGTAAACCTGGCTAATTCCGCAGGAATATTTCAGGTTGATGATCTGCTTCGTCACAAGCTCAAGACGAGCACCATCCGCGAGCATGTTGAGGTGGTGGCGCGTATTTCCGGCGATGGGGACACCGAAAAGCGTTTAATTGACGAATATACGTTTGAGTGAGTTCAGGAATCCGCTAGCCGGCGGGTTTGAACAATTTGAATGCTTTGGGGCGAACCGCCGTCCTCGATTTTCAAGGCGTAATCTTGGAGCAGCGCATCATGCAGCGTGCTTGCACGGACGATGTAATCGCGGGTGGAGGCGGGTAGTCGCTTTATATCAAATCCAGCTTCCAGCACGCGATTAGGTCCGGCGTTGTAGCAGGCAAGCAGGAGCGAACGTTCGTCATCTCGCCAGTGAACCCGGTTTTCGACCAAAAACTGATGGAGTTTGGCCAGATAAGCCGTGCCGACTTCTCGATTTAATGCGGGGTTAAAAGCGAGACGAAACGAGAGCGGTTTTCCATACAAGGCGCACGTAGTGTCCTGCCAGGTGCCGGGCATGATCTGCATTAATCCGCGCTCGCCGGCTAGGCCGATGGTCCGGGGATCTCCGGCTGATTCGATTTGAATCACGGATTCCACCAAAAGTTGGGTGACCAGATAGTCCCTATCAGGGTAGAGCGCTTTGCCGAGGTCGGTCGGGGAAACATGAGTTTTGGGATTATTGATGTCGCCCCCCCGCAATGCAGTTCGGTCATTCGGGGATTTTCCGTTGGATACGTTGGCCTTGACGGCGATCTCCGCAGACAGCACTAGCGTTCCCACCAGCAAGCAGATCATCCACAACTTAAATTCTTGTATCGTTTTTTTCATGAAACCCTCGGGCTCATCGGTAAAACGTTTTTATTCGTTTCGTAACACAAATATCAAATCGCGATTTGTTCAGCGGCGCCCCACGCGCTACTGACTCGGAGAAACATACGTCATAGGGAATCCATGTAAACCCCGAAATACGAAAATGGCGGGGACATAGAAGTTGTAAGCCCATGCTGATTACGACATAAGTGATTGATATATAGATGTTTAAGCGTTAATTGCCGGTAATCTTGGCGATGACTAGAATCCCCTTCGAAAAACCTTGGAACGATGTGTACCAACCCGCGAATTTCCCCGGATGATGGAATTCCGGTCTTTTGAGTGGTAGCGTTTACTCATGAAACCTTTCTTCTCGCTGGCCGGTTTGTCGTGTCTATTCATGTGTTTTTTTTGTCAATCAAGCGCGATGGCTGAAGAAATGGCTCTTTATGATTTTGCCGATGGTGCAGGTGGTTGGGAGGTTGAGGACGATGTCGTCATGGGGGGAAAGTCCCGGGGCCAATTCGCGGTCAGCCATGACGGTATCGGCAGTTTTTCAGGTGATGTTTCGCTCGAGAATAACGGTGGCTTTTCGTCGGTGCAGTACAACTTCGATCCGTTGGATGTTTCGGCCCGCCGG
>JBMTVS010000013.1:0-21768 GCA_049451655.1 Kiritimatiellia bacterium | reverse complement strand
AAAAGCGCCCTTCGCCCTGCCCCCCGAAGCAGTCGCCCGAAAGATCCTTCACGCCGCGGAGAGCGCCCGCCCCTGCCGCCGCTACTGTGTCACCTTCCCCGCCTACGTCGGCTCCCTTATGGCCCGTTTCGTCCCCGACGCCCTCCTCGACGCCATCATGTCCCGCCAAGCCAAAGCGGGGACATAGAAGTAGTGATCGTCATAAGTCCTTGATTTCCAACGCTTGGAAAATCCGCCCCGCTATTTTTCCAACCATTGGAAGGCGCAAAAAATCATCTATGTCCCCGCCCGAACGCCGAACCCTGAACCCCGAACGCCCCACATTCATTATGGGGACATAGAACGTGTATATTGACAAAAACAACTAGTCCAACTAGTTTATTTAAATGATAACCACCCCGCACCAAGTCGGCTCTTTTGAGGCTAAAACCCATCTCTCACGACTGCTGGACGAAGTCGAAAAAGGCTCCTGTATCATCATTACGCGGCACGGAAAACCGGTGGCTGAGCTGCGACCAGTGCCATCGAGGGTAACTGCGAAGTTTGGATGCGCAAAAGGGGAAGCCTTTTATATAGCACCTGATTTTGATGCGCCTCTGGATGATTTCAAGGACTACCAGTGAACTATCTGATCGATACGAATGCCTGGATCGGCTTTTTTGAGGGCTGCGAGGATTTCGGCGAGAAGGCCAAATCGATCATGAGTGAGTCGCCTGGTTCATGCCACATTTCCATGGCAGGCATCTGGGAGGCCGCCATCAAAACCGGCCTCGGAAAACTCATCCTGCCTTATCGCCTCACCGATGAACTCCCCCGCTTGATCGAGCAAAATGGCTTTCAAATCCTCCAGATAACATGGGAGGACGCGACCTCCGTTCAAGACCTCGAACGTCATCACAACGATCCATTCGATCGCCTCCAAGTCGTTCAGGCCCGCCGCCGTGGCTGGCAGGTCATCAGCCGCGATCAGATCTTTGATCAATACGCCCTGACTCGCATTTGGGCATAAACAGAGCCCAAACGTAGACACAGAAACCGTGATCGTCATGCGTCCTTGATTCCCAACGCATGGAAAAGTCAACCGCGCCATTTTTCCCTTCGCTGGAAAACGCGCAACACCATCTATGTCCCCGTCCCGACGCAAGAGCGCGGCATGGTCAATACATGGAATTTATTGCTTTTTTCGGTGCGATGCGGGATTGACAGCGGGGCAGGTGTTCTCTATCTTCTGCCCCTTCGTTTTGAAATGAGGTAATTTATGGACGCGTATGCAGTTATACAAACCGGCGGTAAACAATACCGGGTTCAAGCCAATGACACGCTCGATATCGAGCTGATCGAGGGCGAGGCCGGAACCACCACCGTCATCACGGACGTGTTGGCTATTTCCAATGGCAGCGAGCTGGTCATCGGCGCCCCCACCGTTGCGGGTGCTTCCGTCACCGCGGAAATCGTCGATCAGCACCGTGGTCGCAAAGTGGTGGCGTTTAAGAAGAACCGCCGCAAAGGCTATCACAAGAAAATCGGACATCGTCAGGAGCTGACCAAAGTCCGCATCACTGAAATCAAGGGCTAATCCGGCCCGGAGGCTAATACCATGGCACATAAAAAAGGACAGGGTTCAACCAAGAACGGTCGCGACAGCAACTCCCAGCGTCGTGGCGTCAAGAAATTCGGCGGCGAGCGGGTCATCCCCGGCAACATTCTCGTGCGTCAGGTCGGCAACAAGTTTCATCCCGGTGCCAATGTCGGCCAGGGTCGCGACTTCACCTTGTTTGCCCTGACCGAAGGCGTCGTCGAATTCGACCGCAACGGCCGCCGCATCAACGTGCGCGAACTTCAGGTGGCGTAACAACTCCGGTGACGGCGGCGCTCAGCTCGCCTACCGCGCTCACGGCGAATCCACTTCGGATTCGCCCTTTTTTTCGCCATGAAAGCCAAAACCTTTAAAGACCGCGTTACCGTCCAAGCCATTGCCGGCAATGGCGGCGACGGCTGTGTTTCGTTCCGGCGCGAAAAATTCGTTCCTTTCGGAGGTCCGGATGGCGGTAACGGCGGTGATGGTGCGAACGTCTTGTTAAAGGCCAGTAAGGATGTCGACTCACTGGTCAGTCTCTACTTCCAGCCCATCCAGCGAGCGCCCCATGGCGGTCGCGGTCGTGGCGGCAACTGCACCGGCGCCTGTGGCGATGATTTGGTGCTGCATGTTCCTTGCGGCACGGTGGCCTATCAACTGCCCAACCGGGAGCAACACGACCCGGAGGTCTTTGAGCTCGAGGAAGATGAAGAGGTATCCGCGCACGCGACCAAGCCACCTCATGAGGAGGAGCGTTCGTATCTTGGCGAGGTGGTTAGCGATGGCGATGTGCTGATTGTAGCTCAAGGCGGCAAGGGGGGACGCGGCAACTCCACCTACGCCTCCTCTACCAACCAGGCGCCGCGACAATTTACCCCGGGCACTACCGGCGAGGATAAACGATTGCTGCTGGAGCTCAAACTGGTCGCCGAGGTCGGACTTGTCGGCTACCCGAATGCCGGCAAATCCACCCTGCTCAGCAAACTCAGCCACGCCCATCCGAAGATTGCCGCTTACCCTTTCACCACCCTGAACCCGCAAATCGGCATGGTCGAGTACGATGACTATACCTCCATCCGCGTCGCCGACATCCCCGGCTTGATCGAGGGAGCTCACAACGGCGTTGGACTCGGCTACGATTTTCTCCGCCACATCGAACGCACCAAGCTATTGATCTTCGTCATCGACATGGCGGGTATCGACGGACGCGACCCGGTGGATGATTACCGGAAACTTGGCGATGAACTGAAATGCTACCGCGACGATCTCGCCCACCGCCCGTCGCTCGTCGTAGCCAACAAAATGGACGTTGAAACCTCAGCCGCCAACCTCAAGCGCTTCCGCAAATCAACCGGCCTCACCCCGCTCGCCATGTCCGCCGAAAACAACGAAGGCGTCGATGCCTTGAAAGAAGCGCTCTACGACTGGAAACGCGGCCGCCGCCACTTCGGGGCGTAAATACGACTCACCCCTCGAACTGCTTGCGGAAGGCGTCGAACGTGGCGCTTAGTTCGGACAATGCTTTGCCCATATTTTCCACCTCATCCTCCAGCCGCTTGATCCGCTCCAGCGGGGATTCAGCGGATGCTGAAAAGGCTGCTTCGCCCGTAGCACTTTCCTCCGCTATCGCCTCCACATCCGGCGCGCCGCAAAGCAGGTGCATGTAGCGCGCCTCCTTGCGTCCGGGCTGGCGAGGTAACTGCACGACCCATGGTCCATCGGCACGCGTCTCCAGCTCTTTTAGCGCAGCCAGCACATCGTCCAGGCTTTCAAAGTGGCTCATCCGTTCCGCGCGATTCTTAAGCTCGCCCGGCGTTTGCGGGCCGCGTAGCAAGAGCTCGCACAAAATCGCCCGTTCTCCGGATGGAAAATGATAGGTCTCGGTCAGGCGCTGTTTGTATTTGGGTACCCGGCTGACCGCGGCGGACACCATGGAGGCCAATCCTTTTTCATCGCGCAAGCTATCGACGAGCAGCGAAACCATGCCCTCCTCGAATTGCACCACCGGATCGCGGCATGACTTCTGATTGCAGGCATTGACCAGCGCATTCAGGGTCATGGGGTAGTAGTCGGGCGTCGTGACTTCCTTCTCCATCAACGCGCCGAGCACCCTCGCTTCATCATGGGATAGCTTGATGTCCATAACGGTTACTTAACCTCAGCGCCGCTGGTGATGTTCTTGTCCACCGTCACCAGCACCAGCTTGTCGCCCTTGGATGCCGCCAGCAGCATGCCTTGCGAAAGTTCCCCGCGCAGCTTGGCCGGCTTCAAGTTCGCCACCACCACCACGCTCTTGCCAATCACCTCGGCCGGCTGGTAGTGCAAGGCAATGCCCGCGACAATCTGACGCCGCTCGCCACCCATCATCACCTGCAGTTTCAATAATTTATCCGCGCCCGGAATCGGCTCCGCGTCGATGACCTGTGCCGTACGCAACTTAACCTTGGCCACGTCGTCGATGGTGATCAACCCCTCCTCGACTACCGGCGCCGGAACCGCCTTCTCTTCCGCGGGCGGGGCAGCCTCCTTCTTCTTCTCGATGCGCGGAAACAATGGTTGCACCTTGCCCAGCGCATGGCCGGGTTCGAGCTGGCCAAAGGCCAGCGCATCGTTGACGACCTTGGACAGATGGTGAGTGCCCAACACCTCCCGGATCGCCTTCATCTTGGCCGGCATCACCGGATCCAACAGCACCGCCGCCACCCGCAGCACATCCGCCGCTGTGTACAGGGTCTGCTGCAACGGCGCTTTGTCCTCCTCCTTGGCCTGCGTCCAGGGTGCCTTGATTTCGAGGTAGCGGTTGGTGGCCTTGATCATTTCGATTACGCCATAGATGCCCTGGTCGAGCTTCAAGGTTTCCAGGCTATGCTCCAGGTTCTCCGCCGCCTTTTGCACTGCCTGCCAAAGCTGTTCCTCCGGACTACCCGGCGCAGGCGCAGGCGGACGCGGCGGGACCACGCCTTCGCAATACTTGCCCATCATCTGCACCAGACGGCTCAGCAGATTGCCGAGGTCGTTGGCGAGGTCGGAATTATAGCGACGCACAAATCCCTCCTCCGAAAAACTCGCGTCCTGTCCCGGCGACATTTCCGCCATCACGAAATAGCGGAAGGCATCCACCCCGTAACGGTCGATCATCTCCATCGGATCCACCACATTGCCAAGCGACTTGCTCATCTTGGCCTCGCCAAACAGCCACCAGCCATGCGCGAAAATCGTCTTCGGCATCGGCACGTTGATCGCCTTCAACATGGTCGGCCAGTAGACTGTGTGGGTAGTGAGAATGTCCTTACCGATCAGGTGATAATTCACCGGCCACCACTTCTCGAAACGCTCCGGCTCGACCCCGTAACCGATGGCGCTGATGTAGTTGACCAGCGCATCGAACCAGACATAGCAGACGTAATCCTGGTCGAACGGCAACTCGATGCCCCAGGCCAGGCGCGTCTTCGGTCGCGAGATACAAAGATCCTGCAGCGGCTTGCGCAGGAAGCCGAGGGTCTCGTTACGGCGAAAGTCGGGCTGGATGAACGATGGATTCTCCTCGATGTGCTTGATCAGCCAGTCCTGGTACTTGCTCATGCGGAAGAAGTAGTTCGACTCCTTGATGCGCATGATGTGCGGCAGGTCTTCGACCTTCTTGCCTTCCGGCAAGTCCTTTTCGGTGATGAAGGTCTCACTGGTGACGTCGTAGAGGCCGTCATACTCGGCACGATAGATTTCCCCGCGATCGTAGAGATCCTGCAGAATGGCCTGCACCACCTGCTTGTGCCGGGCCTCGGTGGTGCGGATAAAATCATCGTGGGTGATCTCCAGTTTTTTCCAGAGATCCTGAAAACGCACCACCGTAGTGTCGGCCTTTTGCTGCGCGGAAACCCCTTCCGCATCGGCTGCCCGTTGCACCTTCTGGCCGTGCTCATCGGTTCCGGTGAGATAATGCACATCCTCCCCCAGCAAACGGTGATAGCGAGCCAGCACATCGCCCAATATCGTGGTGTAGGCATGCCCAATATGCGGCTTGTCGTTTACGTAGTAAATGGGTGTGGAAAGATAAAAAGACGTCGTGTTCATATGGGATCAACGATATAGGCTGTCCCGCGAGCAGGAAAACAAAAAAGCGGACCCACTGACGACACCAGGAAAAAAATTATGAAACTGAATGAACTACGCGACCAACTGCATGGACTCGCGCGCGAAAAGGGCTGGTACGATGAACCGGAAACCGACGAACAATTCATCGCCCGCTTCGTGGCCAACACGCACGCCGAGCTGTCCGAACTCTGGGAAGCCCATCGCAAAGGCCAACTCCATGCGCCCTGCGACAAGGATGATGCCCTATCCTGCCTCGAGGAGGAGATGGCCGACATCATCATTCGCACCCTGGATGCCTGCGGGCGGCTTGGCGTGGACATTGACCGGGCCGTCCAACTAAAGCACAAGCACAACATGAGCCGGGCTTACAGACATGGCGGAAAGAAGGCGTAAACGTGAGCGGAGGCATTGCCTGACGCCTTTACTTCCACAACCTGGCTTAGAATCAATCCGGAGTCGCCACCTGCTCCCTGACCCAGGCGAGGAAGGGTTGATGGCCTTCGCTTAGCGGCCAGGCCACGATGCAGGGGCATTCATACGAATGAAGCTCCTTGATCTTTTGCTCCAAAAGCGGAAATTGCGCGCGGGTGGTTTTGGCGATCAGGGCGACCTCCGCGGCTCGCTCGACTTTACCCTGCCAGCGATAAACCGACTGGACCGCGCCCAACACATTGACGCAAGCCGCGACCCGCGACTCAACCAATTGCTCCGCCAGTCTAACTGCTTCCCCCTCGTCGGCCGCAGTCATGTAAACCATCAACACGTCGCTGATATTCATATTATTAATCTAGCCTCGTAACGTTGTTTTGTGAAGCGAACCCCAAGTCCGCCAGCCGCGTAATCACGACATCCGGTATCGTATCGCGACACGCCGGGTGATCCTGCCGCAAACGCAACGATCGCTGGTCGCCGGCGTAGAGTGCGGTCATGAAGCCGCAGGTCGCCGCCGGGGTGATGTCGTTGAGCATGTCGTTGCCGACGTACAAGGTTTCTTCCGGAGCAATGCCGTCCGCCCGCAAGGCCGCCGCCAGTTTCTCATACAGCCTCTCCGATGGCTTGGCTTCCCGCTCGCGATATGACCAAACGCAATACGCCTGATGAAAGCCCGCCGCCTCCAGCGATTGACCCAGCAGCGTTTCCAAAATCAGCGGGGTGTAGAATTGAGCGTTGGAGACAATGCCCAGGACGATGCCGCGCGATTTGAGCGCCGTTAGTAAATCCACCAGTCCCGGCTCGAGCGCGACGGGGTTGCTGATCATCTCGAACTCCACCGCCAGCGCCTCGACGGAGCCCTCACCCCTCAGCAAACCCTTTCCAATCAGTTCGCGCCAAATTTCCCGCACATCGATTTCCGGATGCTCCACCCCGGCCGCCCGCGACCGCGCATGACGTTCCTTCACCGCCTGGCGCCAAGCCGCGGAAACCTTATCCACCTCCACGCCCAGCTCGAAGCCTGCCGCCTCCACCGCGCGGGCAAACATTTCCGCCCGGGTCGATTCCTCATGGGCGCCAATATCCCCCGCCGCCGACAGCATGATAGTGCCATACACATCAAATACCATCGCCCGCACCCGCGACAAATCGGCCAGACGCGTCGCCTCCCCCGTCGGAATGGGGCCGAAGGGTTGATGGCGGGCCAGAATTCTTTCGCGCAAGGTCGGTTCCATCTTCACGCTCGCAACAGATAGAGATTTTCAGGCTGCATAAAGACCGTTGAAAGCAAGCGACCACGCGCGCCCGTCAACGGCTCCGGCTTGGCTCCCGCCAATTGCTGATAAATCGCATCAACCGCCTCCGCGTAACGGGACGGATTCAAATGCTCCCGCACCATGGCGGCATTGCCCGCTACTTCATCTTCAGCCAGTGTCAAACGCTCCGGCCGCACCGCAACCGCCTGGGCCGGATCCTTGACCATGCCCGCAATGATTCGCGCCTGCATCGCCTCATCCAGACGTCCCACGTCAATGCCACCTTCGCTCACCATCGCGCCCCACGCCCGCTCAAAAGTATCCGGTCGCGCCGGCAATTCATACGCTTCGTAAATCCCATCCAGCGCGCGCTTCACCTTGGCTTTGACCGCATCGACATCAAGCCACGCCAACGGCACCCGCAGCGCATCGTATAAACCGCCGAAACGCATCCCGTTCATCGCTAAATCACGTGTGACACCGGGAAGGTTACGACCGGTCAGCGGCTTACCGGCCAGACAGGGCTCGGCGAAGGTCAGGCCGAACCCCTCGGCGATGCTGGTGGTGATGATCGCCTCGGCCTCCTCGAGAATGGACTCATAACTGCGTGCCAATCCCGACTCGAATTCCACCGGCAACTTCAACTCCCCGGCCAGTTGTTTCCACGACTCGTAGGGCCCGACATCCACCGCGCTGGTCGGCGGCAAGGTAACCTGAAAACGTTCGCCCTCCCGCGCCATCGCCGACCACAACAATAACTCGCCGATGTTCTTGCGGCGAATCGCCCGGACGGGATAAACAAAGACTCCGCTGCGCCGCCCGGAGAAAGTGACCGTTCGTTCACTCGCGGGCTGAATGGGATTGGCCAGCACCTGAATGCACTCGCGCGGAACCCCCGCCTGCATCAAGGCTTCCGCGTCGCGCCGGGTGAGCGTTGCATAGCGAATATGCGACGCCACCGGATAAAGGTAAGCCTGAAGCTCTCGCGGGTCTTCAGCAAGTCCGCGCAGCAAGCGGTAATTCGCCGCCCGGTAGTCCTCGGCGAAATCATGCAAATGAAGCAGCAGCCGCTCGCCGCGTTCCGCGAGATGATGCACCAGTCTCGGCAGGGCGAGATTCTTCCCGAGCGTGTGATTATGGATGTGCCAGATATCCGGTGCACCGCCTAGTTGATAAACCAGTCGCTCGCGCAGCGTCTCGGGATTTTCATCGCGACCATAGCTGAGTCCCGGTTCGACCAGGCAATGAACATCCTGCTCTGGCACCGGCGCTTCGCCGCCCACCAGCGTGGCCTCCACCCCGCGCTCGCGCAGCGCCCGGGCGGTCACGCTCATCACCCGGGTCACCCCGCCCCGCCGCAGGTGATAGTGGACCAAGGCGACCCGCATAATCAGGTGATTCCGTACTTATCGCGGTAGGCCGGCACCGTGACCATCGGCGGCCGCTCCTCCTCGCGAATCTCCATCATCACTTGCTCGTATTGCGTGTCGCGAGCCTGGAACTGACGCAAAATCGTGCTCAACTCCGCCATGTCCTTGACCAGCCCCAGCGAGGTCATGCGACTCAAAAACGCCCGTAGAATTCCGAAGGACATCTTGCCGAGATCGGTGGTCGGCTGGTTGCGATGCACCCGCTGGTCGAGGTCGGTTTGTCCGAAGGCCTTGAGACCATAATCCGCGAACACATCGATCAGGTGCGACGTCTCGACGCCGTACCCGATGGGAAAACGAATCTTCTCCAGCACCTCGCGCCGTACCGCATACTCACCGGATAGCGGCTGGATAATCGCGGTTAACTCGGGAAAGAACAGTGAGAACAGTGGCCGGATTAATATCTCGGTGACCCGCCCGCCACCCGAAGGCCGCACGCCCTCGGAAAAAATCAGCGGACGATCATAGAAGGCCTTCACGTATTTGATTTCCGGCATGTTCAACAGCGGACCAATCAAGCCATACACGAAGCGCGCGTGAATATTTTTAATGTCGGCGTCGATGTAGACGATGATGTCGCCCTTGAGCTGATAGATGGCCTTCCATAAATTCTCGCCCTTGCCGCGCTTGCTGCCCATGTCGGGAAGAATGTCCGCGGCCAGGTAGGTGTCCGCGCCGAACTCGCGCGCGACCTCGAGGGTGCGGTCGGTCGAACCCGAGTCAATCACCGCGATTTCATCGACCAGCGGATAGCGCAGTTGCAATTCCGAGCGCAGCACCACGATTTCCTTGCCGATGGTTTGCTCCTCGTTGAGGGTGGGAATACAGACGGAAATTTTTTGACCGCTCCGCTCCTTCGCCGCCACCAGCGCCTTCAAATCGCTGAAGGCGGAATGGTGAAAGGTGTTGGTCTTCAGCCAGCTCTTGATGTCGGTGGAGCGGTCTTCCTTGGCCGCGAAACGCTTGCTCATGAGGCCCACCCTCCGTCCAGTTTCTGCAACACATCGATCAACTGCGTGATGCCGGTCATCAGCGAGGGAATATCGATCTCCTCGCGCTCGTCGGAAATACTCCGGCTCCTGCTCAACCCGAGGGTCACGGCGGGAATGCCCGCATCGATGAGCGCCGAGGTCTCCGAGGTGCTGGGCATGATCCGCGGGTCGATCTCCAGCGATTCGAGCGTGGAGCGGCAGGCCCGCACGACCGGATGGCTGATCAAGATGCCACCCGGCTCGCGCCGCGCAAA
The DNA here is from genome assembly GCA_049451655.1 of Kiritimatiellia bacterium. GTDB lineage: Bacteria > Verrucomicrobiota > Kiritimatiellia > CAIVKH01 > CAIVKH01 > CALMUP01. The sequence goes on along the minus strand of JBMTVS010000013.1, from coordinate 11,736 downwards.
AATATCGAGGCTGACCGACGAGCCGGTCTGGGCCTCGGTCTCGGCAACTATATCGCTGATTTCCTCGCTGACCTTCTGCACCATGCCCGCTTCCTCGCTGCGGATTTCAAACTTAAGCAACACGCGCCGCGCGATGCGGTCGTACGTGGTGCCCCCTTCAATCGAACCCAGCACGATGCTGGTCACCGGACGTCGCGGGAGCGGGATGGCGGCAATCTTGCTGATAATCTGGTTGATGGTCAGCACCGCGCCTGAGGCGCCGAACCGCGACCAATCGTATTCCGCCGGAACCGTGCAGGTAATCTCCCCGCGCAACATGCCGATCGAGGTGTAGCTCAAACGCCCCAGCGGCGAGCCCTTCATCGCGAGGCCAAAGCGCAGCGGCCAGCGGTTATTCTTGAGGAAATAGCGAATGCCCTCGAGGTTGCCGCGACCCGCGCTGCGCGAGGCCCCGAGCAGAATAATGTGATCGCGAAAACGAATACCCATTTGCTCGAACAACAAGGGCAGCGAAGCCAGCACACTAATGCCCAGGCTATCGCTAATCCCCGTGCCCTCGATGCGATTGGATTGAACGGAGATGGAATGATCCAGATCCGGGTCGACCACCGAGTCGGCGCAGGCCGCCAGCAGGATGCTTCGCTCGCCCTCACTGCCCGCAATCATGCCTACGCCATTGCCGGCATCGTCGACCGCGCAGTTTTGCACGCCCGCCTCGATGAGCCGGTGCATGAACTCGTTGCAGCGCCGCCACTCGCCGTAAGTCGGCGCGGGAATTTCGCCCAGCATCACCAGATTGGCGATGACCGCTTCACGCAGCTTGCCCATGGTCGCGTTTATTTTGTCGCGACCGACAGGCTCAGGCGGCCCCATTTCGGTGGGTGGTACGGTTTGATCTTTTTCAGGCATGATATTTTCTGTAACATAGAAATGTAGAGCATGGAACCCCCTAAGGGCGGGCATGATAAAAACGGTCGTTTTTACTTAGGAAACCAGCCGGAATAAAATGATCAAGGGCAACATCGGATTCATTTCCACGCGCTTCGCCAGCAATGATGGCGTCACCCTCGAAAGCTACAAATGGGCCGAGGTGTTGAAGACGCTAAACATGCACAGCTTTTGGTATGCCGGCCTCATCGATCAGGACCCGGAGATCAGCATGTGCGTGCCGGAAGCGTTTTTCGGTCACGAGGAAAACGCCTGGATCAATCGCCGCATCTGGGGTTGCACCCGCCGCGATCCCGTGGTGACCGACCGCATCATGGTCATGGCGAACTACTTGAAGAGCACGCTCTACCAGTTCATCCGCCGCTTCGAGATTGAAGTTCTCATCATCCAGAACGCGGTCACCATCCCCATGCACGTCCCGCTCGGCGTGGCCATCTCGCAGCTCCTCGCCGAGACCGGCATGCCCGCCATCGCTCATCATCACGACTTTTACTGGGAGCGCGACCGCTTCTCGGTGAACGCCATTGCCGACTTCATCGACATGGCTTTCCCGCCCCGCCACCGCCGCCTCCAGCACGTGGTCATCAACGAGGCCGCCCGCGAATCGCTCGCCCTGCGCAAGGGCGTCACCTCCATCCTTATTCCCAACGTCCTCGATTTCGAGAACCCGCCCGCGCCGGTCGACGCCTACACCGCGGACCTGCGCGCCGACCTCGGCCTCGCCCCCGACGACGTCTTCATCCTCCAGCCCACCCGCATCGTGCCGCGAAAGGGTATCGAGCACGCCATCAAGCTGGTGCAGATGTTGGGCGACCCGAAATACAAGCTGGTCATCTCGCACGAGGCCGGCGACGAGGGCATGGAATACATGAACATGCTCAGCGACCTCGCCCGCGAATCCGGCGTCGACCTGCGTTTCATTTCCACCCGCGTCGGCGAGACCCGGCAAATCGACGACCAGGGCCGTAAGATGTACACGCTGAACGACATCTACCCCCACGCCGACCTCGTTACTTACCCCAGCCTGTACGAGGGTTTTGGTAATGCCTTTCTCGAAGGGGTCTATCATCGCGTGCCCATGCTGGTGAACCGCTACGGGGTTTTCGGGCGCGACATCGAGCCCAAGGGTTTTCGCGTGGCGGTCATGGACGGTTTCGTCACCCGCAAGGTCGTCGCGGAAATCAAGCGCATCCTCGAGCGCCCCTCCTACAAGGCCGCCATCACCGACCACAACTACCACGTCGCCATCCGCTACTACAGCTACAGCGTGCTGCGCCGTTCGTTGCGCACGCTCATCACCAACATCACCGGATTGACCGAGCAGTAACCATGACCCCGGCCCGCCAACAGGAAATTTTCGACCGCATCATCGACCGCATGTGCCGCTTGTATCCGCACGTGCCGGTCGAGCAGTTCCAACTCCGCCTGCGCGCGCTCATCGGTCGTTACGAGGTCGGCGTCAATGGCCCCGGGCCGGTGAAGACGCAGCGCTGGTCGGAAAAAGACGCCCTGCTCATCACCTACGGCGACAGCATCATCGAGCCGGGCGAATTCCCGCTGGTCACCCTCCGCCAGTTCCTCGATCGCTACCTGCAGCAGGCCATCTCCATCGTGCATGTGCTGCCGTTCTTCCCCTACTCCTCCGACGACGGATTTTCCGTCATCAACTACCGCAAGGTGCGCGAGGACCTCGGCGAATGGACGGACTTGCAAGCCATCAACAAGCACTACGATTTGATGTATGACCTCGTCATCAACCACGTCTCGCGCCGCAGCGAGTGGTTCAAATACTACATGCTCGACGTCGCGCCCTACCGCGACTTCTTCATCGAGGTCGACCCGCAAACCGACCTTTCCAGCGTGGTGCGCCCGCGCGACTTGCCGCTTCATACCGCGGTCATGCGGCAGGGCGAGAAGCGGCACCTCTGGACCACCTTCAGTCGCGACCAACTCGACGTAAACTTCGCCAACCCCGACGTGCTCTTCGAGTATCTCGACATTCTCGTCTACTACATCTGCCAGCGCGCGCGGGTTATCCGTCTCGACGCTATCGCCTACCTATGGAAGAAAATCGGCACCCACTGCATTCACCTTCCCGAAACGCATGAAGTGGTAAAGCTATTCCGCGATCTGCTCGATCTCGTCGCGCCTTCGGTCATCCTGCTCACCGAGACCAACGTTCCGCACGATGAAAACGTCGCCTACTTCGGCGATGGCAACGAAGCGCACATGGTTTATCAGTTCAGCCTTCCACCCCTCGTCCTGCATACGCTGCTCACCGGTTCGGCCGAAGCGCTTACTACGTGGGCTGCCCAGCTCGCTCCGCCTCCTCATGGCTGCACTTTCCTCAACTTCACCGCCTCTCACGACGGCATCGGGGTCCGTCCGCTGGAGGGTCTAGTGCCGCCGGAGGCATTCGACCAGCTCATCGCCGCGGTCGAAAAGCGCGGCGGCCAGGTTTCGGTCAAGCGCAACAGCGACGGCAGCACCAGCCCCTACGAGCTAAACATCACCTACTTCTCCGCGCTCGGACCGGAAACCGGCGCAAGCGACCCGCTGCATCTCGACCGCTTCATCTGTTCGCAAATCATCGCCGCCAGCCTCGCCGGGATTCCCGCGTTTTATGTGCAGGCGCTCATCGCCGGGGAGAACGACACGGCCGGTGCGGAGCAAGCGGGCTATGCCCGAGCCATCAACCGCAAGAAGTGGGACTGGACGGAATTGCAGGGACTGCTCGACAACCCGGAGACCCACGCCGCCCGTGCGCTCAAGCGTCTTACCGAGGTGTTGCGAGCACGTGCCGCCTGCCCTGCCTTCCACCCCGACGCCGCTCAGGAAATTATCAAGGGCGAACCCGCCTGCTTCATGGTCAAGCGCCTCGCCACCGACGGCACGGAAGTCTTCGCCCTGCACAACGTCACCGCAAAAGCCGTTAGCGTCACCCTATCGGAAAAAGTCACGGTCACCGACTTGCTTGAGGACGGGTTTACAAACCCGGCAGGTGAACCCATACCCCTGGCCCCATACCAATGCCGCTGGCTGCTGGCATCCTGACCTCCGAATCACATTCGACATCACACATGCGAATCGACACCACAACCGCCCGGGTTTCACTGGATCCCTGCGACCCGGAATTTTACCAAAACCCCTACCCGGCCTATCATGCTATCCGGGCAAAAACCCCGGTGTTCTGGTGGGAGGAGTACGGCTACTGGTGCCTGAGCCGGCATGAAGACGTGAACAATGCGTTGCGCGACCCGCGGTTTGGACGGCAAATCCTCCACGTCGCCACCCGCGAGGAACTGGGGTGGCCGGAAATTCCGCCCCGGCTGGCCCCGTTCTACGCCTTCGAGGATAACTCGTTGCTCGAACTTGAGCCGCCGGTTCACACGCGCCTGCGCGGACTGGTCAGCAAGGCATTTCTATCCCGGCAGATTGAGCGCCTCCGTGGTGAAATCGAATCGCTGTGTCATCGCCTCATCGACGATATCGAAGGACAGGGTCGAGCGGATTTGCTCGAACGTTATGCCACGCCGATTCCGGTCGCCGTGATTTGCAGCTTACTCGGGGTGCCGGTGGAAATGTCGAAGCAACTGCTCGCCTGGTCGCACGACATGGTGTGCATGTACCAGGCCCGCCGCGATCGCGCCCTCGAGGACGCCGCGGTCAAAGCCACGCTGGAATTCACCGCCTTTATGCGCGAATACGTACGCGAACGGCAGAAAGAACCTCGTGAAGACTTATTGTCCGGATTGATTATCGCCGCACAAGACGGCCAGACCTTGTCCGAGGACGAGTTAATCACCACCGCCATCCTCTTGCTGAATGCCGGCCATGAAGCCACCGTGCACACGCTCGGCAACGGCATCAAGACCCTGCTTACGAACGAGCTGCGTGATAATATTACGCCGGGGCACGTTGAGGAGGTCTTGCGTTACGACCCGCCCCTGCATCTCTTCACCCGTTACGCGCTCGAGGATATGACCTTTGCCGGCATCACGCTCAAGAAGGGCGATAAAATCGGACTCATGCTCGGCGCCGCCAACCGCGACCCGGAACGCTTTTCCGATCCGGACGTCTTCCGCCCCGACCGCTCGCCCAATCCGCACGTCAGCTTCGGCGCCGGCATTCACTTCTGCCTCGGCGCCCCGCTGGCGCGGATGGAACTCCTGATCGCTACACGCATTTTGTTCGAACGTCTTCCGCGCCTGCGGTTGGCAGGTCCTCAGCAATACCGGAACATCTACCACTTCCACGGGCTGGAAAGCCTGAATGTGCTTTTCTAACATTCAGAAAATCCGCGAAGACCGGGTCGCTCACCCGGCTGTTTCTTGCTTACAACCCTGGAATGTCCGCCAACGTCTCCTCAAGCTCCACCTGCATGGCGTTGTTCGTGAGGGCAAAAAGCACGTATTGGGAAATTAAACCAATCAAGTCGACCCACTCGGATTTACTCAAAACATCCTTGTAGCGATTCCATACCGCCGGACGGATGGTGCGATGCTCAACCATTTCGTCAGTCAGCACCAACAGAGCGCGCTCGCGCCGCGGGAAAACGGCCGAAATCGAGGACTTCTTCAGCGCGGCGAATTCTTTCTCCGTGACGCCGAACTCCTCCGCTACCGGCACATGATGTTTCCAGACGTATTCACAGCAATACAGATAGCCCATGCGTAGTATGACCAATTCCTGCTCCCGCACGGAGAATCCCATGTCGAGCTTGGCCCCGACCCAATATTCAAGAAAAGGGCCAACGGTTTTCTTGTTGTGCATCAAGGTGCCCAACACATTCTTTGGAAAGTATTGCCCTTTCAACCCGTCACCCGGTATGCGCTCCAGCGTTTTTAGCCAGGCCGGATGCATCTTACTGACTGGAACCGGACGAATACGCGACTTGTTTGAGGCAGGTTTTTTTCTGGTCTTTCCCTTTGCTGTCATGATCAATCTCTTCTCCTGGTTTAATCCGTGATGCCGGCGCACGTTTGCGGGTTGATCACAAAACCGCCGGATATTACGCAACTTACGCGCCGAACACCGAGAAAAATTATTTTCCGGTCAATGCGCGATGTTTTAAGCAGACAACCATCCTCGCGAGCACTCCGCCACCGAATTCATTGATGAACCCATGCCGTCCGGATTATGTTCGCATGAAACGATATGGCTAGAAGCATCGACATCAACGGTGATCTCGGCGAAGGCATTATCCATCAAGATGTGCCCGTGGATGAATTACTTATGCCGCACTTGAGCTCGGTCAGCATCGCGTGCGGAGGACACGCAGGCGATGAAGACAGCATAGCGAAAACCATCCGTCTTGCCCGCCAGCACAAAGTCGCGATTGGCGCCCACCCATCCTTCCCCGATCGCGAAAACTTCGGCAGAAAGCACCAATCACTTACCCCGGGCGCATTGGCGAGTGAAATTGCCGCTCAACTCGAGCGCTTCCTGCTGGTTGCAAAAAAGCTCGATACAAAGCCGCAACACATCAAAGCACACGGCGCGCTTTATCACGCCGCGGCACAAGATGAATCCATAGCCGAAGCAATCGCTCGAGCGGTTCGCTGGCTGGAACCCGCGCTGGTCATTTTTGGTTTACCCGATTCGGCGCTGGAACGAGTCGCCATGCGCCGGGGCTTACGGTTTGCCGCCGAGGCCTTTCCCGATCGCGCTTATCAAGATGACGGATCGCTGGTCGCCCGAAGCGAAGCTGGCGCCATCATCAGCGATCCGGCAATCGTGGGTGCCCGGGCCCGTAGCCTGGCTGTCGATGGACGCATCCAATCCATCAGCGGACGATGGATCATCGTTAGGGCGGATACGCTGTGCCTGCACGGGGATAGTCCAGACGCACCCGAACTTGCCCGTTCTGTCCGCGATGCACTCACCAAGGATCGAGTCGAAGTCGGCTTGACCTGTGCGCATCCGGCACTCCGCATCGAACCGCTTGGCGAGGAGGCCTTGCGCGTGATTTGTGGTAATGAAATCAGCGATGCCGTCACCAGCCGCGTGCGAGCCATCGATGCTTATATGCGATCGAACCCGCTACCTGGTGTCATCGAAATCGTGCCTGCATACACCGACCTCGCCGTTTTCTTCGATCCGGCGATCATCCGTGGCGATGATCTTGCCGAAATCATTCTAATCCGGGCAGACGGTGCAAGAGATATCGCTGCTTATGCCGGACGAGAACACATCATGCGGGTGCGATACGGCGGAAAAAATGGACCGGACCTCGATGCCGTGGCCAAGGCAACGGGTTTATCGCCGGACGAAGTCATCCAACGCCATGCCAACAAAGTCTATCCAGTCCACATGTTAGGATTCAGTCCGGGTTTCTGTTATCTGGGCGGTCTCGATCCGTCGCTGGAAGTTGCTCGCCGCTCGGAACCGCGCGTGAGCGTGCCTGCCGGCTCGGTGGCCATCGCCGGTCAGCAAACCGGCATCTATCCGATGGCAAGTCCGGGCGGATGGAACATCATCGGAAGTGTGGACGAAAAACTATTCGATCCGCAGCGGGAAAATCCTTTTCTGGTGCAGGCAGGTGATACCGTTCGCTTTGAGCCGTTACCGGAGGGCGCGACTCAAAATACACAGCATGAAACAGCCGGAAAAAACTCGCGCGATGCCTCCATCGCGCACGAGAAATCAACCTCCGCGCCATTCATCACCATCGAATCGCCCGGCATGCTCACCACCGTGCAGGACCGGGGACGCGCAGGTTATCGAAGGTTTGGACTACCCGCTGGCGGTGCGCTGGATAGCGCCGCATGTCGACGAGCAAACGACCTGCTCGGTAACTCGCCGGATGCCGCCATGCTCGAAATCACCATGACCGGTCCGGTTATCCGTTTCGGCGCAGATGTCCGCTTTGTGATCACCGGAGCCCGCATGCAACCCGCATTGAATGGTCACCCCGTGGAACAAGAGGTTGTGACGCTCGCACGTGATGGCGACGTGTTAAACTTCGGTGCCCTTTTGGAGGGTTGCCGCGCATATGTTGGTTTCGCCGGCGGGATTGACTCGCCTTTGGTCATGGGTAGCCGTTCGACCTGCCTGGCGGGCGGGTTTGGCGGCCACAAGGGCAGAGCATTACTTGCGGGTGATCGATTGTTTATCGGCAACATGTCCTCGGACGAATCAGTTACCCGGCCCGCACCGGCCTGCGCTAAAGCAGATGGTATCCGCATCATGCCCGGACCCGAAGTGGATTGGTTCATGCCGGAAGCATTGGCCAACTTACTCGCCACCCCATACCGGATCGCTCCGGAAAGCAACCGGGCCGGTTACCGGTTGAAGGGGGCTTCCCTTTCCAGACGTTATCCGGACCGCGAAATGATCTCTTCGCCCGTTACAACCGGAACCATTCAGATCAATAACGATGGCCAACCCATTATTTTGCTCGCGGACGGCCCAACCGTCGGCGGCTACCCGCGTATCGGTATCGTTACACAAGCTGATTTATCACGTCTCGCCCAGCTTCGGCCGGGCGATGCATTGCGATTTGTGGAAATCAACGCGCCATCATGCACCCGATGATTTGATTTTCGGCCTGGTCGCATTATACTCGGGCCCTGGAGAAATCATGGAACGCATCGTTGAATATTTGATCTACCGCTCGCGCTGGCTACTGGCCCCGATCTATCTCGGGCTCAGCCTGGCCATCTTCGCCCTCGGCGCGAATTTCTTCATGAAATCCTACAAATTACTGATCAACTGCCTGACGCTTTCGGAAACTGAAATCATTCTGGTCGTGCTTTCGCTTATCGACATGGCCATGGTGGCGGGACTGCTTATCATGGTGATGTTTAGCGGCTACGAGAATTTCGTCTCGAGGATCAACATGCGCGAAGGCGAGGAGAAGTTGAGCTGGTTGGGCAAGATGGATACTTCATCCCTCAAGGCCAAAATTGCTGCCAGCATTGTGGCGATTTCCTCTATTCACCTGCTCAAAATCTTCATGGACGTTAAAGACATAACCAACGACAAGATCATGTGGTCCGTTTTCATGCACCTGACCTTTGTCGCCTCTGCTTTCGCCATGGGCACCCTGGATAAAAAGACCAAAAACACCATCGGTCATGGCGCGCATGACTGAGCCCGGGGATCAGCCCCTCGTTGGCATTCTAGGCGGCGGTCAGTTGGCCCAAATGCTGGCGGAAGCAGCGGCCAACCTGCCCGCCCGCGTGAGGGTTTTGGTGAAAAACCGCCCGGCAGCCTTGCCGGGGCTCGAGGACATCGTGGAAGGTGACGCCAATGATCCGGACACCGCAGCCGAATTCGCGCGGGGCGTTGACTTGGTCACGCTCGAAAATGAGTTCGTGAATCCCGATGCCCTCGCCGCCATCGAGAAAACCGGCACGCCCTTGCTACCCTCGCTCGCTTCGCTCCTGCTGATGCAGGACAAGTGGCAACAGAAGAAAACGCTGATCCAAGCCGGCTTGCCGGTAACGCCCTGCCAAGCCGTGGAAAGTGCCGACGAGGTGAAGGAATTTGCCGGAAAACATGCTTGGCCGGTGGTTTTGAAAAGGCGCCACATGGGCTACGACGGAAAAGGAAACGCAACAGTCGATGATGCCGGCGACTTAACGGATGCCTGGCAAAAACTGCACAACCAGCAGGGTTTGTTTGTTGAGGCCTTCTGTCCATTCGAGCGCGAATTAGCGGTCATGGTGGCGCGCTCCATCAATGGCGAAACCGCGGTGTATCCCGTAGTGGAAACCATCCAGCAGCATCATATCTGCCATGTCGTGCGCGCGCCCGCTCCGATACCTGAAGCGGTAGCCGCTGAAGCCGCCCGGTTGGCCTTGGCGGCCATCGAGGCGATCGACGGAATTGGCGTGATGGGCGTGGAACTCTTTCAAGCCAAAGACGGAAGCATCCTGATCAACGAGCTGGCCCCGCGCGTGCACAACTCGGGCCATTATACCATCGAGGGGTGTCACTGCTCCCAGTTCGAAAATCATCTTCGGGCGATTCTGGGACTGCCGCTAGGCTCCACTGCATTGTCCGCGCCGGCGGCGGTTATGGTTAATCTTCTCGGTCATGGCGAAGGTCCCGGCGAGCCAACCGGCCTGGTCGAAGCCCGTTCAGTCGGTGGGGCCCACCTTCATCTTTACGGAAAGGCCTCCAGCATGCCCGGCCGAAAGATGGGACACGTCACCGCGCTCGGCGAAACCCTCGAGCAGGCGGAAGCGATCGCCCGCGGCGCGGCCCAAGCTTTACGCTTCGGCGGTTAAGCGCGACGCTGCCGATGTGCCTCGAGCAACTTGCGGGCGAGATGAGCCTGGGCGGGCAAGTTGCCGATTTCGGCGGCGAGAGACTTTGCTTCAGCGGAATCGAACTTCAGTCCGGACGCATTGACGCGCGGGTGCTTGAACCCGCCCGGCTCAAGGTTGCTGGTATTGATGACGTAAGCCAGATCATAAAACCAGGGCGCCAACGGAAGGCTGAGGGACGGACCCACAGACTCGCCGGTTCCGTTGTTTAGAATGAACCAGTAAAGGTTTTCCGGATAATCGGCAAAGACCACCTTCTCCATCTCATTCATGGTGGCATTCTGATCGCCCTCGATGGCCACAAAGATCCGGCCCGGATCCGATTTCGCCGCGCCCCAGGCAATGGCGAGGGTGCTGCCCATGCCGCCCGCGTTCTCGAAGGTCTGATCGGTCAATCGTAAGGCCTGCATGGCCCGCGGATTGAAACCGTTGCCGACGATGTAAAACGGATCCTTCTCCTTCATCATGTCGTGAATACGACACAGGGCCTCGTCGCGGGAAATCAGCGGTTCCGCCTGCACCGCCGCGAACGGACGCCCCTTGCGGGTCGCGATAGCGGCGTAATCGCCCGGCTGATGAAAGGCAACCGCCGCATCTTCAGCCCGCCGCAAGGCACAGGCCTTGGTGAATCCGGGTGGTGAGATGCGCAAACACGATATGTTGCCATCTTGCGCGTCTTTTATTGCGGCGTTTAAGTCATCCAACAACCCCACGCCATCGCGCCGCCCGAAGACATGGTCGTCGCCCAGCGTGATGCGATTATCGGCATCCGTAACATCACCGACCAGAATGTGCGGTTCGCTATCGTCGAGGTTGGCATCAAAACCACGCCAACTTGAAATAAGCACGCCGGGAATTTTGTGCACCAGCATGACCGTGCGGAGGTAATCCATCGCGTTGGTGAAGCCGCTATTCTGCATCGACATCAGGGTCAAATCACCTGTGGCCAACCAACGTCCCACCGCAACCGCCGGGATGGAACGCTCGGAAGGCACCACCCAGCGGTTCACCTTGCCCGCACGAGCGAGATCCATCAGATACTGATCCATGGAGGCGAAAATGGAATCCGCCACCAGGCATACCGTATCGATGCCCGCATCGATAAAGGTATCGATGATCTCCATGTCGGTCGGCACCCGGGCGGCACCGGCAGCCGTCTCCGGTCCGGCAAAGCTGGTCTGGCCGGCCAGGGCGCGCTGAATGATATCCTCGGCTTCGGATGCAGTTGCCTCGGAGGGAATGTAGCTAAGTAGACGGGCATTGGTGCTCTGCATGCGGGCGGCCATTTCCCGGGCAACCAGCTTCGATAAAACGAGTGCCGTCGCGGGTTCTGTATCTTGCAGTTTCGCAAAAGCCTCGTTGGACAACCAAAGCGCAGTAACATCAGTCTCGGCGTAAACGCTTGCTGACCGTGTTTTCATCCCAATCAGACTCATCTCGCCCACCATCCCGCCAGCTTCGACCCTGCCGAGCTCAATGCTTGTTTCCCGGCCGGGCGCTGCCAACTCAACCC
>JBMTVS010000012.1:0-22482 GCA_049451655.1 Kiritimatiellia bacterium | reverse complement strand
TCTCGATCGAGCTTATCCGCTTCTCGTGCGCGCGGCGCGTTGGAATGGCCAAGATATTGAAGTCCTGCTCAAGCTTGCCTCGCTCCTATCGGCCGCCGGATCTCCACAAGAAGCCGAGGAGATTGCCCGCGAGGCTCTCGAGCTGTCTTCGGGACATGGTGAGACGACACTGGTTTGGGCCAATGCGGTTTTGCAAAACGGCCGACCGAACGAGGCGTTGGAGGCGCTACTACCCGCTCACGAATCCTTTCAGGATGATCACCGTTATTTTATGACCCTTGGCGCTACGCAGGCTGCGGTTGGGGATAGCGCCGCCGCGCTGGATGCCTTTAATCACGCGGTCAGGTTGGCGCCAGACCGCGCGGACACGCACATGGCGCGCGGGGAATTGTTAATCAAGCTGCAGCGCATGGATGACGCAACGGTTGATTTTCAACGCGCCGAATCCCTTGCACCGGGTCCTACCGTACCCGGTTTACGTTATGCCCTGCACCTTAAAGCCCTGGGCGATACCGCCGCAGCTCGCGCCCGGCTTGACCGCATGCTCATCCAGTCACCACGATTTGTCGCGGCTCGCTATGAACGCGCGGCGCTTGACGCGCAGGAAGACCAAATCTTGTCCGCTCAGAAAGACCTTGATGAAATTCTGTCGATCCAGCCTGACCATCTTCCGGCCCGCATGTTACGCGCCCAGCTGCTGCTCCGGACGGGAAACAAGGACGCATCGCTCGATGCTCATCGAAAGTTAACCGCTCGCTTTCCGCGCTCCATTCCGGCGGGATTGGCGACCGCCCGCTTGTTGGCCGGTCATGGCGACATTGATGCCGCGCTAAATCAGCTCGATGCTCTTCTCAATCATTATCCCGACTTGCCGGAGGCCGTCTTGATGTGGGCGGAATTATCCGTTGCTCGAGGTGATTTTCCACCCGCCCTGGCCAGGCTCGCCCGACTGCATGACCTGGATCATGATACGCGATCTCGCGCTTTGCTGCTGACCGGCTTGGCCCATCGCCGACATGGAAATTCGTTCGCCGCGGTATCCACCTATGAAGAGCTTGCGAACCTCCTTCCCGGTGACCCGCAACCACATTACCTCGCCGGACTCACCCATCGCGAAGCGGGAAGGATCAGCGCCGCTGCGGATGCTTGGGGCGCTGCCCTGGAAATTGATCCAATTTATTTTCCCGCCCTTCAAGGCTTGGTCGTATTGCGACTCGAGCAGGGCAGGCTGGAAGAGGCGCAGGAACTTATCGATGAAAAGCTGCTTGGTCATGATGATGTCGCGGCTCTGCACTATCTACGCGCCGCCGTGGCCACTGCGCGTGATGACATTCCTGTCGCCGAACTATCCTTGCGGCGGGCCATCGAGCTCAAACCAGACTTCACCGTGGCGTATCGCGACCTCGGCCGACTCTATGTAAGGAATGGACGCGTTGAGGATGCGCTGCGGAAATTGACTGATGCCTTGGCGACGGACCCTGGTGATGAGACGTCGCTGATGCTCATGGCCACCCTGCTGCAACAATCCGGACGAATTGACGAAGCCGTTGCTCGCTACGAAGAAGTGCTTATTCAAAAACCCGATTTCGTTACCGCGCTCAATAATCTCGCCTACCTTTACGCCGTGCGTGACGAGCAATCCGGGCGCGCCCTGCAACTTGCCCTGCGTGCTCGCGAGCTCGCGCCGCGTGATCCCGCAGTGGCGGATACGCTTGGCATGATCGCGTTTCAGCAAGGTTCTTACCGCTGGTCTCGAACGCTCTTGAGCGAATGCGAGGCGGCGTTGGGTAACGATCCCGAGGTTATGCATCATCTCGGTCAAGCTTGTCTGGCCCTTGGAGAGGAAATCGAGGCGCGCGATTATTTCGAGAAAGCCCTCGCATCAAACCAAAAATATCCTGGCCACAATACCGCAGAGTTACTGATTGGCGTTTTAAAGCTACCGCTTGAGCGGGTGAATGAAACCCACGCCGAAATCCTGCAACAGTGGCTGGCCGCGATGCCGGCAACACCTCCCGTTCTGGCGCGACAAGCCGCACTCGAGCGGCAGCGCGGCGAATACGATGCCGCGCTCGATTTGCATCAGCAAGCCCTGTCGATCTGGCCGGAGTATATACCCTCACTGGTCGCGATGACGCGCATGCATCTTGATCGAAATGAAACCGCTGCAGCACTCGAAACCGCTCGCCATGCCCGCTCATTGCGACCTTCGTCGCCCGCGTTGACATTTCTGGTGGGACAGGCGGCCTACCAATCCGGCGATTACCCCTGGGCTTTGAGCTTGTATGCCGAGGCCTTGAACGCACAACCGGATGATGCGAACCGGTATTTTCATCACGCGCTGGCCGCCTTGATGACAGGCCGGGTACAGGATGCGTATGCCTCGGCGGTTCAATCGCTGCGGATTGCCCGCGCTACGGATGACGGGGCGGATCGGTATCAAGCATTCGTCGACATGCTGGCATGGTATGCGACCGGCGAGACGCCACTTGCTTCCGGTGAAGTCACGGATGATTCCACCTGGATTCATGATCCATGGTTACGCCCGCTGATCCGGCTGTCGCGTGCGCGTTTCGCAGGTGACGACGCGGCACGTATTTACCATGAATTGATCCAGGAATATCCTGGATGGCCCTTGCCACGGCGAGACCTGGTTTCATGGCGTATCGCCCGGGGAGACGTGGACGATGATATGCTCCGGATGGCCAGAGAAGTGCGTGACAAGATGTCCGGAAATATCTCCGCGAACCGCAATCACGCGATTGCCCTCGCTATGCACGGGTCGGCGGATCAGGCCGCATTCTATTTAAAACAACTTCTCGAAATGTCTCCTGATGATCAGGAAGCGGCTTCATGGCTTAATAAAATCGAGGCCGCGCAGGTACCATGAATAAACGCCGACGCCGACTCGCCCCGGGCGATATGGTCGTGGTGAAAAGCGCGTCAGCCATCATGGCCACCCTCGACGAGCGCGGGTGCCTTGACGGTATGCCTTTCATGCCGGAGATGTTGGCGTATTGCGGTCATTGCTTGCCTGTGTGGCGGCGCCTCGAATCCGTCTGTGAGGAGAGCACAGCCATGCGTCGCATTAGACGCATGGTGTTTCTCGGGAATTTGCGATGCAATGGCTCTGCTCATGACGGATGTGAAAAAGCATGCCGGATCTTCTGGCATGAGGATTGGTTGGAACCTCTTGGTCAACACTCGCCGGTCACGAATGATCCGGCGCCTGCATGGCCTTACCCGACGCGCAACGGCACATGCTACTTATGTCAGTCCACCGCCCTGCGCGAAGCAACGCGACCGGCCGGAACCTTCAACTTGTTCGTCATGATTCGCGATGTTTGGAATCGAACCTGGTCCACGCGAAAACTCGTCCGCTCTTTCATCGCGTCGATCAACCTCAAAGCTCGATCAACATTAACCGGCAAGCCACCCGTCTGCGGTGACCGGTTGAAGACGGAGTCCACACCGCTGAACTTAAAGCCGGGCGAATGGGTTCGCGTGAAGTCGCGCGCCGGAATAGCCGCGACGCTTGACCGTAATGGACGCAATCGCGGGCTCGAATATTCCCGTTTCATGCTGAATTGTTTTGGCCAAACCTATCGCGTGCGGGGAGCCTTGCGCAGGATTATTCTGGAATCAAATGGTCGCATGCAGGAATTGCGTCATACCGTTACGCTGGAGGGAAACACCTGTGATGGTCATGGTCGATGCGGAGGATGTCCCCGCGACCAATTTCATTTTTGGCGCGAGTGCTGGTTAGAGCGCGTGTCCCGCCCCCCGGGGGCCAGAACGATACCGGCTCCGACTGAAATCGGCGCGCGCATCATGAACGACGATGACTGGGATGCGCTCGTGGACGGTCATCAATCCGGAACGATCTTTCACACCTCCGGCTGGCGAAAAGCCATGGAGGCGACCTTTCCTCAATTTCGCGGATATCAATTCGGATTGAATCGAGAGGGTGAAGGGTTTCCGGTCTACATGGCCAAGAGCCGCGTGTTGGGCCGTCGTTTGATTAATGCCCCGTTCGCCACGGATTGCCGCCCGCTAATTGATGAATCGATCTGCATGCAAACCTTCTCCGATGCGCTCATGCGTCATTTTGGAGCGGAGCACTATGAGATGAGGGCGGTACGAGCATTGCCCGGTCCGTGGCAGAATGGAAAAGCTTCGCGGCAAATTGCCTGGAAGCGTCACCGGTTGGACCTTGCGGAGGGACCCGGGTCCTTGCAGCGCAAACTTTCCCGCAGCAATGTTCGCCAGCGCATTCGACGCGCGCGCGAAAACGGATTGCGCGTGGTGTACAGCGGGGAGTTGGATGCCTTGTGCGAGTTTTACATCCTGTTCGCGGTGACCCGCCGGCGTCTTGGGCTCCCCGTGTTGCCTGCGCTATTCTTCCGCAATCTATCGCTTCATTTGCCCGGCGGATCAGTGCGCATATCCTTGGTCATGCAGGACCGTCACCCCATCGCGGGACTTTTTGCCCTGCGTTACAAGGATACGTTATCCTACGAATATTCCGGTTATCTCCCGGATGCCGCCGTGAATGGCGCGAACCAGTTAATTTGGTGGGATGGCATTGAACGGGCCTGCGCGGAGGGACTGCGTACGGTCAGTCTCGGTTGCACCGCGCCGGATAACCCGGGTTTGCTCGCATACAAGCGCCACTGGGGTGGAGCGGAAGAGGATCTGCACACCGCGACGCTCACACGCGATAAAGCATCGACCCCGCGCCATGTGGCCAGCGATTGGAAGGACCATGCTGCGGTGCGTCGTTTGTTACAGCGAGCCCCGGAGCCCATCTACCGCGGCTTGAGCAGAATGGCCTACCGGTATTGGTGCTGATGATGTAATAGCGCAGAACTGATTTCGCAAAAGCTGGAAAGCGGGCTCGAAAAACCCGGATTTCTTCTCATTGGTGAGAGGAGATCCGGGTTTTTTGTTTTCCCGGCGGTAAAGTTACGAAAGCGGAATCGTCATCTCATTTGACAGTCATAAAAAACCGCGATCGATGAAAGTGGCGTGACCGCAAATCCGGGCAGGGAATCATTCACATGATCTGAAGCAAAAATCAAAAAAATGCGCCGGTGGCTCCGGCCAATCGCGCTCGAACATGGCATGGCGGTTGCTGAATAAGACGGCGGCAACCATAACCCAGAGGAGTACCTATGCCAAACGAGAGAGCGCGTATTCAACCTAACCATAACTCATACCGTCGCGCGGGCCTGGCCCTGGCGATAACCGTCCTGTGCCTGCCGGGCTTGTCCGCGCGGGCTGCCTCGGTGGAGGTCGAGTGGGATCCCACCACCTTGCGTATTGATAATTCCCCGGTCGCGGAAGTTACCGGCTACCGCTTGTACTTCGGAACGACATCCGGTGAGTATGAACACATGATCGAGGTCGGCAAGTCGACCGCCAGCGTGGTCGAGGGCCTGGCCGATGCGCAGACCTATTACTTTGCCGCCACCGTCATCGATAGCTATGGCACGGAGAGTGGATTTTCGGAGGAGATGATCTGGAGTACCACCAACCAGGATGCGGACGCCTTGCCGGATGCCTGGGAGGAGGCGCAGTTTGGATCGGTCGATGTATCATCCGGAGCCTTGGATGAAGACGCGGATCAGGATGGCATGAGCGATCTTGCCGAAATGATCGCCGGAACCTCCGCCAGTAACCCTGCCGACTATTTGACGATTCACGTCGAAATGGTTGATGGCCAGTGCCGGGTGTCCTTCACCGCGACCCGCGCCGAGGGACCCGGCTACGAAGGTGTTCAGCGAAAGTTCGCCATCGAGGCGACCAGCAACGGAGCGTTCACCGCCTGGGCGCCGGTTAACGGCATGCCGGTCACGGGCGCGAATCAAATCGTCGAGCTGGCTCCCGTAGCCACCGAGATGGTCTCGGCGTTCCGGCTGAAGTGCTGGCTGGAATGACCCGCCTCCGGCGGGCAACGTTCAACATTCAACACGCAACATCCAACGTTCAGATTTTGGATTGGGGACCGGTGTTCGGTGTTCAGTGTTCGGGATTCAGGGTTTCCGCAGACATCGGAACTATAAGGCTGGAACGGTTGAGTCTTCGAGACTTTCCCGCCGGACTCAGCTCGACGATGCCAGAAGATATGGATAGCGCGGGGACGCAGCTGTAGCTGCCGCCGTTAGGCGGTGGTGACGGGGTCGTCGGTGGGAAACGGCCACGTTCTAACGAACGCAGCTACGTATCGGGGGCTGAGGGGAATTCAACGTGCGAACCCCGACCACCTATTTCACCGCCAACACCTCGCGGATCATGTGGGCGAGGGTGGAGAGGTTGAAGGGTTTTTCGAGGAGGGAAACTTCATCGCGCGGGATGCCGCTGACCTCAAGCTGGTCGGCGGTATAGCCGGACATGAAAACGACCTTGATGCCCGGGCGAATATTTTTGATTTCCTTGGCGAGTTCGGGTCCGTTGAGGTCCGGCATGATGACGTCGGTAAGCAGCAAGTCGATGTCACCAGGGTGTGTGCGCGCCAACGCTATCGCTTCATCGGCGTTTTTCGCCTCCAAGACCGCATAGCCGAGGCTTGCGAGTAGTCTGCGCCCGATATCAAGGACCGGGCGCTCGTCATCAATAATCATGACCGTTTCACCCTGAGCCATGGGAACATTCGCCTCAAGCGAACGGGACCGCCTCATGGATGGCGGCTTTGCTCTGGGTTTTTCGACCAGGCACGGAAAGTAGATACGGAAAGTCGTGCCCTGTTCCGGCTCGCTCTCGACCTCGATTACGCCGTTATTCTGGCGGACCGCTCCCTCCACGGTGGCCAGCCCCAGCCCGGCACCTTCGCCAAATTCCTTGGTGCTGAAGAACGGCTCGAAAATGTGCGCCTTGACCTCCTCGCTCATGCCGCTGCCGTTGTCACTCACGCTGAGTATGACATAGGAGCCGATGGTAAAATCCGGACGGCTGGAGCAGAAGGCCATGTCGGCCATAAAATTAGTGGTCCGGATGGTGATGATCCCGCGCCCCTTCATGGCGTCTCGCGCGTTGATGCAGAGGTTGATCATGATCTGTTTGAGCTGACCGGTATCCATCAGTACCGGATTAAGCTTGTCGCCGGGTTCCCAGTTCAGGGTGATGCCTTCGCCAAGCAGTCGCTGGACCATGCGCATCATGTCTTCAACTTCCTCGTTTAGCTTGATGATGACCGGGCGCGTCATTTGCCGGCGCGAAAAAGCGAGTAATTGACGGGTTAATTCGGCGGAATGTTCCCCGGCCTTCTGGATGTCGAGGACATGTTCATATTCAGGCTGCCTTGGGTCCATGGTCGACAGCAGTAATTCGGTAATGCCGAGTATCGATTGCAACTGGTTGTTAAAGTCATGGGCCACGCCACCGGCAAGGCGTCCGATCAACTCATTGCGCTGGGCTTGATTCAAGCGCTGATGGGCCTGATGCATATCCGTGATATCGCTAATGGTGCCGCGCCACTCCTCGGGTTCCCGCATTTTTTGCTGACCATGCACCAACGCGTAACGATGTTCGCCGCTGGGCAAAACGAGTTCCACATTGACGCGAAAGGGGTTACCGCTGAGGCGAGAGGTGGAGATGCCATCGCACAAGATTTGGAGAGATTCCGCCGTTAAGTAGGATCGAAATGATTGACCGTAGACCGGGGTCGACGGATGTTCCATCCCGAAGATCCGGAAAAACTCCTCCGAGCAGATTAGCGAATCATCGGCGGTCATCCATTTCCAACTGCCTACATGAGCCGTCCGTTGTGCTTCGGCCAGATCATGCTGATGCTCACGCAGGTTATTCTCCACCTGTTTGCGCACGGTGATATCGCGCACCAACAGGATGAATTGATGCTCCAGTTCCGGATGATCATTCATGGTGGCGATGGATAGTTCGTACCAGGCCTCACCCTCCGGCATGGGCAACGAGTACGTTCCACCCCGGTGCGTGAAATGTTCCATGGCTTCATGCAACCCTGCCCTGATTACCCGCGCCGCCTCCACGGGTAAAACATCCTCGAAGGTCTTGCCGATAAATTGATCGGGCGGAACAAAAAAGGAAAAGTTGTTGCCGGAATGCCCCTCCAGAATGCGACCATCGTAATCCACCCGGAACATCAGGTCCGGCATGGCATTCAGGATGGCTTCGAGCTTCTCTTTGGTACGCTTCAGTGTCTGCTGCGATACCTGTAAATTCTCGAGACTCGTTTTGAGTGCCTGCTCACCCTCCTTGACGCCGGTAACATCCCGGCTGGTATGAACAATGCCACCGAGGAACATGGCTACCCGGATATCCATCCAACGGCTTTCACCGCCATTCGGAATCACTTTGATAATGTCATGATACTCGCGGGCCGTTTCCGAGACGCCGCGATAAATATCAAAGTAAACCGCCCGTAATGCCGGGTTGAGATCAAACAACTTACGACCCCGGGTCTCCTCCAGTGGAACGCCATTGCACCAGAGATCCAGCGCGGTGCGGTTGAGATAGGTGATCTCGACATCCGCGAAATGTCCACGTGCATCGTAGGCGGGCCGGAACAGGGCCACGACATCCGGCGAGTGCTCAAAGGCGGCCCGCAATCGCTCCTCGCTTTCCCGCACGGCGAATTCCAGCCGGTATTCACGCGTAACTTCATGCGAAAAAATGATGACTTTTTCGCCGTAAGGGATCATCTGATAGTCGAACCAGCGGGTGTCATCGCCCGGCATGGAGCGCACATAACGGAAGGGTTCGCCGCTTTCCGCGACCTGAAAGATGAAACCGATTCGATCGGCGTAGACCGGCAAGGCATTCTTGATGTGCACCCCGCGCGGCTCGCGCTCCGTGTAGTCGAAATCCTCGAGCCAACTCTGATTGGCATATTCGACCACGGCATCGACACAGCGCCCGTGCTTGTCGCGGAGTGGCCGCACGATCAGCACGTTGTCGAATTCCTTCTCGCGGACAATCTCCGGCTCCATCTCCTCCGGCGTCTTTTCCTTGAGTAATTTTCCCAATACTTCGCGCAACTGCGCCCGTCCAAAGGGTTTGATGAGGTAGTCGGAAAAACCGTATTCCCCGTAATTCATGATGACCGGATCCTGGGTGAATCCGCTCATCACCACGGACTTGATCTCCGGATCAAGTTGCTTGAGCGCCTCGATGGTTTCGCGACCACCAAGGCCGGAGCGCACCGTGAGGTCAATCAGCGCAACATCGAATCGCCGGTCTTCCTGCAGGGCCTGCCGGTATAACTCAATTGCCTCCCGGCCCTCCACCGCGACCGAGACTTCATGGCCGAAGGCCTGCAGCACCTGACTGACCGATTTACGCACGCCATCCTCATCGTCCATCAAGAGGATACGCCCGAGCCGCGGCGCGGCCTCGGGTTCGAAGGCCGCCACGTCGGCGACCCCCGGCTCGAACGGGGCCACCGGCAACAACAGAATAATCTCCGTGCCCTGACCGGGCTCCGACTCCACGAAGATGGCGCCTTCATGCTTCTTCATGATCGAGTAACAGGTGGCCAATCCAAGGCCGAGACCGGTTTTCGCCCCGCGACGCTTCGTGGAAAAGTAAGGGTCGAAGATCAAGGGTTGTAACTCGAGGGGGATACCCGGACCGTGATCCTTCATGCTTAGACGAATGTATTTGCCGTCGGGCAGGGTGGTGGGCGCATGGGCGATCAACTCCTCGTTGCGGGCGGTAATTTCGATCACGCCACCCGCCGGCATGGCCTCGATGGCGTTCATGATCACGTTGCGAATTACCCGTTCGAATTGGCGCGGATCAGCCTTGGTCATCCACAGGTCGTCACCGATGTGAAACTCCGCCTGCAGCGATGAGCCGGCAAGGGCAAGCTCCACACTGTGCCGGATGAATTCATTCAGTTGAATGGGTTTGCGCACCGGGGCTCCACCCTCGGCGAGGGTTAGCAGTCGCTGGGTTAGACCGGTGGCCTGCTGCACGGCCTTGTTGGCCTCGTCCATCAAATGTTGTAAATCGGCGCTCGGCGGAATGAGCATGCGGCTCAAATCAAGGTTCATCAGAATGACCGAGAGCAGGTTGTTGAAGTCGTGGGCGATGCCGCCGGCCATCACGCCGAAGGAATCGAGCTTGGCGTTGATGAAGCGTTCCTCGACCGCGCGTTTGAGTCCGGTGATATCGGTGATCGCGAGCAGGCAGGCGTGACCGGAGTTGTTGAGGATGCAGTCCATCATCACGTCAAAGGTCTTGCCCTCGGGGGTGATCAGCGTGGTCTCGCTGGATTCCAGGGCAACCCCCTGAAAAACCTTGTGCAGAAATTGCCGCCACGCCTCGCGCGCGTTTTTGACGATGTAATTGAGGAAAGGCTGCCCGAGGAGTTGCGCGTGCGACGAGCCAATCATCAGCGTAAAGGTGAGATTGACCTCGGTGATTTCGCCGCGCCGGTTAAGAATCAGGTATCCGACCGGGGCGGCATCGAAAAGGTGATTAAACTTTTTGCGCTCCTTTTCAATCCGCTCGCGGGCCTCCTCGAGTTGGGCGTTGCGGATTTCGAGCGCGGCCTGGTGGGCCAACAATTCATCAGAGAGTTCATGCGACGATTCGGATGCGGCGGAAGGGCGGGGGACAGGCCCGCCACGGCCGGGTGCGGCCAGCTTTTGAGGCTGCGACGGGACGCCGGGCGAGGGGTGCCGGGCGTCGTCGTGACCTGTCCCCCTTTTTTTAAAAAGCATGTCATGCTCCCTTGTTCAACCGCCGGCGCATCCGATCCATGCCGGCCACCGCAAGACCCAGCAGGGCCGCGGTAACGCCTGGATCACTGACCGCATAGCCATTCGGCACCGCGACGTGGTAGCCGTCGTTCAGGTCGACGTCATCCACGGTCAAGCCGACGTTATAGGCGTAGGTAAATCCGCCGTCCGCGTCGGTGCCCATGGCATGGCGTCCTCCTTTCGCGTAAACATCACCCCAGACCGGCGTGCGCCAGGTTTCGAATGCGAACCCGAACACATCAGTATCGGAGGCGATATCCAGCTTCAGGCCATACACCGCCGCAGGCATGCCGGGGTTGCTGTTGCCTTGATTGGGCGAGAACCAGCCGAATTCGGGGCTGCCGGACTCGACATCGGCATACATATACTGCCAGTTGCTGAAGTCAGCGGCGATGGCTCCCTCGGTCAGTTCCAGCACAATGTGGCTCACGTCGGAACCACCGGTTTGCCAGACGTACTCGTAACGCCAGAGATCGGGATCGACCTGGAAGATGTTCCAGCTCAGTCCGGTTTCCGGGTTGTCCCAGTCCGCCGTGGCCACAATGCCCCCGCCTTCATAGGTGAGGACATCATTGTACAGATCGAGCGGAACGGCATATACCGATGCCGTCAACCCGATCGCGATGAGCGCATACATGATGATTCTCATGCTCTTGCTCCTTTCTTTATGCAGGCTCAACCGGGGGTTGAGCCGGGTGATGGTCAACCGGAAAATACAGGTCGACCCGGGCGCCTTTGCGACCGTCGGATTCCACCAGAATCGCCCCGTGATGACTGGCCATGATCGCATGGCACATGGCCAGTCCGAAACCCACGCCTTTGCGGGAGTCGCGCGGTTTGGTGGTAAAGTAGGGATCCAGCACCCGTGGCAGGTTGGCCGCCGGGATGCCGCGGCCATCGTCGGCGATGCTTAATTTTACGTATGAACGGGGCGGCAATCCGGCCTCGTTGAGCGGGGGCAGGTCAAGGTTGCGCGAGCTCAGGTGAATAGTTCCCCCGCCCGGCATGGCCTCGCAGGCGTTGATGATGATGTTGCGCAGCGCCTGTTCGAATAGCGCCGTGTCGACCATCACCGTAGATAATTTCGGCTCCAGTTCGCAGGTTAGCTTGATGCCGGTATCCACCAGCATGAGTCGCGCGCATTCCTGAAACCGCTCGTTCAACGCCATCGCCTCGAGCACCGGTTTTCCACCGTGGGCGAGGGTGATTAAACGGCTGGTCAACCGCGCCGCCTGTTTGACGGCATCGTCAGCAGCCTGCAGCAGGTCACCCAGATGTTGATGTGGCGGCAGCATGGTCCGGCTGACGTCCAGGCTCAGCAGAATGACCGACAGCAGGTTGTTAAAGTCATGGGCGAGTCCGCCTGCCATGTGGCTGGTGGCGGCAAGCCGGTCCCGCTGATGGCGCAAGGCCTCGCTCTTGCGCGGCAAGCTCAGGTCGGTCACGGTAATCAAGGCAATAAGCCCTTCATCATCCATGACGCCATCAATCAACACATGGCGTCGATCATCCGGCGCGCCATGCAGCTCCACGGTGCATGATTCCCGTTCGTCGCTCTTCAGCAGTCGCGGAAAGTAGTAATCCCAAACCGGGTGATGACTTTCCGCGACCATCTCGCGAAAGGCGCGCCCCGACCATTCCCGCTGATGCAGTCCGCTCATCCGCTCGAAAGCGTGATTCGCCTCCGCGATGGCGCCGTTGGCGCGCAAGGTGAGGTACCCCACCGGGGCGCGATTAAAGTAGGCACAATCGGCTTGATCGGGCGGCGTGCCGGACGCCAGCGAAAAAGCCTCCTGCAAATAAATACCGGGCTGCTTCATGATGGCGCATTCGCTTTCATTTGAAAGTTGGTATCGTCCCGCAGCGGGCGCGCATAAAAATCACGCCGGGCACCGGGTCCGGGTTCATGCCAGAGCGCTTCGCCAATCAAGCGTTCCGCCTCGTGCGGTTTGCCTTCGCGGTCGGCGAGGTCGATGAGGACTTGCCAGCCCAGCCAAAGGTTGGGATCCGCCTGCACCGCCTCGTGCACGTGAACGTGTCCTTTATCCAGCGAGCCGGCCGCGCAGTGCACCAGCCCCTTGGCCAGGATGGCGTGATGACACTTCGGGTGGGCGAAGAGCAGGATGTCCAGGGTGATCAGGGCGGAGTCGTACAGTTGGCAATTCAGTTGCGCCCCCGCGAGGGCGAGGTAGGCCCCGGGGGCCTGGGTTTGGCGGGCGATGGCGGTAACTTCATGCAGGACCTGCTCTTCGGAGTTGTCGCGCAACAGGGACAAGCAATCCAGCAGTCGCTTCTTGCGGGCCTCCTGATCGCGCGGGGCCTTGCCGGTCAGGCCGTGCTCCCGCAGGTAAGTCTCGACCAGGTCCAGGCAGGCTTCGGTATAACGTAAAGGTTGCGTAGCTATCATGATGATTCCTTTTCTGGTTTTCGGGAATCATCATGATGCGTAACCGATTCACCATCACTCGGGAGGAACCCTAGATGGCAAAACGAAAATTATGAGGATCAGATTAAGCGAAGATATCCGGCGGAAACGATGATTCACCGTCCCGGATCTTGCGAATAGCGGGGATCAGGGCCTCGTAGGCACGGTCCTTGCCCAGGTAGCCGGATGCGCCCGCGTCGCGCACCGCCTTGATCAGGGTGCGCCCGGTGTAGTTGGACAAGACCATGACCGGAAGATGCGGATGATTCGCTTTCAGCTTTTTGGTGGTTTCAATGCCGTTCATCACCGGCAACAGAATGTCCATCACCACCAAGTCCGGATTGATATGATCGAGGCTGTTCAAACATTCCTCGCCGCTGCCTGCCTCGCCCGCCACGATCAGGTCCGGCTGCCGGTTTAAAAAATGACTCATCGCTTCACGTGTGGATGCATGATCATCCACCAGCATGATACGGTATTTCTGTTCCATCGCTCTCGCCAACTCCAGCCAACGAATCGTTGATTATGCTCGTTTTAGCTACACATCCACCGAGGTCAAACCGGCGCGTATTGCGTACTTGGTCAGCTCGGCCACGCTCTGCAGTTGCAACTTCTCCATGATATTGCGGCGGTGGGTTTCCACCGTCTTGATGCTGATGCACAAGTCGGCCGCAATATCCTTGGTCGAGTTGCCTTCAGAGGTTTTCTGCAAGACCTCGCGCTCGCGATCGGTAAGCACGACAAAGGCGGTGTGATCATAATTCGGACGCGAAAGCTCCACGTAACTGTCGACCACGCCCTGGGCGACCTCGGGGGAAAGATACTTGCGTCCCTTGCGGATGATGCGGATCGCCCGCATCAATTCCTCGCCCGCCGATTGTTTGAGAATATAGGCGGAGGCTCCGGCGGTAAGCATCTCGCGCACGAAGCGTTCATCCATGTGGCCGGATAAGGCGACGACTTTCACCTGGCTATTGTGACCGAGAATCTTGCGGGTGGCCTCGATCCCGTTCAGGTCGGGCATGGAAACATCCATCACGATAATATGCGGGTTGAGCTTTTGCGCGAGCGCCACGGTGGAGCTGCCGTTCTCGGCCTCTCCCACGACCTCCATGTCATCCTCGCGGGAGAGCAGGGCCCGCAGTCCATCGCGCATTAGGTGATGATCATCGGCAATTATGATGCGTGTATTCATGACTCTCTCGTTATGTTTGGTTTTTCCGGCGACCTTGCCATCTGCATATCCTTCCGATAATGGCTCACGAGGGCTATTTGTCCACTCGGGGAATCCCCTAGTTTGCTTGCGCAAAATCCTCAACCAGCCTGTGGCCCATCCATTTCGTTCAGTGTTTGCCCCTGCGTAATTCATCCATTACCCGATAGCGTTCACCCGTCCTGCCCGTCAACCTGACCAGCCATGAACACACCAACTCTTGCCACGGATGAAGCACTCAAGATTTTAATCGTCGACGATCACGCAGGTTTGCGGAAGGAAATCCGCACCATGCTCGAGGAGCACGGCCATGACATTCAGGAGGCCGCAAGCGCTTATCAAGCCATGCCGCTGGTTCGGGATAACCTTTTCGACTTCATCCTGCTCGACTACCGGATGCCCCTTCATGATGGTCTCTGGTTTCTGCGCAACGTCGAGTTGCCGCGCGAAACCCGGGTCCTGCTCATGACCGCGCACAACCACAACGAACTGGTCACCGCCATGTTCAAGGCTGGCGCCAAAGGGTATCTAATCAAACCCTTTGGGCGGGAAGATCTCATGCACCATATAAAGTTTCATGCAAAAATTGGGCGAAAAATGCGTAGGTATAACGCTTGACTTTTTTCATTAAGTTTCCTTGCCGTGGCATGCATTTGTGTTAGCGTGACCTTCAGTCAGGGAGGGAAGTCGTATCATGAAATCCAAAAAACCAGCCGGTGAATCCGTTTCACCGGATGATAAAGGGCCATGTTTTCCCGTGGCCGGGATCGGTGCCTCGGCCGGCGGGCTGGAGGCCATAACCGATATGCTGGTGCATCTCGGTGACACGTCCGGACTAGCCGTGATCTATGCGCAACATGCGGATGCGCCGGCGGAGAGCGCCCTGCCGGAAATATTGGCCCGGGTAACCAAGCTGGACGTGGTGGAAGCGCGGAACAACATGCGGCTCGAACCAGGCCGCCTGATCGTCATCAAGCCGGGGCGCGAGTTGCGGGTGGAGGGCGATCACATCAAGCTGGTGTCACGCAAGCCCAACGAACAACGCCAGCATGCCATCGATCGTTTTCTAAAATCGCTCGCCGCCGCCCGCGGCAGTGACGCGGTGGGCGTGATTCTATCCGGTGATGGATCCGACGGCGCGGAAGGGCTGGCGGCCATCCGTGAAGCGGGCGGTTCCACCATCGCCCAGAGCGAGCAAACCGCCGGTCATCCCTCCATGCCCGGCGCCGCTGTCCGGGCCGGGGTGGCCGATCTTGTTTTGTCGCCTGCCGAAATAGCCGAATCCCTGGCCGATCTTGCCGTGAGCGGCCCGGTAGGTTTACAGCAACGCCGCAAGGAAAACCGCGCCCTGCAAGGCATCATCGAGGAAATCCACCGCGGGTTAGGGGTTAATTTCAGCGAGTACAAAAAGCCCACCTTGCAACGCCGGATCCGTCGTCGTATCGACATCAAGGGCCTGCCTGATTTTAACGCCTACTTGCGCTACCTGCGCACCCACCCGGCGGAAATTCGCGAACTCTATGAGGATATTCTTATTCAGGTGACTTCGTTCTTCCGTGACGAAACCATGTTCACCGCGCTGCGTAAGAAAATTATCCCCGAACTCTTCAAGAACCGCTCCCCCGCGCATCCCGTGCGGGTTTGGGTGCCCGGTTGTTCCACCGGTGAGGAGGTCTACTCGCTGGCCATTCTGTTTCATGAGGTTATGGAGGAGCTAAAGATCAACCATCCGGTGCAGTTTTTCGGTACCGATATCAACAACACCGCCCTCGAACGGGCCCGGGCAGGACGCTATACCGCCGAGCTTGCCGGGAGGATTTCCGCCCGCCGGCTGGAGCGCTACTTCAACAAAACCCACGAAGGTTATCGCATCGCCAAATCCATTCGCCAGTCGTGTATTTTTGCCCGGCAGAATATGCTGGTGGATCCACCCTTCTCGCGCATCGATCTGTTAAGTTGCCGTAACGTGTTGATCTATCTGGGCTCATCGTTACAGCACCGGGTGCTTCCTGTATTTCATTACGCACTGGGCTCCGGGGGATATATGGTACTGGGTCAGGCCGAATCCGCCGCCGCCTTCAATGATCTCTTCGAGCTGGTCGATAACCGGCATAAAATTTACCGCAAACGCCAGTATGACCAGCGTCCCGCGCTCTTCTTCCGCCCTTACGTTGCCTCATCGGAAACCGCGCAGTTGGCGCTGCGCCAAAAAGTCGACGATGCCTGGCTGGAAGTAAGCAAAGCCCTGCCGGGGAGCACAGGGGAAAAAAGTGATAAAAAATCGATGAATACCAAACGCAAAAAGCAGACCGGGACCACCAAAAGCGCGGAGCCGGATCGTGAAGTCCGGGAGCTAAGCCTGTTACGCGAGGAGCTGGATGGCGCGCGCGAGGCCCTGCAGTCCATCATCGAGGAACACGAGGCCACCGCCGAGGAGTTGCGCTCAGCCAATGAGGAAATCCTCTCCAGCAATGAGGAACTCCAAAGCGCCAACGAGGAGCTTGAAACCGCGAAGGAGGAACTGCAGTCCACCAACGAGGAACTGACCACCCTTAACGATGAACTCGAAAGCCGCAACCACGAGCTGGAGGATGTGAACAATCATCTGCATAACCTCATGGCCAACATCGACATTCCGGTCGTCATGTTCGGACGTGATTTCCGCATTCGCCTCTTCACCTCCTCCTGCACCCGTTTACTGAAGCTGATCCCCGGTGACGTGGGCCGTCCAATCACCGACATCAAAATGAACGTTGAGGTGCCCGGCTTCGAAGCCCTGGTCAACGACCTGCTGGAAAATCTCCAGACCCGCGAGCTTGAGCTGCAGGATAGCCTTGGCCAGTGGTGGATGGTCCGGCTGCGAACCTACAAAACCACCGATAACAAAATCGACGGCGTCGTGATGGCGTTTGTCGATATCAACTCATTGAAAAAGGGCCGGGCGGACGCGTGAACGAAACCCTTCACCTGCAGGATGACTTTCCGGTCGGGTGCGTCAGCACCGACCGGCACGGGGTTGTCCGGGAGGTGAATCCGGCGGCTATGGACATGCTCGGCCAACGGCGGGAAGGCAGCGTGCTGGGCATGCCTTTAATCCACTGGGTCAACCATGATTGCCGGCGCGACTACCTGACCCATCTTGCCCGGGTGCGCAAGGGTCTGCGTTCCAGCGTGGAGGTTGAACTGTCGATCCCGGGCGGTAAAACCATCCCGGTCAATTTGACCAGTATCCTCCGGGAAAACCGCCGGGCCGCCAAGTCGGCGAATATCATCAACGCGATGATCGAACTCCCGGAAAAAAACCCGTTACGGGAGGATCACGACCTGCTTCAAAAGCAGCATCAGGCGGTCAACAAGGAGGTTGATGAACTACAGGTTGAAATGCGCGAGCGCGAGTATTACGAGAACCGTTTGCGTCTGGCTCAGGGCCGCTCCGGCTTTATGGCCGAGGCGGCGGGGGCCTTGTTGCGTAGCAGCAATTCAACCGCGGTCATCGAGCGTCTCTGCCACCGCCTGGTCTCCTTGATTGGTTGTGATGTGTTCATGTATCACCTCGCCGATGAGTCGACCGGTCGCATCAAGCTCAACATCAGCGGTGGATTGACCGACCGGGTGCGCGACCGCTTGACCTGGTTCAACCCCGGCGAGGGGGTGTGCGGATTTGTGGCGCTCGAGGGCGAGCCGGTGATCGCTGATCATGTGCAGGAAAGCCAGGATGTTCGTCTGGCCCTCGTCAAGGAGCAAGGCCTCCGCTGCTTCAACTGCTTTCCATTGCTCGATGGTGAGGGAAAGGCGATGGGCACGATTTCCTTCGGCTCGCGCAAACTTGATTGCCTGGTGCGTGACGACATCGATCTCGTCATCACCTTCGCCGAGTATGTGGCCTCGACCTTGCGGCGACAATACAACGAGGAGGCCTTGCGTCGCAGCGAGGCCCGGTATCACTCATTGTTTCGAAACATGAGTGAGGGGTTTGCCCTGCACGAAGTTATTCGCAACGCCAAGGGAGAACCGGTGGACTTGATGGTGACCGACGTCAACCCCGCCTTCGAGCGAATGACGGGGTTCACCGCCCGCCAGTGCGTCGGCCAGCGGGTCAGCCTGTTGATGCCGCAAACCGACCAGGCCTACCTGGAGCTGATGCTCAAGGTCGCTGCCACCAGTGAACCGGTGCAGCATGAAATCTACAGTCCCCACATGAAACGCTGGACCAAGACCTTGATCTATCGCCCCACGGAGAACCGGATCGCCCTGGTGCTGGTCGATGTCACAGCGCTCCGCGAATCCGAGCAGCGGGAAACGCAAGCGCTGGCAGAGGCCGCCTCGGCCCGAACGGCCCGCGAGGTGCTCGATGCCCTGGCGGAAAGCGTGGTGTTGATGGATCTTGAGGGCCGCATCAATACCGTTAACCTTGCCTTCGAGCAGTTCGCGGGAGAAACCGGTGAAGGGCTGGAAGGACAATTTCTGGAAGACGTGCTTCGTAGAACATCGATCAGCGGCGGGGAGGGTCTGCTTGATGCCATCGCGAGCTGCATTCAGGGGAAACCAGTCGACCTGGAGACGTTTACCCTGGTCAAACAAGATAAATCATCCACCCGCACCTACGTACCTTCGCTCTCTTTTGTACACGATCTGACCGGCAACATCACGGGCGCGGTCATGTCCTTGCGTGATGTCACTGCGATTAAACGATTGGATGCCGAGCGCGAGCGCTATCAGCGCCATTTGCGCTTGATGACCGAACGACTGGCCAACACCGAGGACCGCACCCGTCATCGCATCTCAACCCATATTCATGACACCATTATTCAAACGCTGTCGCTCTCGGCGATCAAGATTGGTTCCTTGCGGGTCGACCTCGAGGAAGGTCAGTTGACCCATGCCCAGCACGAACTGGGCACGCTGCGGACGCTGATCACCGAATCCATCACCGAGTCGCGCGCCTTGATGGCCGAGCTCAGCCCGCCGCTGCTTGACGAGCTGGGGATGGTGCCCGCCCTCGAGGATCTGGCCGACCGGCTCACCATGCTCTACAAGACGCCCATCGAGGTGCGGAGTGACGAACTTGCGCTGGCGCTCGATAAGAACATCGAGCGCAACCTTTTCCGCTGCACCCGGGAACTCATCCTGAATGCCCTCAAGCACGCGAAGGCCAGCGTCATTCATGTCGATGTCTGGCAACGCGAGGGCATGCTGGTGGTGCGGGTTGCCGATGACGGTGCCGGCTTTGAGGTGCCGGAGAATCATCGTTTCATCAATGGTCAAGAGGGTGGGTTTGGACTTTTCTCGGTGGTGGAAAACCTGAAGAACCATCGTGGCACGTTCAACATCACCTCCGCGCCCGGCCAGGGTGCCACCGCGGAAATCACCTTGCCCTTGCCGCGCAAAAGAAAGCAGGCCGCCGCTTAAGAAAAACTGCCCCCGGCAGGACTCGAACCTGCTACCTACAGTTTAGGAAACTGTCGCTCTGTCCTGGTGAGCTACGGAGGCGTCGTCGGCCACAATCATTAGACCAACACCCCGCGCTGTGAAAGGAATTTATGAAACCACTCATCGAGTTTGTGTTGTATCTGGCTCATCTGGTTCCTTCCCTTTTGCTGCTTTCCTTCGCCTTGAACTTGTATGTGCTGATGTTCTTCTGGTTCTTCAACCGGAAAAACCGGCGCGGACGTATTGAGGCGATTCACGCGGAATTTTCCCGTCGCTACACCAGCGACGACCTGCCCCGGGTGGTGACCCAGATTCCGGTGTACAACGAGGTGAATGTGGTGGAGCGGGTGATGCGGGCCGCCGCCGCGATGGCGTATCCCGCCGGGCGTCATGCCATCCAGGTGCTCGACGACTCGACCGATGAAACCTCGTCCCTGATCGACCGCGTCGCCGGGGACTTGCGCGCCGCCGGTCATGAGGTGCAGGTGGTGCGCCGGGCAGAGCGCACCGGCTACAAGGCGGGCGCGCTACAACATGGCATGAGCCAGACCACGGCCGATATCTTCGCGATTTTCGACGCCGATTTCATCCCGCCGGCCGACTTCCTGATGAAGACCATCCCCGCGATGGTGGTGGATGCCGGTGTCGGTCTGGTGCAGGCGCGCTGGGGCCATCTGAATCGCGATCAGTCCGCCATCACCCACGCGGAGGCGCTCGGGCTCGACGGGCATTTCACCCTCGATCAAGGGGCGCGCTCCTACAGCGGATTGTTCATGAATTTCAACGGCACGGCCGGGGTGTGGCGACGCCAGGCCATCGAGGCCGCCGGGGGCTGGCAGCACGACACCCTCACCGAGGATCTCGACCTTTCCTACCGCGCCCAGTTGGCGGGGTGGAGCTGCGAGTACTTTTTCGATCTGGTGGTGCCCGCCGAGTTGCCCGACGACATGAACGCACTCAAGGCCCAGCAATTTCGCTGGGCCAAGGGCTCCATTCAGACCGCGATCAAGCTCATGCCCGCGATTATGCGTTCCAACTTTTCGCTGATTGCCAAGGTCGAGGCCTTTTACCAGATATGCGGCTACCTGGTGCATCCGCTCATGCTTTGGGTCGCGCTGATATCGGTGCCTTATTCCAGTTACGTCACCACGTATCGCTATCCCGCCGACGGCATCCTGCCTGCGCTTTTCATGCTCGGCACGCTGGCGCCGTACATCATCTACAGCGTTCCCCAGTTATTACTCTACCGCGCGGGTTGGTGGCGCAACATCCTTTACCTGCCCATGATCACCCTGTTCGGGGTGGGGATCGCCATCTCCAATACCCGGGCGGTGCTGGAGGCCGTAACGGGCAAGGCGTCACCCTTCATGCGAACGCCCAAATCCGGGGATAAATCATTGCATGCCTATCCGGTGAATATTTCCCGGCTTACCATGCTTGAGGCCCTGGCTGGCGCTTACTGCATCGGGGCTATTCTCTACTACCTCGAGGTCGATAAATACGCGGCCGTATCCTACATGGTGATTTGCGCGGCTGGATTTTCCATCGTTGCCTTGCTTTCGTTTTGTCCCGGTTTGCGGATTCGCCGCAAGAAACTGGCGCCAGCCTCCTGATCGGGCACGAACGGGCGTCCTGAAGCACCGGTTGCATCAGGCTGGCGTGAGTTTTTGGTGAGCTGTTTGCCAAGCAACCGGCACTTCGATAGAGTGTCGCCATGTCCACAAACGACACCATTCGCCTGATCAGCCTCGACTTCGACGGCACCATCCTCTCCTATGATGATCCCGCCGGGGTGGTTCATCACGATGTAATTCCTGTGTTGAATGAGCTCGCGGATCTGGGCGTTTGTTGGGTGGCTAACAGTGGCCGTGAACTGGCCGATCAGCGCGCAGTGGTGGATCGCTCGCGCCGCCGTGGTTTGACCAGTTTGCCGGTGGCTTACATCTGCACCGAAACCACCGTGCACGTCATCCGTGGTCGCGAGTGCGAGCCGCTGCAACCCTGGAACCGCATGGCGTACGAGCAACTGCTCGAATTTCATGGCCGGGTGCAACGGCAGCTCGGCGAAAAGCTGCAGGAGATAAAGCGCCTTTACGCGCCGGAGATGTTTCTGGTGGGGGAGACCTACACCGCCTTTCTGTTGCGCGATCACGCTGCCGCCGAGCACCAGTTGTTTCCCGAAATCGAACGTGCCCTCGACGGTGTTGACGATGTTCTGATGTCACGTAATGGCGGCTGGGTCGCGGTCAACCATGCCGACCTCGGCAAGGGCAACGCGCTTCGCGCCTACGCCGAATATGCCGGATACCGCACCGGGGAAATTCTGGCCATTGGCGATCATCACAACGACTTGTCGAAGCTGGAAACCAGTGTGGCCGGCCACGTGGGTTGTCCCGGCGACGCCATTCCCGAGGTCAAAGCCGCCGTCCTCGCCGCGGGCGGCACGGTGGCCACCCTGCCCGGCCCCGCCGGCACCGCGCAAATCATGCGCCAACTGATCGCACGCTCATAATGATTTATCGGATTGCAGGTTAGCGGTGAGGCCGCATCCGCAATTTTACCGGTTGCGGGTTCTCTTCTATCTGCACTATTTTATTTCTAGTAAGTGATGATCCGATGAACGACGCAAAACGAAATAGCGCCTGGGTGCAACTTTCCACGCTGCTGGCGCG